>JAFGAV010000044.1 GCA_016933515.1 Candidatus Aminicenantota bacterium
CGAAGCGCGCTGGAAATCACTTGCCGGAAAGCGCGTTCGCCGACATGGCTATGGCGGCAATAATGGTGAGAATTCCGGAAATGGTCTTCAAGCTTTTCGGCTTTGTTTTGAGGGCGATTTTGCTTCCGATAAAACCGCCCGCAATGGCCGCCGCTCCGCAGGGGATTGCCAGCGCCGGGTCAAAACCGCCATGCAGAGTATGGCCGGCAAATCCCATGAAGGCTGTCGCCGCCAGCATGGTCGTCGCCGTGCCGACGGCCGTGCGCATGGGCACGCCGCACCCGACCACCATCAGCGGCACCAGAAAGGAGCCCCCTGAGATCCCCACCATTCCGGAGAAAAACCCGGTTATCATCGTCAAGGGGACGGCAATCCACAGATTAACGACATAGCGGTTGCCGCCGTCCCGGATATTCCAAAAGCCGAACCGTGAAACAGCGGCCTTTGCGGCCTGTTTCTCGGGGAACAGCATGGCGACTCCGGCGATGAACAACAGGGCGGCCAATATGACTTTCAGGGTCATCCCGCCGAACCCGTGGGCCTTGAAACCGCCGACAAAAGCCAGCGAGGCGTTCAGGCCGCCGAAGAAAAGCACAAGCGGCCACGACATGGTCTTCGCCTTCCCATAGACGACGGCGCCCATCAGCGCGCTGACAAACAAAATGAACTGGCTGGTGGTGGAAGCCGCGTGCATGGCCACGCCCGAGAGAACAAGCGCAGCCACATAAAAGTTGCCTCCGCCGCGGCCGCTCATGATCATGACGACCGAGAGAATGAAAATGATGGCGGCGACAATCCAGACGGGCATTCCAATCGCCCTTATTTCTGTTCGGCTTTGCGCGAGGCGATGGCCTTGTACAGCTTTGCCGGCATGAGCAAAGAGGTGAGCGCCTCGTAATTGCTGGGCGCGATGCGCACGTTCTCATATCCAAGCGAGCGCAGATACAAATAGACGATCGCTGACCTTGTCCCCGCGGAGCAATACACGTGCCGTTACAACCTGATCGCCAGGCCGGCGCGCAGGACAAAGCCGTCGAGGATCGCCCCTTCGACCAGAAGGTGGATGTTGTCCGTGACGACGCCCTTGATCCCGAATCCCAGATAGAGAAAAGGCACGACGTTCAGAGGGAATTCCTCCCCCTCGGCTTCCATGTCCTCCTTGAGCTCCTTGCCGGTTTTTGTCGCCGAGTCTTCGTATGTTTCCGGATCTTCTCCCGTGGCGGTCAGCTCGCCGCGGTAGGAATAGGACAGCTCCAGGTTGTCGATGGCCGAGGGAGTGCTGACCCCGCCCCCGAAGCTGATGAACGGCCGGATCCGCGAGGAGGGCATGATGTCCCACCGGAAATCCAGAAGGACGGCCAGGGGCTGGAGGGCGAGCTCGCCGTTGATATCGGCCTCCATGCTCGCCGTGTCCGGCGACGTCGTGTCCTGGAGATCGAGCCGGGCCCGGATCTCCTCCAGGGTGAAGCGCATCTTGACCCTCTCCACCCCCAGTCCGAAGCTGAATGAACCGGACTGTCCGCCCGGGTACCAGCGGGCCTCGAATCCGAGGTTGTCGCCGCCGGAATCGAAACCGACCGTCTGGCTGTAGCCGGCTTCCTCGTATTCCGGATGGTCGGCCTGGATGTCCTCTAGGATCTGCGTCCTGAACTGGTCTTCGACCATGTCGCTCATAATTCCCTCGATGACCGAGCGGAGCAGGTTCACGCTCCAGGAGCCGTAGTGGAAGCTGAACTCGATCTTCCCCTTGGCCTCCAGGGAGGAGCCGGAAATCATCAGGACCGAAACCAGGAAACCCACGACCCATGCTTTGTTTTTGATCATCATCTCCTTCCTGCTTGATATTATTTTACATAAATTTGAGGGTGCATCAATAGTCTAGAAAAGAAAACAGATCAATTGGGGAAACATCATTCCTGTTTGACATGCATGAAGGCTTGGTGTTTCTGTTGGGTGTAGTGTCCCCCTCTTGCCCCCAATTTCCCCGAAACCGATTGACACGGTCACTCTCCGGAGGTATCTTGATTTCAAAGACTTCTTCTCTTCTGCCGCCCTGAGCGGCCCGAAGAAGGAAACGAAGGGGAGAAAAACACATGAATAAGTTGAAAACCGCGGTTTGTCTGGGATTGTGCCTGGGCGTGGGCATGCTGGGATTGTCTCCGGCCCGGGCGGCGGGGAACGTCAAGTTCTATATCGCGGCCGAGGGCGTCTATTCTTTCAGCACCCTGACGGCCGGAGGCTACAACACTCAGGGGGGATTCAATAACAAGGATTCCGCCGCCGACAATGTCTTCCGCGGAGGAGCCCATCTCGGTCTGGAAGTCGGCGGCGTCTTCAGCCTTGATTTCGGCTTTCACTACCGAGGCGGGCTGGCCTATACGACCGACAGCTATGTCGATATGTTCGAACATTACTATTACGAAACGGAATTCGACGCCTACGGGCTCATGTTCTCCGTCTTCGTCAGCCCGTTCCCGGATTACGCCCTATCCCCTTACATCGGAGCGGGGATCGGGGCGGCGATGACCAAAATGACGACCGACGACACCGTCGTCGAGGGCAGCATCGAGCAGACGAACATGGCCTGGCAGCTCGAGGCCGGCCTCGAGCTCCAGCCCACAAACCATTTCGGCCTGAAGGTCGGCTACAGGTACCTGAACATGGGAACCGACGACGCGCCCCTGCGGGCGGGCATCTCTGACTCCGGCAATTTTACGGGGGCCGTCAAGGCCCACGAAATCACGGCGGGTTTACGGATCAAGTTCTGATCCCGCGATGAAGATCCGCCGATCCTCGAGGGAAAGGCCGCAGGACTCGAAGAACACGGTGACCCGCTCTCTCGAGGGGCAGCGCATTGTCGATGCCGAGTCTTTAAAGCTCGCCCAAAAAATGGAGGTTGGTCCGCCAGGAGCGATGTCCCCTCGCCCGGGCTACAGCTTCCGCGCCAGGCCGGCGGCCCAGGCGCGAATCTTCTCCCAGTCCCGCACGTCGCTGGCCGGCATCCGGTGGAGGGGGCTGGCCGGCAGGGTTACAAGCAGCTTGTAGGGGAATCGGAGCTTGGCGGGATCGAATTTGCCGCCGAAAAGCTCCGAGGCGACCGGCTTGAGCCAGGAATGCTTGGCCAGCACCTTGTCGAGCTGAGCCTGCACGTCCGCCCAATCCTTCTCGTCTTTTTTAAGCGGGCCGAGCGTGAAAAGCGCGACCGGCAGCTTGGCGAGGGCCTCCCTGTGCCGCGACAGAAAACGCCTCGCGTCCTTGAGCCAGCGCCCGATGTAGAGGGGCGCGCCCAGCACGACGGCTCGATACCCGTCGAGCGACCGCACTTTCCGCAGGGGCTGAAGATCGACCTCCAACCCTTTGTCGCTCAGGATCACCGCGACGGCTTCGGCGACCTCGCGCGTCGAGCCGTAGCGGCTCGCGTATCCCAAGAGAATCGGTTTCGGCATCATGACCTCCTTCGGACGTCCTCACCGCCGATGTGATATTCTCTCAAATCAGCGGGCATAATGACAACTGAAACGATTCCGCTCCCTGTGAACGCTTTCCGATTGGAGTCTTTTGTTGGGGGACGTTTCCGGAAATATCTTCTCCGGCCGGTCAAGGGGCGGGGCACCTTGACACACCCCGCCCCCTCGGCTATTTTCTGAGCATCGTGGCTCTCCTTCAGTCCGGCGCCGGCAGGCCTATCCCCGCTCCGCCTGCGAGGGGCTTTTTTGATCACTTGCGCGCCAAAACCCGTCTTTAGGAGGATTGACGCATGAGCATTCAATGTTCGAAGACGCTGCGGCTGTTTTTCTTCCTGGCGGCGGCCGCCGGTTTAACGATGTGCGGCTGGGCCACCCAATGGGACGATCAAGAATGGGAAGAATGGGACCTGGATCCCTACGCGTGGGGGATGAAGCTCAGGAGCGAAGGCGATCTCGCCGGAGCGCGCAAGGCATTCAAATCCGCGTTGAGCGACGACCCCGACCATGCGCGCGCGTTCGCCGAGCTGCTCAAGCTCGAAAAGCCCGAGGAAGCCCACCTGTATCGCGGCCGGGAGTACGCCGACGACAAGCGACCGGACAAGGCGGTCCAGGATTTCACCCGAGCCATTGAGATTGCGCCGGGCTTTGCGCCCGCCCTGCTGGAACGGGCTTACGCTCTCTGCCTCCTGAACCAGCCCGAGAAGGCCATCGCCGATTGCACGGCCGTCATCGGGCGGGACTCAGGCAACGGCTGGGCGTACGCGCTTCGCGGATGGGCCCAGGAGAAGCGGGGCAACTTGGAGCAGGCCGAGGCGGACTATCTGAAGGCATGGAGCCTGGGCGCTCGGGATCGCTACGGCCGGGACTTGCTCATGTGGTCGCTGGGAGGCCGAAGCGAAGTCGCCGCGCGCGCCATATTGGCCACCGGAGTTGACGTCACCGCAAAACGGGGCAAGGAGACCCCTTTGCACCTGGCGGCGGGCACCTGCACCACGCCCGTCGTCCGGATCGTCCTGGATCGCGGCGCCGATGTGAACGCCAGGGACGACGGCCGGGTGACGCCGCTGTTCTACGCCGCATGGCGCGGCGCCATCGACACGGTCAAGCTCCTGCTGGAGAAGGGAGCGGACCCGAAGGCCGTCTCCTCCTACCTCGATACCCCGCTGCACTGGGCCAGCCGGGGCCGGGTGGTGGAGCTGTTGACGGCCGCCGGCGCCGACCTGGAAGCCCGTGACAAGCTCGGCAGGACTCCGCTTCACCGCACGGCGTACCTGCGCTACGCGGGCGCCGTCAAGGCGCTTCTCGCCGCCGGCGCGAATGTCAACGTCATGGACTCAAGCGACTATACGCCCCTGCTCTTGGCCGTCAGGCCCGGAAACAAAGAGATAGTAGAGGCCCTGCTCAAGGCCGGCGCTGATATGACGGCGCGAAGCCGGGGCCGAGACGGCCGCACGGCCCTCGAAAACGCGTCGCGCGACCCGAAAACGGCGGACATCGCGGAGCTGCTGCGCGCGTGGCGGGACCGCAAGGGCAAAGCGGCCGATCCGATGCCCGATTCGCTGCCGAAAGCCAGGGCCCCGGGCATGCCGGCCGCGGTGACGTCCTGCGGGCAGGCGGCGCCGGCCGCGGCCGCGCCGGACGCCGCACGGGAGGAGCAAACGTACCTGGCTCTCCCCGAGGAGCGGATCGACGTCGGGCGCGGAACGCTGCTCATCGCCCGGGGCTTGTATCCGGACCTCGACGTCGACCGCTACGTCGCCGAACTGGACGCCATGGCAACCGCCCTGCGGCCGAAGATCGAAAGTCTGGACGACCCCATGAAGATGCTGATGGCCATAGGCGCGTACTTGCTCGGCGAGCGGAAGTTCCGCTACAACCAGCAGGAAGACAGCGCCCGGTTTTTAAACCGGGCGCTCGACACGAAAACCTTCAACTGCGAGAGCTGGACCACGCTGTATGTCGCCCTGGGACAGCGTCTCGGCCTGCCGCTCTGCGGCGTTGCCGCCCCCGGACACCTTTTCGTCCGCTTCCATGACGGACGGACCCGCATCAATCTCGATCAGAACAGGATCGGCCACCCCGACCGATACTACATCGAGGAGTACGGCATCCCGCCCGGGACCGCAGCGCGGGGCGTGTATCTTCGGGACCTCACGAAGCGGGAGATGCTGGCCGCCGCGCTGGTCAGCCGGGCCGTGTACCGCCCCGGAGCGGAAGCGGAAGCGCGCATCCGGGATTGCGACGCCGCCCTGTCGCTGAACCCGAACCAGGCGTACGCCTTCACCATCCGGGGTCTCGCCCGCGGATCAGTAGGCGACGCGGCAGCCGCTCTGGACGACTTCGAAAGAGCGCTGGAACTTGACCCTCAATCGACCGATGCGCACTTCGGACGCGGGGCGGTCCTGACCGCGCGGGGCAAGCTCTCCGAAGCCATCCGGGCCTACGACCGGGCGCTCGAACTGCACGCCGGCGCGGGGCCCAAGCACGCGCCTCCGCCTCCGGCGTCCAAGGCCAAAATCCACAGCGGCCGGGCATGGACCTATGAGAAGTCGAAGGACTACACCCGGGCCCTCGACGACCTGAACCGGGCGATCGCCCTCGACCCGGACCCGGGGCGAAAAGAAAGATACGCACAGAGCAAGGCGCGCGTGCTCCACCAGCTCGCACGGAAAGAGCTCGAGCGGAAGGACAACGCCGGGGCGATTGCCCTCTTGACCGAGGCGATCTCGATCACGCCGGACAACACCTCGCTGCGCTCCGCGAGAGCCGAGATCTGCGCCCGGAACGGAAAGTGGGCGCAGGCGGCGGCCGACTACGATGAACTCATCCGTTTGGAACCGGACAAGCAAACGTGGCGCTTCGACCGGGGGATGGCGCGGTTCGCGCTCGGCCGGCACGACGACGCCCTGGCCGATTTCGACCGGGTGTTGGAGATCAAGGCGAAGAACCTGTACGGAGCCAGGGCCCACCGCGGCCGGGGCCTGGTGTTCATGGAACGCGGGGATCTGGACGCGGCTCTTGCCGAGTTCGATGCCGCGCTGCGATACCCGCCGCCCTTCGCCGATTCCGCGAGCTACCTTCCCCGCGGCAGGATTCGACTGCAGAGGGGCGATGTGAAGGGGGCCTTAGCGGACTTGAACTTGGCTGTGGTCGTGAACATCGACCCGAAAGACAAGGCGCAGGCACTCTTCTTCCGCGGGCAGGCATGGGCGGCCGATGACAACGCCGCGAAAGCCGACGCCGATTTCAAACAAGCCGTCGAGCTCGATCCGTCGCTCGAGCAGGCCGTCGCCGCGTGGCGCAGGAAGGCGGCGGGCAAAGAATAGGCGGTAGACGACGTCGCCGAGCCGTTCTGGCGACAGCTCCTGGCGGTCTTAATAATCGTAACGATGGGCGGGAAGCCGGCATGAAGACCGCTTTGAGCGGAAATACAGCTTCCTGAAGGAAGAGGTGCGGATCGCGGCCGTGGAGGACCGGGCTATGAGCGACCGGACCGAAAGAAACTTCAGGGACAAATATCCCGGCCGGCCGCTCCGCGCGGAAAGCAACTTTTTCCCGGTTTCGGTCGTTGGAAGACTATATGTTAAAAAAACAGCATTTCCGCTTGACAACGGACGGTTCTGGTGCTATATTTTTAGCATGCTAAATATTTAGCATTTATGTCCTTTAGCCGAGGAGGAGCCCATGCGGGGCCAGAAGAACCTCAGCCGGCGGGAACGGCAGATCATGGACATCATCTACGGAATGAAGGAGGCCAGCGCCTTTCAGGTCCTCGCCCAACTCCCCAACCCGCCGAGCTATTCGGCCGTCCGGGCGCTTCTCCGGGTGCTCGAAAGAAAAGGTCACCTGAGGCACCGTCGGGAAGGCCCCCGTTACGTCTTCACCCCGACTCTCTCGCGCGAAAAGGCGAGACAAAACGCCCTCAGCCATGTGTTCCGGACCTTCTTTGACGACTCCATGGAGGATGTCGTGGCCGCGCTCCTCGATATGTCCGAGGAGCGCCTTTCGGAGGAGGATTACCGCCGCCTGGCGGCGTTGATCCAAAAAGCCCGGAAAGAAGGGAGATAGCCGTGTCCTGGACGGTGGGGAGCGGACTCTTGGGTCTGGTCATTGAATTCGCCCTCAAAAGCGCGGCCGTCCTGTCCCTGGCGCTTCTGGCCGCGGCTTTTCTCCGCGGGCGGTCCGCATCCCTGAGGCATTTCATTCTTTCCTTCTCCCTCATCGGTCTCCTCCTCATTCCCGTTCTTTCCTTCCTGTTTCCGGGCTGGGAGACGCCCTTCCTCCCCTCCCGGCCGGCCGGAATATCCCTGATACCCGCTCAAGGAGAAGAACGTCTCCTCCTCGAAGAAAGCTCTTTCGGTCCGGTAAACGTCCTGAGCCAAATCTCCCCCGCCGGGTCCGCCTCGACGCTTGCCGGGAACGACGCGGCACTCCGGCCCGGCGCCGCCGAAAGCTTCGCCGCCGGCCGCCTCACGGGATTCCTGCTTCTGGCCGCGTGGACGGCCGGGCTGCTCCTCATCCTGCTGAGAATGGGTTTCGGCCTCCGGGAAGCCTCGCGGCTGACAAGGGAAGGAAAATCCCTCGATGACTCCGCCTGGCGGATGCTTCTCGAACGATTCCTGTCCCTCATCAGGCTGGGGAGACGGGTTGTGCTGAAGAGCCATCCCCGGGTCGCCGTGCCCCTCACGTGGGGATGGAGGAAGCCCGTCATCCTCATGCCCGAGGAAGCCCGGTCATGGGAGGAGCGCCGGCGCTCCACCGCGCTTCTTCACGAGCTGTCCCACGTGAAAAGAGCCGATTTTCTGGTGATGATCCTCGTCCGCCTCAGCCTGGCCCTCTTCTGGTTCAATCCCCTGACGTGGATCGTTCTGGGGAAGATGAAAAAGGAGCAGGAGAAAGCCTGCGACGAATGGGTTCTCCGGTCCGGCGTCAAGCCCTCCGCCTACGCCGCCCATCTCCTGTCCTTCCAGAAGCGCCGGGGAGGCTTGCTCGGCCCTTCGATCGCGCTCCTGGGCCTTTTCGAAAAATCCGGGATCAACGACAGGCTGTTCGCCATATTGAGACAAAAACTCACTTTCAAGGAGGTCACCATGAAAGCCAAAATGATGATGTCCCTGGCGGTCGTTCTGGCCGTCATCTTCGTCGGCACGGCCCGGCCGTCCGCGGCCCGGACGGAGACCGGCGGCGATGCCGTCCTCCTCGCGGAGGCGATGCCCGGCTCCGGCCCGGCCCCCGCGGCCGCCGCCCAGGAGAAACAGGCAGTCAAGGAAGACGAAAAACCCGCCAAGAAGAAGGCCGAAAAAACGGTTGTCGTGACGACCGGAGGCGACCAATCCGACGCGGTCGAACTTGTCGTCACCGAAGGCGAGACAGAGAACAGGATGACCCTCGATTCGCCCGTGATCTTAAAGAAGATCAACGAGCCGGAGCGCTCGCTCGTCGTCCTCTCCGAGGGTAAGGAAGTGCTGACCGTCAAAGGAGATGTCCGCCTTGAAGTGAAGGCCCCCTCGACGACGGTTGAGGGGAAAACGATCGTGCTCGAGGGCGGCAGGCCGCTCTTCCTGGTCACGGAAAAGGACAAGGGTAAAAAGAAGCGCGAGATTCGCGTCGTCACCGAGCCTCATGTGAAGATCATCAGGGAAGGCGACACGGACGTGGACATCTTTGTCCTGGACAAAGCGGGCAAGGCCAAGTCCCTGGCCTTGTCCAAGGCCCTCAGGCTTCCCCACTCCTTTAATCTGGAGTTCAACGAATCTCAGGTCCGCGAAATGCTCGAACAAGTCCGGGAAAGCCTCGAGGCGATCGATTGGAAAGACATGGGTCTCCGGGAAGTCCTGGAAAAATACCGTTCCGCGCTGGCGGCCGTTGAAGAACCCCAGCTGCAGAAAAAACTCCAGGACGTCTTCGAGAACCTCGAGTCCGATCTGGCCGTCAAGATCGACATCCAGGAAAAAACCCTCGCCAAGCTGGAGGAATCCCTCAAAAAGCTGTCTGAAAAACTCAAGGCCGAAGAACGCCTGCCTCAAGCCTACGCCATCGCGAAAAAAAACAGCGAAGGTTCGACGGATGAAGGCTTGAAAGAGATCCGGGAGATCACGGTCACCACGATCACGGACGAGAGCGGCACGGGCATGACCGCCTCCGTGGTCAAGGTCGGTTTGAAGGACGCCGAACGCAAGGCTTTCGACCAGGCCGTCGAGAACATGAGGGGCCGTCTGCCCGAGGGATTCACTCTCGAGTCGAAATTCGACGACAAGACGGGAACAGCCGTGGCCAAGATCAAGGGGCCGACGACCGAAAAGAAGAAAATCGAGAACCTTCTACAAGAATTCCTGAAGATACTCGGCGAAGAAGAGCCGCCGATCGCTGTTTTAAAAAAATCGTAAGCCCGGCCGGCCGAAAAAAAATCCGCCGTGTCGCTTTTGTGTGTCTTCGTGCGAGGGGGCGCCGGATCCGGTCATTGGCGCCTCCTTCACCGGCATGCCCAGGCTATTTCGGCGGACTCGGCGGCAGCTGCCCGGCGATATCCGCGCAGGTCGTCACATGGGCGAATCCGAAGGCAAGATTCAGCAGGCTCGCCAGGTGCATGTCCTCGCTGACCGCCCCGGTTCCATCCGCCGGGAAGAAAACGCGGTAGTCGCGGTAATAGGCGTCCCGGGCCGTGGATTCGCAGCACAGGTTGGTCATGATCCCGGCGACGACGAGATCCTCTATTTTCAGGCAGCGGAGCACGGTCTCCAGATCCGTGTTGTAGAAGGCCGAGTAACGGTGCTTGAGGATTTCTTTCTCGCCCGGCAGCGGGGCCAGCTCGGGATGGACTTCGCTCTCCGGGCTGCCCTCCAGGCACTTGCCCTTCCACCACCAGCCCATGATCCCTAAGTCGAGGCCGCCGGGATGGTGGACGTGCCGGGTGAAGACGACGGGACGGTTCGCCCGGCGGAAAGTGTCCATGAGGCGCTTCACGCCGGGGAGGATCGCCGCTGCGCCGCAGGTGAAGGTGGGGGACGCCTCGTCGAGGAAAAACCGCTGCATGTCCACCACGAGAAGGGCCGACGCCTCCGGGTTCAACCGCATGGCGTGCTGATTGTAAGGACGGATCCGTTCCAGCCAGGAACGGGCCTTGGATTCGATATCGGCCGCCGTCACGTAAGGTTTCATGAAGTCCTCCTTGGGCACTGTTTCCCTTCCGCTGAACGTCTTTTCCGCCGGACAGCCCCGCCCCCTCTGCCGGAAATGTCGGCCGGCGAACGAGAGAAACGCCGAACCGCTAGAACCTCAATAGAAATCCCGCCAGGATCGTCCAGGCGTCGATTCGGGATTCGCGGATGTCATAAACCAGGAGGCCCTCCTCGCGCCGTATTCCTCCCTCGAGGAGAAATTCCGCCCGGCCCCCCTTGAGATAGCGGCCGCGGACGTCGATCATCCCCTCCATGATTTTCCGGCCCTCCAACCCTTGAACCCTCAAAACGACGATCATGACTCCCGCGCCCGCCCCATAGACGCCGTAGGAATCGCTGAGGTTTTCCGTCCGGAATTGATCCCAGGCGTCGCCGTTGTCGTCGGCCGAAGTCTCGGTCCGGATGATCCCGAACCCGACCAGCCCTTCGACATAGGGCTGCAAGACGCCCCTCCCGAGGCGCCAACGGAGCGAAAGGAGGCCGTTAAGCATGCTGTTCGTCGTCGTCATGTCGATCCAGAAATCGGCGTTGCGCGAGCTGAAATAGTCCTCATAGCGTTCGATGCCGTAAATGTTGAATCCGAAGGAAAGGCCGACGTCGAAATGAGACGCGCGGACGGGTGCGTAGTGGAATTCCAGATGGAATCCTCCGAAACCGCCGGCCAAATGGTTCCTGAATTCGCCGAGAGCCGTTCCGCCCTGGCCGTGCAGGCCGAAGAAGAATCTTCCCTGGCCTGCGGCCCGCTGGCTTCCAGCGCCGAAGAACATGCCGGCGGCCAAGAGGACGATGATGGCCGAAAATCCGATGCCGGCTCCTCTTTGGGATTTATTATCTCGAACGGTCACGGTTTTCATGCTCCTCTCCCTCTCTATTATTCAACAATCCCGCGCCACCGGCTAGAGCCGAGGCCTTCGCCGCAAGCCTCATCGGCTCCGCAGCTCATCGCGGAGCACCTCGTAAAACCGGCTTCCCGCCCGGCGCTCAAGCCACGGCGTGTGGCCGCAATCCTTGAGCAGATGGAAACGGAAGTCCTTGACGACGCGCGACAGGGGCGCTTCGACCCCTTCGCGGGGATGGGGATCATAATCCCCGTGTATGGCCGCGACCGGACAGGAGATCCGCTTTCCGAACTCTAAAAGCTTGCCGTTTCTCCTCAGTTCGGAGGCCTCCCGCCACGCCCCCAGAAAGACCTCTCCCCGCGGGCCGATCCGATCGGATTTTCTTATCACGCTCGTGTCACGATCGAACGCATCTGTTTGGGACGCCAGTTTTTCCAGCCGTGCAAACACCGCGAGCTTGTCCGCGACATCTGGCAGGCTCAGGGCCTTTTCCAGAAAGGCGAGCTCGGCTTTTTCGTCCGTGTCCAGGCGGGCCAGTCTCGCCGCCTGGAGCTTCTCGACGTACGCCTCCTCGAAAGGGCCGCTCCCGACGAGGATGAGTTTCCCGACCAGCGAGGGATGGCGGGCCGCAAGGAGCCACCCCAGCCAGGCGCCCCAGGAATGGCCGATGACATTCATGGGCGGCGCCCCCCGGCCTTCGAGGGCCGCCCTCAATTCCTCCACCTGCCCGTCGAGCCAGACGGCTGTCTGAATGGGCTCCAAAACGCCCCATTCGGGCGCCAGCTCGCGGGCCACGGGAGCCATCGCTCCGCCCGCTCCCGGACCGCCGTGAACGACCACCGTCGCGTAGGGCTCTTTTCCGTATGTGCGCCAGAAATTCAAGCCGGCTCCTCCGACATCGGATGCTATCACGGATTTCGAACGAGCCGGACGGGCAGGGAATCGCCCTTCGGGAAAAGGCTCCGCGCATCAAGCGGCGGAATGCCCCCCCCGCCCAGACAGCGACGCGAAGCACGCCTCCGAGGCCGGAATGTTTTGGCTTTTTGGCGAAACGACGGAAGGAAAGCCGCCCCACAGGCGGGGCCGACCTCTCAGGCGGCGGGTTTGGCCCCCTTTATCGCGCTAGAGGCCCTTGATGAACGTGCCCAGAAGCAGGAGGACGAGTCCTGCGACCACCAGCCAGACGCTGATGGCGGTCAGAACGGGAATCGTCACGAACCAAGCGAAAACTCCGACCGCACCGAGAATGAGAGAGATCCACCAGGTGATGGCTTTGGGTTGATTGGGTCTCATGGCTGTCATCTCCTTTTCCTTATTCGATATCAAGAGCCTCTCCCGGCCCCTGGTCTGACGACCCGCAGAGGAGGGAGACTCTCTTTTCCAGCCTCGGAGCCGTTATCAATGTCTAGGAATCATTGTCAAATGATAAAAGCGAATCGTTATTAAGAGTGCATCCATCCCTTAACCTTCTTGTCTACCAGATACCATACCCTTGTCAATATTGCAAGCCGAAATCTCCCGATCAGCTTAATGAGCATCCCGTCGCTCTATCAGCGGTACCGTCGCAAGTGCCTGAGGACGAAATTGAGGACGACCCGCGGGCGCAGGGAAAACAGATGATCGAGCTCGACAAGGCAGGGGGCGTAGCAGCGGAGGCAGTCGTGGTCGCGCAGGCTCCGCCAGGCCGCGGCGAAACCGTCGGCGACCACGTTTCCGCCTTTGATCTGACCGATGGTGTTCATGCACGGCGTGACGCTCCCGTCCGAAAGAATCGTCAGGTAACAGCGGCCCGCCCGGCAGCGGGGCGCGGATCGCAAGAGCGGCGCATTGGTCGCGAAGTCGCTTTTCTCGTAGCGGTCCCGCGAATAATCGTCCCACCGGGCCGCGAATCTGTACGTGGCCTCGGAAAAGAGAATCCGCGGATTCCTTTTCGCCAGCTCGGCCAATCTGAGAAGCAGCCTCCGGATGTCCCCGTCGCTCTCCTTGACGCTCGCCGCGTCCCTCCATAGAGCGGGCGTCCCGGAACGCATGACGTTGAGAGTGACGGACAGGTCGTTCCGGTCGACGAATTCGAGAAGGCCGTCGAGCTCCGGCGCCGTCCTCCCGGAGAGCACGGAGTTGATCTTGACCGGAATGCCGCTCCGGCGCGCGGCCTCGATGCTCTTTTTGACCGCCTCGAACGATCCCCGGCCGCGCACCTCGTCATTGGCCGGCCCGGCGGCGTCGAGGCTGAGGACGAGCGTGCTGAGTCCGCGCAGCTCCCCGATGCGCTCCGGCACGAGCAGTCCGTTCGATGTGAGCGCGCACGACAGGCCGCGCCGACGCACATGGCCGATGATTTCCGCGAGATCCTCGCGCAGCAGCGGCTCCCCGCCGAGGATGCTGACGCGGCGGCAGCCGTGGGCCGCGAGAGCATCGATCACGCCCTTCCACTCGTCCGTCGTGAGCTCGGACTCCGGCGGCATCATCCCGGGAAAATTGCAATAGACGCATCTCAAGTTGCATCGGAAGGTGGGGTAAATGGAGGCGAAAACCGGGACCGGCCGGCGCCGCGCGAGCGAGCGGACCATCCGGCCCGCGTAAGCAACCGGCAGCGGGCTCACTTCAGCCTCATGAGAATCCGCCATGCCAGGAGGGTCAGCCAGCGCGACGGCTCTTTTTTCTGGCCGAACTCCCAGTCTTTCCAAGCCGCCCAGACGGACTCGAGCGTGAACCGACCCTCCCGGTCGGCTTTTTCCTTCAAAATTCCGGCCATGTCGAGCAGGCGCTTGTTTTTTTTGATGTGCGGGAACCGCGTCAGGACGTCGAGCACGTGCATGAGGTCATACCAAACAAAGGGAACCTTGAGCTTCCGGAAATCCGTCCCCATATAGAAGATGTATGGATGCGCCGTCCGGCTCGCGGCCCAGAGCGAGAGGAGCGTCTCCACGCCTTGGCGGCAGGCGGGGCTTTCCCGGAGGGCGGGGATTTCGGACAGCGCCTTGAGCATGGCCAGAGTGGCGAAGGGGCAGGGATCTTCCTTGCGTCCCGGGCCGCGGAACTTGCCCAGCTCCTTCGAAACGGCGCAAGGCCAGCCGTTTTCGCGAACCAGACCGGCCAGGCAATCCGCGGCGGCCCGGACGGCGCGATCCTTGGCCAGGCCGAACCCGGCCAGAGCGTATACGGTGAGGGGGGCGTCGCACAGCGCCCAGGCCCATTGCTCCTTGCCCGTTCCGCCGAAATGGGCGGGAATGACGATCGGCAGCTGGAAAGGGCCCTCGGCCGACCGGTGTTTGAAAATCCGGGCAATGACTTTGTCCAGGCCCGGGTCGCCGGCCTCGAGCCCGAGGTCGGCCAGAAAAGTCAGCTTGTGAAAAGGCTGGCCGGCGCTCTTGTGGCTGGCGATGACCGTCCCCGGCCAGGACGACAACTCTTTGACGAGAGCCTTGACCTTGGGAGCGGCCAGCATGCCCGCCCGGGCGGATTTGACGGCCGGGGCTTTCTCCGACTCCCCCAGAAGGTCGCGCCGTGTCCGATAGACGATCCAGGGCTCGCCCTCGAGCAGCCAGGGAACGGGAGGATTCATGGCTCTTCAGCCGATGATTATACAACCGAAATCGGGGAAGAAGGGAGAAATAAAAAGCCGTTCGACAGAGGGAGGGGAAATCGGTATGATGTTCCTTCGCAAAACGAAAAGGAGGGAATCAACGTGCGCATCTTCAACCGGAATCTTTTCGTCCTGACCGTTTTTCTGCTTGCCGGAGCGGCGGCGGTCCTTGCGGCGGGCGGCGCGGAGGACATCCTCAATCCCGAGCAGGGCAAGGTCCTCTACGTCTCCGCTGAGACGGGAAACAACGGCAACCCCGGCACCAAGGACCAGCCGCTCAAGAACATCGACAAGGCCGTCAAGTCCGCCCAGGCGGGCGACACGATCGCCGTGGCCGAGGGGACGTACCAGGGGACGTTCAACGTCGGGTACATCGAGATCGAAAAACCGCTCAAGCTCTACGGCGGGTTCGCCAAGGACTTCTCCCGGCGCGACCCGATCAAGCACCCGACCGTGTTCCGCCCCGAGAACGCCGGCGCGGCCAAGGCCCGAAAGGCGATGATCAAGTTCACCGGCCCGATTGACGGCATGATCGTCGACGGGTTCGTTTTCGACATGGGCGCGCGCAATTCCTATTCCCCCGCCGAGGGCAAGCCCAAGGGCGTCGAGACGGGCATGCTGCTCCTGCCGCCCGTCAAGGCGCCGGGCGAGAACGCCACGGTCACCGAGCCCATCCTGTCCATCCCGAGCTCCGCCCCGGCGGGAAGCGTCGTCATCCGCAACAACGTCTTTCTCAACGGCGCCAATTTCGGCATCCAGGCCGGAATCCGCGGCGGGACGCTTCAAATCCTGAACAACGTCTTCGTCGCCAACCGCATGGCGGCCGTCGAAGTCTACGGCACGTGCCCGAACAAGGGCGGGCCGAAGGCCCTCTCCCTTTGCGGCCGGGTGGAGATCGCTTACAACACGATCCTCTTCACCTGGAGCCGGCTCAAGGACTTCCTGGACATGGGCTACGGCGTTCGGGTCATGACCAAGCTCGAATACGACATCCACCACAACATCATCGGCGGCAACATCATGGCCGGCGTGGACCACACCCGCTTCAACAAGAACGAGTGGGTCAAAGTGGACAACAACGTCTTTTTCGTCAACAAGCGGGCCGACCTTCTCTACAGCCCGGCGAGCAACACCACGGTCGACGTCTCCGTCTCCGAGTTCGGGGACCTGGACATCTCAAGCGCCAAGGGCAACAGACAGGAGATCCCCAAGGGCCTTTCCGTGGACAAGGGCTATCTCGAGGGATACCTCGGGGCGCGCTATTCCGAGCAGGCCGACTTCGACCGCAACTCGCCGGCCAACCAGTGGCGCTCGATCCTGGGGCTCAACCTCCAGGGCACGCTCACGAGCCGGGTGTCGATGTTCGCCAACCGCTATCCGACGGCCAAGGCCCTGGCCCTGTTCGGGTCGATCGCCGGCGCGGGGGCCCAGAAGCCGCAATAGAGCCTTGAAGCGAAGCAAGCGGCTCTCATTCGGCATGCCTTTCCGGCCTTAAGAGAACGGCTCTTCTGAAGCTCTTCCGGAGCGACAAGTCCTCCGGAAGCGGAAGGATCGATGCGGTCCGGATCCCGGCGGAGACGACCGCCGGCAAGCGGCGCTTCTATTCCCTGATCACCTCGGCGTTGCGGATCTCGCCGCGCACGGCGGAATCCTTGCTGATATAAACCCGGACGCGGGTGTCGGGGTCGCGAACGTCGATGCCGCCTTCGACCACGGAGCCGCCTTCGATGCGGATATCAAGGCTTTGAATTCTGGAAAAGACGTTTCCTCTGTTCCGGATGACGATATCTCCGCCCACCGTGCTCTTTTCCCGCAGCCGGACATCGCCGTTGACCGTGACGACGTCCTCGCTCACGACGGCATTGTCCAGCGTTATCGAGCCGTTGACGGTGGACACGCCCCCGGAGACCTTGCTTCCCGGGCCGAACTTGAGTGAGCCGTTGACCGTCCTGGCGTCCCCGTCCACGGTGACATCGTCGCCGACGACGATCGAGCCGTTGACCGTATCCAAATCCTCGACCCGCGAGCCGTCCCCCACCGCGACGCGGCCGTTCACGGTGCGGCATCCGCCGTCGACTTCGCATCCGGCGCCGATGACGATGCTGCCGTTGACCGTGGTCATGCCGGAGCTTCGCTCGCCGTCGGCGAGATGACGGCTGCGGTTGATGCTGACGTCGCAACTCCAAAGAAACAACGCCGCGCAGGCCGCCGCGAGAACCTTCTTCCGGCTCATGCTTGGACTCCTTCTCTCTTTCTTCCTAATACGCAAGGGGGAGTTCCCCGGTTCCCTGATCCCGGCTCTTATCGCCGTCTTTGCAAAAACGTCAGCCCGACCTTGCCGCCTTGCTGATTACAGCTTCCAGGCTTTTCTAAGCCCTTGAATCTGGTTCAGCACGGTTTGCCGCTGTTTTTTGTTCATGATTTTGTTCGCGTAATATCGGGCGCTTTCCGAATTCGATGAGTACAGGTACCATTTGGCTTTTTGCCGGAAGGTGCTTCGATAGGCCGCGTAATTCTTGTTGCCGGGAATGTTGTTGTAGAAGAGCGTGGCGAGCCTGATGGCCAATTGAGAGGCCTGCTGCGGATTGGTCTTCGACGTTTGCTTGATATAATTGGAGGCCAGATTCGACTGGGTGACGGCCTCCTGCCAATATTGATAGCGGAACGGCTGAACGGGGTCCTTGGGATTCTGGTAGGCCCGGGTTTGCCTTGTTGTGTTGCCGAAGATGATCAGCCTCTGGCAGACGGCGATCATGATGTTGGCCGCGCGGTCCGGATTCCTCTTCGCCAGCTGAACGGCGCAGCCGCGGGCGTCCTTGTTGGCGTTCCCGCCGATCAGCTTGTTCAATCCCGCGGGCGGCCCCAGGGCGGCGGCCTGACTGATGAAATTCCAAGCCCGGGTCGCGTAGTTGACTTGCGCGGGAGCGAACAAGGGAGAGAAAAGCAGGGAAAACAACGCTGCGGAGATGAGGACGAATTTGATTTTTCTCATTGTGCCGTTTCTTCCTTTATGGACAATTTCCGCCGTCAAATCGCCGGATATAAGAAAATGCGAACCTCGGTCTCCTTATCGATCTTGATTTCGAATATTCCGCTCTGTCCGTACATCCCCGCCGGAGGATCCCCGCGGACGGAGTTGTGCTTGAGGCGATAGAAGCCGGGAGGAAGCACGAGAATCCCGTGCTCGAGATCGCAAGGACGGAATTCGCTTTTCGCGACTTCGATGTATTCGTACCGGCCCGCGTCGTCGCCCGGCCATCTTCGGACCGCGCCCCGGGTTCTTTCCTTGCGCTCCACATTGACGAGCACGGCCGTCGTAACATGGGCGATCGGCACTTCCTCTTCTTGCGGCGCGAGGATGAAGATGAGCTTGGCCCGGCCGGTGACGGCCTCCTCGGGCGGCGGGGCCGGTTCGGATTTCTGCTCTTGCTCTTGCCCGGCCGCTGACGGCAGGGCGATGAATCCCGCCGCCATCAATCCAAGTATCAATCCGACATGTTTCGCTCGGTGTTGTCTTCCCATCTCTTTCGCCTCATAAAAGCCGCCACTCGGATTAACAGTTGCGCCGCAATTTATTCGGGCGTTGCGTCTACGTAATATCACCCGGCTCACGGACATGTCAACCTCCATGACTTCTCTTATTGACAATGGGGAAGGGGGGTGATAATTCTAAAAAAAAATGTCTCCTGGGTCGGCTTCCCGACATTTCATCGGCGCCCGCGCAAGGAGGCGGCGACATGAAAAATCAATCGCGCCCTGAAGGCTGTTGCTCCCTTCTATCTCCCGCAAAGAAATTCCTTGCCGGTGCGGCCTTTTGCGCCGTCTTATGTCTTTCCTGTTTCGGGAGCCGCGGGCAGGATTCGGCCGCGAGCGCCCCCTTCGCGCCGTTCATCCACGTGGAGACCGAAGGCGCCGTCCAGGCGCTGACCGTCTCCGACACGGCCCTGGTCATCGATGTCAAATTCCAGGACGGAAGCCACGTGATCAAGGCCTACGGCCAGCCCTCGGGACGCCTGCTCTGGGAAAAGACCTATGTCGATGTCTATTCCCACCTGCCCGGGCCGGCGCTCCACGTCCACGGCGGGCGCCTGGCCTTTTACGCGGCCGAGACCGCGCTTTCTTCCTCCTCGATCGGCCTCCATGTGCTGGACCTCCAGACGGGAGCGAAGCTGCACTACACCCGGGAAAGCCCGCTTGCGGCCCGCGGTTCCCGCATCGTCTCCGAGTCCGGGTCCACGGGCAACGTCTACGACATGGCCCAAGGGGCCTATCTCAAGAAATATTCCCAGGCCGAGCGGCTTCGGTTCCAAGCCCTTATCGGGGATAAAGTCCTTTACCTCAGGAGCACGGGAGACGACCGGCGGGCCTGGTCGCCCCTTCTGCTGTCGCTCGCCGACGGGAGCGAAAGCTGGACGGACCGGCCGTTCTCCCCTGAGGAAAGGGCTTTCCTCAGCGACGAGATCCCCTCTTCCCCGGACCTGGTCGCCGGCGGCTTTCCGGTTCTCATCCGGCAACGACACGCCTCTCCCCGCCTGCCGGACGCCCCTCTCCGCTTCTTCCTGCTCACGGAAAGCGGCCCCTGCAGGTTTTACAACCTCCAGGACTTCGGGTTGAGCGGGATCCACGCCGAACGTCCGGACGGGGTCGTGGATTTTCAGCACACCCGGGGGACGGGAACGAACGCCGTCCTCGTGGCCGGCGTCGCCTCGCCGCTCTCGGCCGAGACGCACTACCATTCGAACCTGGCCCTCGTCTCCTTCGACGCCCGGGGCGGCATCCTCAGCCGCGCCGCCGTTCCGCTCGAGGGCGCGTCCGTTCACTTCAGCGGCCTGGACGACCGGGGGCGGCTTCTCCTCGTCCTGAGCGACGAGCGCGTCCTGGCCTATGACCTTCCGTCGCTCAGGCCGGGTTTCGCGCGTGAATACAAAGGCTTGTATTTTCAAGGAAACCGGCGAGCCCGGCTGATGGGCCGGGAGCTCTATGTCTGGGGATCCTACGAAGCCCGGCCCTCGGGAGACTGCGTCTTTTCGCTGACCACGGAAGCGGGCGACCTGTCCGCGTTCTATCCCTTCGGCCGGAACCTGGGGAATCTGGCCGCCTTCAAGAAATCCTACCTCGACGCGTTCAACACCGCTCATCTGTTTCTGTGCTTCATCAAGGACGTCCGAACGGGGGGACGGCCCGTCCATAGGAGCACCATCGTCCGCATCCCCCGGGCGAACAGGGGCTGGCTCGACGCCTCCCTGAGCGTCCCCCCTCCGGTGTACACCGACAGCGCCGTTCCCGTGACCTTTTCCCCGGCATTCGCGGCGCTCTCTGCGAGCGCAGGCTCCATTTCCGGAGGAAAGACGTGGAACACGCCCTCTTCTCCCGGCACCTACACCCTCACCCTGTCCGTGGGGGGCGCGACGCGGGACTTTCCCGTTCCGGTCGCGGTCAGGATCGTCAACAAGCCGCCCGTCGCGGATTTCATCCTGGTCGACCCGCCCGAGGACAGCATGTTCAGGCTCGTCACGCACTTCGACGGCGCGGTCTCGCGCGACCCAGACGGCCGCATCGTCAAGTACGAGTGGAGCTATTCCTGCCAGTCCGGAACCGCGGGTAAAGCTTTCGGCGTAAATTCCGCACGGGAGAGCGTCACTTTTCCCTCAAATTGCCATTCCGCTTCCGTGACGCTCAAAGTCACGGATGACCAGGGACTTTCGGCCTCGAAAACGAGACGGATTTACCCTCCCAAGCCCCTGGCCGTGAAAAAATCGGAAAATACTGAGTATATCACGGCCATCCCGCCGGCCCTGGACCCGGAGGGCGGCCAGGCGTCCGTGACATATAGGATCGAGGTCAAGACCGGAACCAGGTCGGGCGCCGGCACGGACGCTAACGTCAGGCTGGCTCTCTATGGGCCGAAACGGGCTGACGGAATGCGCCTCCGGAGCGGCGACGAATGGAACCTCTTTGATCCCTCTAAAAATTGGCGTGCCCATTTCGAAAACGGAAAGACGGATACGTTCCGCTTGACGGGCAAGTCTCTCGACGACCTGGAGTTCATCACCCTCCGCCACGACAACACCGGCGATAAGCCGGGCTGGTTCGTCGAACGCCTGTCCGTCAAGAACGAGACGACAGGCAAGGAGCGGCACTTCGTCGTCAACCAGTGGCTGGCTTTTAACGAGGGGCCCAAGAACCGGCCGTGGTACAAGTTCACGCCGCTCGAAGCCCTCTTCGGCTGCGGCATCGTCTTCGGGAGCGAGCGCCGGAGCGCGGGCCTGACGGCCGCGAGCGACAACGTCTTCATCCTGCCGGAAAACGCCCAGGAGTTCTACATCACGTCCACGGACCGGGCGCAGCAGATCGCCGTCTTCAACAAACAGGGGGTGCTGCTCGGCCAGAGATATTCCGTGGGCTCCGGCGAGGCGGAATTTCCCTATCTCACAAAGAATGAATGGGGCGTGAAGCTGAAAACCTCGGATTTCCCGAGACCGACGCCCCTGACCGTCCGGCTGAACCCGGGAGGGAAGGAAGCCCTGGTCTGGGTTTTCCCCTCATCGTGGCGCGGATACGAGAGCGAAGCCCGGCAGCTCGCCCTACTCCTGCCCCTGGAGGGCCGGTTGGACGGCGTCTTCGACGTCGCCCTCGAAGCTGAGTCTTACCTCAGAGACCATACCGGCCGGACCCTCAACCTGAACCCGATCCTGGAATACGGAGCCGAGGCCCTGGCTTTGTTCGAGGACATCCCGGATATCCGGCTGGAAGGCCTGATAAAAAACTCAGTTCCCATCTACGCCCTCAAATGCGCCTCTGTCGTGGCTGAGCTCCTAGGCAAAACCGTATCCGCAGCCGCTGGAGAGCTTTCGAGCGGCCTCCTCACCCTGATCAGCGCCGCCGAATGGGCAGGCTCCATGGGCAACGCCATTTCCAAAACGACGGCTCCAACCTACGCCGCGGGGCTGCTGGAGCGGCTGGCGGGCGGATTGGATTCCAACCTTCTTCAAACCATAGAGATATTCCGGGTGCTCAAGCAAAAGACGTCTTCGCTTCTCGCGGCGGCCGGGATTAATGACGCCGCAGAATGCCGGTCCCTGCTCGACGACATCGAAATGATCGCCCTCGGGCCCAACCCCGGGGGGAGCGCATTGTCCGATCATGTGATTTCCTACGCGGACTACGGCATGATCCGCCGGAGCGGGATCGTTCACGAGCTGTGCCTCGCCTCCCGAATGGCCATGGGCCTGGAGAACATCAAAAGATGGAACCGGGAAGGCCACTCGGACTTCGACGACCCTTATTTCCAACAACTGGATGCTGAGGGGATGTTCGGGCTGAACAAGGTTGATGCGACACGAGTCGCCATGGCCTATTACCAGCCCGTCATCGATGCGATGATCAAGGCCGCTTCGATCTTCATCGGCGCTTCCGCCTTGAATTAGGGGGACACAATACCGGGTCGCAGAGGGGGCCGCGTCTCCACTTTCCACTTATTTTCATAGCCCTGGAGCAAAAAAGAGGAAAACGCACACCCGATTTATGGCGGGACGAAAGCAAGATGACATGCCACGGCGAAAAAGTGGAAAGTGGAGACGCGGCCCCGTCTTGACACCGTCTTGACACATGGCGTAAGAACGAGGAGAATGAAAAACATGGAAGAACAAAAAAACATCGAGTCTGCCGAGAAGAAGGAGAGCCCCGCGGCGGAGGCGGCGGCGGAGAAGCAACCGGCGCCTCACGGAAAAATAAGCAAACAAACAAAAACCTATCTGATTCTTGCCGGCTGTTTCGTCGCCCTGTTCGTCGGCATGTTCATTTGGAAAGCCCTGGCCGTCCGGAGCGCGGAAAACCGGTTCCGGCTCGCCCTGGAACAAAAAACCCAGGAGTTGCTGCGCCTTTCGGGCATCCCTTTCTCGTGGGCCGTTCGCCGGGAAATGATCGCTGGAAATTTCGACCAAATCAACGAATATCTCACCCATCTGGTCAAGGAGCCCCACATCAAGCTGGTCGTCGTGGCCAAAGACGACGGCGTCATCGCCGCGGCGACGGACAAGAAGCTGGAAGGGACAAAACTTTCCGACCATTTTCCTGAAGAACTGCTCAGGCTCGATGCCTTGAGTATCGTTTCCGGGGAAAACGGAGAGATCCGGGTCGCTTCACCCATCATGGGCTTCAACACCCGCCTGGGCCTGATGATCCTGATCTACGCGCCGGAATAAACCGGCTTTAGCCGCTCTTCCCTCTTTCACAATTTCCAGGCGTTGAGAAGGTTTCGGATCCGGAGCAACATCGCCTCGCCTTGGCCCCGATTCCTGATCCCGCCGGCGGAAACACGCCTTATTTCCGCCTTCTGGGAATGCCGGACAGCACGGTTTTCACGGCATCTTGAATATTGTATCCGCCTTTTTTTTCGATATGGACGTATTTTTCATTGCTCGGATACCTTCTTTTGCCGAAAAAGAGATAGGAATCGATCTTGACGGCGCCCACCATGTAGTAGTTTTTCGTTTCCACGGGTTCTTTGACTTTAACGATGGGATTCCCCCACGTGTTCGTCACCCTCGCCGTTTCCCTCCATCCCGTATGGGTCGTATAATCCTGGAACCCCCAAAAACTGACGAACATGTCCAGATAGGCGACGTCGGGACGCGTCATTTTTGACGGGTCCACGATAAGCTTCAGCAGTGTCCCGTATTGCGGATGCGTTTCTTCTACCCTATAAGCCCAGAATGACGAGGCGATGATCACCTCATATCCTTTTTTCTGCAATTCCCTTATCACCACGTCCTCGACAGCGGGATAATAGCGATCGGTGTCCCGGTCCCA
Organism: Candidatus Aminicenantota bacterium; assembly: GCA_016933515.1. Lineage (GTDB taxonomy): Bacteria > Acidobacteriota > Aminicenantia > Aminicenantales > JAFGAV01 > JAFGAV01. Next base: position 23,882 of record JAFGAV010000044.1, read on the forward strand.
GTCCGAATATGTTCTCAGAACGATGATTTTAATCTCACCGGCGAACCGCCTGGCATCCTCTCGCGACATTTTCTTTTCGATCACCTTATCCTGGCCGAAGCTGAAATGGCCAATGGCAAGGACAAGAAAAATCGCCGTCCACGCCACGGATTTCTTCGGAATCATCCTGACCCTCCTTCCAGATCGGACTATAAGCGTCATGACTTAGTATATTCGCGAATACTCATAATACAAGGTCAATGTGCCTCCCTATTCCCTTTCTCTGAAAATTAGGGTAATAGGTATGGTGTCCCCCTATTAAGGACATGATCAGAACGAAGATCGTCTGCACCATCGGGCCCGCTTCGCGGTCCCCGGAAATGCTGAACCGGCTCGTCCGGGCCGGGATGGACGTGGCCCGCCTGAACTTCTCGCACGGCGCCCGGGAGGAGCACGGCCGGGTCATCGCCGACCTGCGGCGGATCTCCCGCCGCGCCGGCCGTCCGGTGGCCGTCCTCCAGGACCTGGCCGGGCCGAAAATCCGGATCGGCCCGATCCGCTCCGGCCCCGTCTTCCTCAAGCCCGGAGCCTCCTTCATTTTAACGGCTCGGAAAGTCCCGGGGGACGCGCGGAGCGTCTCGATCAACTACCCGTCCATGATCTCCCAGGTCCGAAAGGGCGACACTCTCCTCCTCAGCGACGGCGCCCTGGAGCTTGAAGTCGTCGCCGTCACGGGACATGACATCCGCTGCCGGGTCGTCATCGGCGGCCCCTTGAGCTCTTTCAAGGGCATCAACCTTCCGGCCCGGTCGCTCGGCATGTACTGCCTGACCCCCAAGGACCGGGACGACCTGCTGTTCGGTCTTCAAAACGACGTCGATTACGTCGCCTTGTCGTTCGTCCGGAACGCCGGCGACGTCGCCGCCCTCCGGCGCCACATGAAGCGGTGCGGCGGGGACGTCCCCGTGATCGCCAAGATCGAGAAGCACGAGGCCGTGGAGAATATGGACGCCATCGTCGCCGCCGCCGACGGCATCATGGTCGCCCGCGGGGACCTGGGAGTGGAGACGCCTCTCGAGAAGATCCCCCAGGTCCAGAAGACCCTCATCCGGAAATCCCGCGAGGCGGGCAAACCGGTCATCACCGCCACCCAGATGCTGCGCTCGATGATCGACAGCCCCCGCCCGACGCGGGCCGAGGTGTCCGACGTGGCCAATGCCATCCTGGACGGCACGGACGCCGTCATGCTGTCCGAGGAGACGGCCGTGGGGAAATTCCCCGTCGAGGCCGTGTCGATGATGGTCCGCATCGCCCGGGAAGCCGAGCGTCGATCCCCCGACGCGGCCGGGCAGCGCCCGGAGGACGTCCCGGGCCCGATCCCCGGCTCTCTCCCCTGCGCCGTCGCCTGCGCGGCCACCCGTCTCGCGGCCGACATCGGCGCCGCGGCCGTCATCACTTTCACCCAGTCGGGCGGAACGGCCCGCCTCGTTTCCCGATGCCGGCCTGAAGTCCCCATCCTGGCCCACACGCCCCTGGAGAAGAAACGACGCCAGCTGGCCCTGAGTTGGGGCGTCATCCCCGTCCTCGGAAAAAAAATGGCCGCCACGGACGAGATGATCGCCGCGGCCCTGAAAGCGGCGCTGAAAACCGGGCTGGTCAGGATAAATCAGACGGTCGTCATCACCGCCGGGGTTCCCCCGGGCGTGCCGGGAACGACGAATCTCATCAAAGTCGAACGCGTGAAATGACGCGCTAGGCGCCTCCGATATCGAAAGCGAAAGCGCATTCGCAGCTCCGCTCAGCCCGAGATCCCCGTGATGCGTCCGTCGGACCCGACGTCGATGCGCTCGGCGGACGGCGATTTCGGCAGTCCGGGCATGGTCATGATGTCCCCGCACAGGACCACGACGAACCCCGCCCCCGCGCTCACCTGGGCGTCGGTCACGATCAGGGTGAAATCGAGCGGCCGGCCGAGCGCCTCCGAGTCGTCCGAGAGAGAGTTCTGCGTCTTGGCGACGCACACCGGCAGCCCTCCGAAACCGTCCTTCTCCAGCTTCAGGAGTCTGCGCCGGATCTTGCCTTCCATGTCCACCCGCTTCGCGCCGTAAACGCGTCGGGCGACGGTTTCGATCTTTTCGATGAGCGGCCGGTCGAGGGGATAGAGGAAAGCGAACCGGCTCTTCTCCTTCATGGCCTCGAGCGTCCGGTGCGCCAGTTCCTCCCCGCCCTCGCCGCCTCGGGCGAAAACGTCGCTCACGGCGAATCGCGCTTTGCGTTTCCGGCAGAGGGTCGTCAGCCGCTCGATTTCGGCCTCCGTGTCCGTCGGAAACTTGTTCAGAGCGACGACGAAGGGCACTCCGAAAATCTCCATGTTCTCGATGTGCTTGTCGAGGTTTTCGAATCCCTTCTCCACGGCGGAGACGTTTTCCTTCGCCAGGTCAACGGACTTGACGCCGCCGTGATATTTCAGGGCCCGCATGGTCGCCACCAGCACGCAGGCCGCCGGCGGCGGCACGGCCCCGGTGCGGACGACGATGTCGAAGAACTTCTCCGCGCCCAGGTCCGAGGCGAATCCCGTCTCCGTGACGACGATATCGCCCAGGCCGAGCGCCAGGCGCGTGGCGATGACCGAGTTCGTACCGTGGGCGATGTTGGCGAACGGACCGCCGTGAATGAAGGCCGGCGCTCCCTCGAGAGTCTGGACGAGGTTCGGCCGCACGGCGTCGCGCAGAAGCGCCGCCATGGCGCCCTGGGCCTTGACGTCGCGGGCGAAGACCGGCTTTCCCTGGACGTCATAGCCGACGAGGATGCTCCCCAGCCGCTCTCTGAGGTCGGCGGCGTCGCGCGCCAGGCAGAGAATGGCCATGACTTCGGAGGCGGCGGTGATGTCGAAGCTCGTCTCGCGGGCGATGCCGCGCAGGGGGCCGCCGATGCCGACGACGATGTCGCGCAGCACCCGGTCGTCCATGTCCAGGACACGCCCCCAGGTCACGGTCCGGCAGTCGATGAGGCCGCACGCGCCGTCGAAATGGATGCGGTTGTCGACCATGGCCGCCAGAAGGTTGTGCGCCGCGGTCACGGCGTGCATGTCGCCCGTGAAGTGGAGGTTGATGTCGTCCGACGGGACGACGCGCGCCGCCCCCCCGCCCGTGGCTCCGCCCTTGAGGCCGAAGACCGGGCCGAGCGACGGCTCGCGCAAAGCGACGACGGCTTTCTTTCCCAGCCGCCGCAAAGCGTCCGTCAGGCCGATGGCCGTCGTCGTCTTCCCCTCGCCCGCGGGCGTGGGCGTCATGGCCGTGACCATGACCAGCTTGCCGCGCGGCTCGGCGGGCGGCGGCGAGAGAACCTTGGCCTTGTAGGCGCCGTAAAGCTCCAGGTTTTCCGCTTTAAGCCCGAGAGATTCGGCGATGTCGGCGATGGGTTTCATGTCCCGCTCTTTTCCGCCTTGAGCGCTTTTGCTTTGGGCTCCTGGGGAGCTTTCTTGTTCTTCCCGGCTTTGTCGCCGTCCTGTTTTTTTTCTCTTCGGGGGGCAGCCTTCCTTTCCTCTCTGAACTTCGCCATATCGCTCTTTTTTTTCTCGATTTCCGCGATCCGCCTCAGCCTGTAATTTAAAGCCTTGATTTGGGCCTTAACCTTTCTCACGAGAGCATCCTTGGCGGCCTTTCCCGGCTCCACCCCGTTCTCCGACAGGAAGGCCCGTCGGTTATCCAGGAGGAATTCGAAATAGGCCTTTTGCCGCAGCAAAGACGGTTCATGCTTCGATCCCATTGTTTCCTCCCTGTCGCTTCATTTCGGCCGAAGCCCTGCGGGATTTCTTTCGGCTGACGGCCCGAGGTATGTATACCAAGGTTTCCCGCAAAATGCCATCGCTTTCGAGAAAGCCGCGTTTTCGACATTCCTGTACGGTTTCCTTAGCGCTTGCCAGGCCTCATCGCCTGGGCTAAGCTTTCTTCATGATCTTCAAAGCCATCGGCGTGATCCGGACGCCGTTCAAGGACTACCGGGACATGCCCATCCAGCCGGTCGCGGCCGCGGGCGTCAAGGGCACGGTCGAGGTTTTCCGGGAGTACCGGCCCGGGCTGAAGGACCTAAACGGATTTTCCCACGTCATTCTCCTCTACCATTTCCACCTCAGCCGCGGATTCTCGCTCCGGGTCGTGCCGTTCATGGACACCCGGCCTCGGGGGCTCTTCTCCACCCGGGCGCCCAAGAGGCCCAACCCCATCGGCTTGTCCGTGGTCCGTCTCTTCAAGGTTGAAGACGGAGCTCTCTACGTCGAGAACGTGGACATTCTCGACGGGACGCCTCTTCTCGACATCAAGCCCTACGTCCCGGAGTTCGACAGCACAGCCCGGATCCGACTGGGCTGGCTGGAGAGCGCGAAGAAAAAAGCGCCGAAGGCGAAATCCGACGGACGCTTCGGTTGACCTCCGCGCCCGCTTGTCCCCGCGCCTGTCTCACCATTCTCTTGCCTTCGTCATCCTCAGAGAAGGGGCGCGCCGCTAATTTTTCCGCTGCCATTCGTGAAAAAGCAGGTCATAGTCCTCGATCAATCCCTGGTCGGCGAAACTGAAGTAGCATCCCTGGCCGATGATGATGTGGTCCAGGACCTTGAGCTGCAGGACCTTGGCGGCGAAGACGAGCTCGCGGGTGATCTGCCGGTCGCTGAGCGACGGCTCGGGGTCGCCCGAGGGGTGGTTGTGGATGAAGATGAGCGACGAGGCGTCGTAGCGCAGAGCGTCCTTGACGACCTCGCGGGGATAGACGGCGCTCGAATCGACCGTCCCCTCAAAGAGCGTTTTCTCCTCGATGATGCGGTTCTTCGTGTCGAGGAACAGGACCTTGAACTTTTCCCTCTTGACGTCGCGCAGGCTGTGGTAGAGGTAGTCGAACACCTCCTTGGAGGACCGGTAATAGGGGCGGCTCATCATCCGGTCGCGGAGGAACCGGCCCGAGACCTCCTGAACGAACCTGAGGCCGAAGACGTTTCGCGGGCCGAGCCCCTTGAACCGCAGGAGCTCGCGGACGTCGGCCTCGAGCACGGCGCGGAGAGAGCGGTATTCGGCGAGGAGCCGGCGCGCGAGCTCCCGGCAGTCGCGCCGCGGCGTGGCCAGGGCGAGGAGGAGCTCGAGGACCTCGTAGTCCAGGAAGCCGTTCAGGCCTCCCCTCAGGAATTTCTCCCGGAGCCGCCGCCTGTGGCCTTCCGGCCTCCCGGCGGGCTCTCGCTTGTCCTCAGGCCGGACGCTGCCGTTGCCATCGTCTCTTTCGTCGTGATCCCGCGTTTCCATCCTGCCTATGAATGGAGACGAGAGAAAGGCCGAAAAAATCGCACGCCTGTTTTCGGAATACGGCGAGGGCTACGGTCCGCGCCGGGGTTGACAATCCCCCGGGCGCCCGGGCTATTGGCTCTTGACCGCGAGGCTCGGCAGCTCTCCAAGCCTCTTGGTGATCTCTCTGCGGCGGCCGACGGCCACGACCAAAACGATGAGCACGCCGCTCCCGGCGCGATAGATGATCCGGTAATCCAACGTCCCCAGCGACATCGATCATTTATTGACATTTCTCCTTAATATTCATATATATACGCCAAACTCAGTTTAGGGGTGCACAATGAAAAACGGAGCGGTGGCCCTATTGTTCGTATTGGGAATCGTCCTGGCCCCGCCGCCGCCGGCCCAAGCCGTCGAGCGGATCGTTCTTAATTACGAGGGCAGCCTCGGCGGGCTTCAGCTCGGGCCCTACGGTCAGGCTTCCGTCATCATCAGGGTCAAAGGAGAGGCCTGGCTGCTGGCTGAAGGCCGGAACCGATGGCAGGGGATTGGGAAGATGACGGTGCGCACGGACGTCCAAGCCTCTCCGAGCCGCGGAGTCAAGATCAGCCCGGCCGAAGCGCCGGAGGCGAGCTTCAAGGTCACGGCCGCCGTCAAGGCCGGAAAACTTGAATTCTGGTTCGAATCCAAGCCCATCGAGCTCAAAGGAACGATATCGTTTCAGGCCCCGGCGCCCGTGGGAACCATCACCGAGCCCTATACGCTCGACTTCAATTCCGCGACCGTGGCGCCCGGGCCTCCCGCCGTGACGGCTATCGAGATGAAGGACGGAGCGGTGAAGACCGTCGACTACAGCAAATTCCCCACCGTTTCCCCGATCGTTTCGGGCGCCATGGTCTTCACCCTGAATGAGGTTGAAGAATGGCGCGTCCTGGTCACCGGCAGGGAGATCGATATGCTGCAGCCGCCCATCACCAACAAGGCCCTCAAGCCGCCGAACACGGAATTGCCGGTCATGGCGGGCTTCGAATGGAATCTGGCAGGGGTATTCTACATCGTGGGGGCCAAGTCATCGCCTTCTTACTATGAGGGCTCGGTTTTTTCGGCAAGCTACCAGGCCACCATCTATTTTGATTTTCAGGACCTGTACCGGTGTTTCTTCCTCCCCGGCGGGAAACATGCCGAGGAGATGTCCGCAACCAACGAAAGGCGGCTGACGGAACTGGACGGACGGTCCATCACCGGCCAGGTCAAGTCCGGCGGCGTCAAACTCTCCTGGCCCGAGTATTTTCCGGAGGAGAGCGTCCGATGCAAGCCCATTAAAACCTTCCTCGGGAAGGCGTTCTATACAAGAACGTTCGGCACCAAAGAATTCCTGTACAAGATCTCCGGAGAGACTTTGCCCCTCAAAGACGGCGCCGTGGTCAGCGGCGGGGTGAAAGATTGGATGTCCTACAAGATCGTTCTCCACAAGATAAAATAGCCGGGCGCGGAGCTCGAACTCAAGGTGAATCCCGGTCCGGGGAATCGGTGGGCTCAGACTCTCGTCGGTGACGAACGCCCCGGTTCCGGAAGGAGGAATGTCCGGAAAACCGTCGCCGACTTTTCGGCCGCGGCATTGAAGGCGGGAATCTTTATCGGATTCATTGTTTTGCCGGGCCGTTCTTGTCCCCGAAATAGCCGATGGCATTGAGCTTGTCGACCTCGCGCACCTTGGCCCGGAGCACGAAAACCAGGAAACCGATCATCGCCCACATCCAGACGAGAAAGACGTAGATTCCCGTCCTCTCCACGGCGCTTTTCGGCCCGGCGGCGAGCTCCTGGGATGCTCCGGCCGCCTCAGCCGCGGGCTTCGGGCCGGCCAGGCTCCAGACCGACATAGCCAGGGCATAGGCAAGGAGAACCCAGGCCACGACGGTCAGTACTTTGCCCTTGCGCGAGGCGGGCTTGTTGTCGATGAGGGGAATAAAAAAGAAGAAAAGGACGGCGGCCAGGATGCAGAAGACGGCCGCGGTTTCCCCCTGCAGAAACCAGATTTTCGGCGGGAAGATCTTGAACGTCTGGAAAAGAAAAAGGAAATACCATTCCGGCTTGATGCCCTCGGGCGCGGGCGCGCGCAGGTCGGCCGCGCCGCTCAGTCCCGGGGGAAGGAACACGGCCACGCTGAGGAGAACGCCGAAGAGGACGAGCCACAGCACCGCCTCGCGGAAGACGAAATTCGGCCAGAATGGGATCTCGGGCAGGCGCTTTTTGCGGGCCTCGGCTTCGAGCGGCAGGCTCATCCCCAGCTTCTGGATCAAAAAAACGTGCAAGGCCAGGATCGCAAGAAGCGCCATCGGCAGGACCGAGACGTGAATGGTGAAGAAACGGCTGAGCGTCTCGCCGCTCACGTCCTCCCCTCCGCGGAGCACCTTGGTGAAGAACCCGCCCACCACGGGGACGGCGCTCGGGATGTCCGTGCCGATTTTCGTCGCCGCCAGAGACAGGTTGTCCCAGGGCAGGAGGTAGCCCGTGAATCCGAAAAACAGCGCGCAGAGAAGGAGCAGCACTCCGCTCATCCAGGTCAGTTCCCTCGGCTTCCGGTAGGACTTGAGGAGCCAGATGCTCACCATGTGGATGAGGACGAAGGCGATCATGAACGTCGCCGACCAGGAGTGGATCGAGCGCACGACCCAGCCCAGGGGGACGTCGGTGATGATGCGGGCGATGCTCGAGTTCGCCTCCTCGAGCGTCGGCCGGTAGTAGAAAGCCAGGATGACGCCGGTTACGACCTGGACGGCGAAGAAAATCAGGATGGCGCTCCCGGTGTACATCCACACCGTGTGCCCGCTCTTGGGGACGGTTTTGTGCCGCAGAAAGCCCAGCACGGCCTCCAATCCCAGCCGGTCGTCAAGCCAGCGGCGAAACGCGGGCCACCAGCCCCGGACATTCATGCCGGCGGCTCCTTCTTGATGACGATCTCCGCGCCCTCGACGCTCACGCTCAGGCGCCGCAGCGGCGCCGGCGGCGGCCCGGCGATGTTGCGGCCCTCGTCGTCGTACCAGCCGTCATGGCAGGCGCAGAAAAACTTTTTCCGGTCGGGGAGGTAGGAAACGTTGCAGTCGAGGTGGGTGCAGACGCCCACGAAAGCGGTGTGGGAGCCGTCGGCGTTTTTTTTCAAAAATCCCGGCTTGATGTCCCAGGCGAAAGAGCGGACTTCGCCCGCCGCCATGTCGTCGTAATCCGCCCCGGGGAGCCGCACTTCGTCGGGCTCCTTGTAGGGCGGAATCACGGAGCGGAGCAGGGGGAAAAGCAGCGAGGCAAAAAACGAGCCCAGGCCGCCGGCCAGCAGGCCGTTCAGGAACTTGCGGCGGGAAAAAAGAGTCGTTTTGAGTTTCATCGGTCCCTTCGAAACATCCTCTTGATTTTATTCCAGGTCAGGGTCATCCGCAGCGATGCGATGCCGTCGGCCGGACGGACCTGGCGAGGGCAGGCCTCGTTGCAGCGGAAAACCTTGTCGCAGCCCCAGAGGCCTCCCTCGGCGTCGATCTTCGCCCAATCGCGGAACGTCCTCCGGTCGCGCGGGTCGCGGACGAAGCGGTTGAGCTTGGCCAAGGCGGCCGGCCCGAGGTATCGGCCGTCGCGGGCCACGACCGGGCAGGCGCCGTAGCAGCAGGCGCACAGGATGCAGGCGACGTATTGGTCGATTTTCTCCATCTCACGGTCCTCGACCGGGAACTCCCGTTCGGGCTTCTGCTCGGGAGGAATAAGATAGGGTTTGACCGCTTCCAGGGCCTTCCAGAACGGCGTCATGTCCACGACCAGGTCTTTTTTGACCTCGAGGTTGGGCAGCGGCTCGAGGACGACCCTGTCCGCCTCGAGCGTATCCAGCATCGTGCGGCAGGCGAGGTCGAAGCGGCCGTTGATGACCATGCCGCACGAGCCGCACACGCCCTCCCGGCAGCTGTAGCGGAAGGAGAGGTCGTAGTCCTGCTCGTTGCGGATGTCCATCAGGGCCTCGAGGACGGTCGTCTTTCCCCGGGGCTCGTAAATGTAGTTTTGGAAGCGCGGGGCCGCGTCTTTCGTGGGATCGAAGCGCAGGATGCGGAAGGTGTATTTCATCTCAGTACTTCCGCTCCTCGGGCTTGTATTTCGTGATGCGCACTCTTTTCGAGCCGAGCGTGACCTTGCCGTTCCTGAGGACGGCCAGCGTGTGGCGGAGCCAGCGCTTGTCGTCCCGCTTGGGGAAATCCGTGCGGAAGTGCGACCCGCGCGTTTCCTCCCGGCGGAGCGCTCCCCGGGTGATGACCTCGGCCAGCTCAAGCGAGTGCTCGAATTCGAAAAGGTTGACGATCTCCTGGCTGAATCGTCGGTTCCGTCCCGAGCGGACGACACGGCCGTAATCCTCGCGCATCTCGAGCACGCCCTCCACGGCCTCCCGTAGGCTCTTGCGGTCGCGGAAAATCCCCGCCTTGTTCGTCATGAGTTCCTTCATCCGCCGCAGAAGATGATGGATGGGGATGCCTTCCGTCCGCTTCTCCCAGCCCTCGAGCCGCTTCTCGATGCGCTGCAAGTCGTCCCGGAGGGCTTTCTCCGCCCCGGCCGGGCCCGCGCCGCCGCCCTTGGCGAAAAGCGAAGCCGAGCGGCCGGCGATCTTCCCGAAGACCACGGTCTCGAGGAGCGAGTTCCCGCCGAGGCGGTTCGCTCCGTGGACGCTGACGCAGGAGCACTCCCCGGCGGCGAACACGCCGGCGGCTCCGGTCGCGCAGTCGATGCCGACGTCGATCCCGCCCATGGAATAGTGCTGGGCGGGCTGGATGGGGATGGGCTTATCCACCGGGTCGACTCCCGCGAACTTGATGCAGATCTCGCGGATCGCAGGAAGGCGCTTCTGGATTTTCTCTTTCCCGAGATGGGTCAGGTCGAGGTGGACGTATCCCCCTTCGAATCCCCGGCCCTCGTTGATCTCGGTCTGGATGGACCGGGCGACGATGTCGCGCGGGGCGAGTTCCATGGCCTTGGGCGCGTAATCGGCCATGAACCGCTTGCCCAGCCTGTTGACCAGGACCCCTCCCTCGCCGCGCGCCCCCTCGGTGATGAGAATGTTCTTGCCGTAAAGCGAAGTCGGATGGAACTGGACGAACTCCATGTCCTTGACGGGCAGCCCCGCCTGGAACGCGAGGCCGATGCCGCTTCCGAGCGATATATAGGAATTCGTCGTCCTCAGGAAGAGCCTGCCGTAGCCTCCCGAGGCGAAGACGACCGCCCGAGCCCGGATGGGCAGGAATTCCCCCCGGTCGTAGGCGTAGGCCACGACGCCGCAGCATTTTCCGTTTTTCAGAACGAGCTTCGTGACCATGAATTCTTCGTAAATCGTGATGTTCCGCTTCACGGCCTGCTCGAAGAGCGTGTGAAGCATGACCTGTCCGGTGCGGTCGGCGGCGTAGCAGGTCCTGGGGAAACCCGCCCCGCCGAACGGCCTCTGGGCGATCACTCCGCCCGGGAACCGGCTGAAGGGGACGCCCAGGTGCTCGAGCCCGAGGACGGTCGGGACGGCCTCGCGGCACATAAGCTCGGCCGCGTCCTGGTCGGCCAGGAAGTCGCTGCCTTTGACCGTATCGTAGGCATGGCGCTCCGGGCTGTCGTCGCGTCCGTTCGGGTTGTTGCCCAGCGCGGCGTTCACTCCTCCCTGGGCGGCCACGGAATGGGAGCGGACGGGGTGGACCTTGGAAATCACGGCCGTGGAAAGCTTCGGGTCGGCGTTGAGGGCCGCCGACAGGCCGGCGAGGCCGCTGCCGACGACGAGGATGTCGTGGCTGATCACGGCGCGGTTCGGCCTTTCAGGGACAGTTTTCTTTCGGGCGGCGCCGGCCGGGCTGCGCCCGAATCCCGGTACGGCCGAAGGATTTTCCCGCCTTCTCTTCGCCCTTCACATCCCCGCGAGGAGGCGGGCGGAAAGGCCGGTCCGGACCTGTGAATCTCAACGGGCGCGGATTCGCTGGCGGCCATTCAATAGTCTCTCGTGAAATACAGCAAGAGCAAGCCGGCGCTGATGATCGTTCCCAGGACGGTGAAGATCCAGAACAGAAGCTTCTCCTTCCGCAGCCCCAGGTCGAGGATCACCGTCCTCAGACCGTAGAGGGCATGGTAGACGACGGAGATGATGAGCACGACGTCGATGAGCGGGTTGGTGTGGAGGAGAAGCGCCCAGTCGGGTTTTGTGTCCTTGGTCATAAGGAAAAAGGACGTCAGGAACTTGACGCCCAAGAACCCGATGAGCAGCAGCCCCGTCACGCGATGAAAGACCCAGACGAACATCTCGGTTTTCCCTTCGTGAAGTCCATTCATACAGGAAAGGGTTTCGGCTTGTCAAGAATTTGATTTTCTTCGGGCGCCGAGCCGACGGCACGCGCTCGGTTCAATTCATTTTTTGCGGAACGAAACCTCCTTCCCCGACGAAGGTGGGGGCGAATCCCGAGCTCCGGCTCGGGCTGTGACCTCGACATCGAGGCCGGTCGACACCAGGTTGATTTCTCCTCCGCGTTTCATTATTCTTGTCTCGCTCGCCGCCAGGGGGATAAGGCCATGAAGTGCCCGAAATGCCGGCATGACAATTCTCCGGACTCCGCCTTCTGCGCCAAGTGCGGATCGAGCCTCGGCCCGCTCCCCGGAACTCGGGACGGCGGGACGGAAACCTTCCAGGCCGTCCGGGAGGAGCTGATCACAGGCTCGGTCTTCGCCGGGCGCTACCAGATCATCGAGGAATTGGGCCGGGGAGGCATGGGCCGGGTCTACAGGGCCCTGGACAAAACGCTCAACGAAGAGGTCGCCCTGAAGCTCGTTCGCCCGGAGATCGCTTCCGACCCCTCCATCCTCGAGCGCTTCCGCAACGAGCTCAAGACGGCGCGCAAAGTCAGCCATCCCCATGTCGGCCGGATGTACGAGCTCATGGAAAACCAAGGGACGCACTTCATCACCATGGAGTACGTCCTGGGGCAGGACCTGAAGAGGCTGATCCGCCAGACCGGCCGGCTGACCGTGGGCAAGGCGGCGGCCATTGCTTGGGAGATCGCCCTCGGCCTGGAGGAGGCGCACAAGCAGGGCGTCATCCACCGCGATCTCAAACCGTCGAACATCATCATCGACCGGGAAGGGAAGGCGCGGATCATGGACTTCGGGATCGCCCGGACGCTGGGAGGCGGGCGCCGCACCGGCGCCGGAGTCATGATCGGAACTCCGGAATACATGAGCCCGGAGCAGGTCGAAGGGAAGGACGTGGACGCCCGCTCCGACCTCTATTCCCTGGGCATCATCCTCTATGAAATGTTGACCGGAAACGTCCCCTTTGAGGGGGACACGCCCTTCACGGTCGGAATGAAACACAAAAGCGAAGCCCCCCAGAACCCGGGACTCCTCAACCCGGACATCCCTGAAGACCTGAGCCGCGTGATCCTGAAATGCCTGGAAAAAGAAAGGGAGAAGCGTTTTCAAAGCGCCGCCGCGCTCCGCTCGGAACTCGAAAGGATCGGAGAGGCGGTTCCATCGACTTCCCGAGCCGTTCCCGGCGGCGGGACGACGGCGTCCCGGGCAACGGCGTCCAAGCGCCCACAGAAAGAGCTTCACCATGTGGTTTTGGCCGCCCTGGCGATTATCATCGCCGCCGTCTTCTTCTTTGTGCCGAGGATCCGGCCGAAGCTCGATCCGAGCCGTGTCGCCGTCGCCTCCTTCGAGAACAGGACCGGCGACCCCAAGCTCGACCACATCGGCAGCCTGGCCGCCGAGCGGATCATGCAGGGGCTGGAGCAGATCCGTCAGTTCAACGTCGCGCCCGTTCCGGGAGACGAGGCCACTTCGGCCTCGCGCCGCTCAGGGACCGGCCTGCGCGCCCTGGCCGCCGCGACGAAAGCGGGCAAGATCGTCCACGGGGCCTACTATCTTCAGGGAGAAACGCTCCAGTTCCACGCCTGGGTGAGGGACATGGCCGGGAACAGGAACATCCTGTCGCTCGAGCCGTCGGGCGGACCGGCCGAGGACCCTGTCGCGGCGCTCGAACCGCTCCGCCTGCGGATCATGGGCGGGCTGGCTTCGATCTTCGACCCGATCATGGATATGTGGCTTTCGATCATGAAAGAGCCGCCGAAATTCGAAGCGCTGCCGGAATTTCTCGAAGGATGCAAGCTCTTTATACGCGGAGACTATGCGAAAGCCGTAGAGCGCCTGCTGCGGGCTCGAGAGCTTGATCCCGAGCTGCGGACGGCCCTCATCATAGCGGCCACCGCGCATATCAACCGGGGGGATTATCGCCTGGCGGAACCTCTTGTCCGGGAATTGGAGGGATTAAGGCTCGTTTGTTCCCCGGGCGAAAGATATTACCTCGATTGGCTCCAGGCGGAATTTCGCGGGGACAACGAGACCCAGCTGCGGTGCTCACGCCAGCTGGCCGCTGACTTCGAGCACAATGGCTTTAAATATCAAGTCGGACTGGCGGCGATACGGAACAACCGGCCGCGGGAAGCCGTCGATCAATTGGCTCGCTACGACCCTTATAAAGAAGCCTTCAAGGATTGGTCGCGGCACTTCTGGGGAATTTTGGCCCGGGCGCACCATATGCTCGGCGACCACAAACAGGAGCTCAAGGAAGCCCGCCGCGGCCGGAAACAGTTTCCGGAGATGCTGAGCGTGCTCCTCACAGAGGCCGAGGCCCTCGCCGCGCTCGGCCGGATGAAGGACCTTAAAAAAGTTTTTGAGGAGAGCCGGGCTCTTCCTCCCCAAGAAGGCTATTCCCCGGGGACTATCATGCTGACCGCCGCCCGGGAGCTTCGGGCCCATGGATTCAGGAAGGAATCCGTCGAAGTCCTGAATGAAGCCCTCCGGTGGTTCGACAACCGTCCGGATCAAGAAAAATCAACGGTGCAAAACAGGTACGACCGGGCGAGAACGCTCTATCTCCTTGAGAGCTGGAATGAGGCACGCAGGAGCTTCGAAGAGCTCCACTCCGAGGTCGAAGAAAATCTCTCCTATCTGGGATACCTGGGAGCCGCGGCAGCCCGTGAGGGAAAAAGGGAAGCGGCGCTCGCCGCCGCCGAAGAGCTCGAGGAAGACGAGCACCCGTATCTTTTCGGGCGACCGTCCTACTGGCGGGCCCGCATCGCCGCCGTTCTCGGAGACAGGGACGGCGCGCTCGCCTTGCTGCGCCGGGCGATCGGCGAGGGATTCTCTTATTCCGAAATTCATCCCACCGAGGACTTCGAATCCCTGGCCGACTATCCGCCCTTCGCCCAGCTCATGAAACCCAAGGACTGATGACGTTGCGATCTCTGGCGGAGACGGACGGGAATCCGTGTCGACGCCCGGAAAGCGCATCCCCGGCGCCGAGCCGACGGCACGCGCTCGGTTCAATTCATTTTTTGCGGAACGAAACCTCCTTCCCCAACGAAGGTAGGGGCGAATCCCGAGCTCCGGCTTGGGCTGTGACCTCGACATCGAGGCCGGCCGACACCAGGTTGATTTCTCTCCCGCGTTTCATTATTCTTGTCTTGTTTCCGGAGGGCATGACAAATTTCCGGAATCCGATTTTTGCGCTCAATGATTTTTTCCGGCTTATGTGTTGAGAATTCATGGAAAACAAACCGGAACTGACGCTGGAGATCGAAATCGAGGATCTCGTAAGACACTATCCTCTGTCGGCGGGGTTTCTCATCGAAAAGGGCGTGAGATGCATCCGGTGCGGCGAACCTGTTTGGGGGACACTGGGCAAGCTTCTGGAGGAGGACCGCATAGAAAATCCGGCGCAGCTTTTGGATGAGCTCAAGCAACATTTGGCGGGCGCGGGAAAGCCTTGAATTCCCCGCCCGGGGGATCATCTCGGCAGAGAAGAGTCTCGGGCGTCAAACCAAGAAACGCAACAGGGCCCCCGCCTGATCCTTTCCGAAAATCGGCAAATTAATCCGGAACGATGCCGGGCCTCAACCAAAGACCAAAAACAGCTTCATCCGGCCATAGGGATGTCGGTCAGCCGCGTGTGAAAGCGCTCCGCATTATGACCGCGCCGGGGCGAGCGGCGCGCCGATGAGAAGCCTGGGCCGGGGCGCGGCTTCCTCGGCCAGCTCGAGCCGCAGCTCAATGTCCTCGATGACTCCCGGCAGTTCGGAAAGGGTGTTGACGACGTAGTGCGCTCCGGCCTCGAACAGCTTTTTCCTCGCCGCCCGGCGGCGGGCTTCCTTCTCCCGAGGGGAGAGCGTCTCGAACTCCTTCGGGCCAAGACTCAGGAGGCTCGAGGAATCCACAACGCCGACCGACCAGGCGCCGGCGTTGAAGCCCTCGGCCATGTCCACGGGCGTGTCGCCCGCCTTGACGACGCGCGACATGCGCGAGACTCCGAGAATCTCGGCGTTTCGGAACATCATCCACGGCGCAGGGCGGCCGGCGCGCACCTCGTCCGAGCAGACGACGCAGTCGGGCGCATATCCTTTCCTCTCGGCGGCGGGCATGAGGATTTCCATGATCCTCCGCGTGTAGCCCGTCGTCGACCCGATGCGGATTCCGCGGCGACGAAGCCGGACCAAAACGGACTCCAGTCCCGGAACGGGGTCGCATGCCGCGGCCGCGGCGCGTCGGACCTCGGTTTCCAGAACATCCAGGACGGCCCGGACATCGCCCTCGTGCCAGGCGCGGCCATGGCGGCGAAGCCACTGCCGGGAGACAAGGGCGTCGCCCAGGACGGAGCGGATGTGGACGTCCTTGGCCGCGCCCATGGGGAGGCGGACCGTCTCCAGGGGGACGTCGAGGCCGAAACGGGCGAACGCGGCTTGGAGCGAGCGGAGGGGAAGCAGGCTGCCGAAATCCACGGTCGTTCCCGCCCAATCGAAAATTACCGCCTGGATCCTGGGGGCCATGTCATCCTCCTTCGTACGCCGCCCAAAGCTTGTCGGCGGCCATCCTCCCGGCCGGACGCTCGGTCCGGCTCCCGGGGAGGACGCCGCTCCTCATCGTGAGGTTGAACATATCGGAGCGCCCGTCGTAATCCACCTCGTTGAAACGGTACATGTCCGTCTGTTTGGCGTCGATCGATCCTCCGGCGTTGGCGAACAGGATGCCTTCCCTGTGACCGCCGTCCATCACGTGGGTGTGGCCGTAGAGGACGGCTCCCACGCCCATCTCCCGCAGCCTCAGGAGCGGATTTCTTGTTCCTTTCCGGTCTCTTCCGCCGGCCTCGCCCCGCCGGAGGCTTCTCTCCCGGAAGCCGTGATGGGCGAGGAGAATCTTCGGCCGGGAAGCGAAGCCGTCTCCCGCGAGAAGCCGATCCACGTCGTTCAGCATGTCCCCCGTCAGGCGCCCCGCGGAGGCGAAAAAGTTATTCCTCACTGAGTAGGGGGCGCTCGAGTCGATCCCGATGAGGGACACGCCGTTGACGGTTTTGAGGAAGGGGAAGGGTTTGTCCGCGGCGGTGAATTCCGCTCCCTCAAAAAGCTCGCCGAACTCGTCGCGAAAAATGCGGATTCGCTCCTCGGTATCCGCCGCCGCGCATCTGCGGACAAACGCCGGGAAATCGGAAGCCCTCCGGACCGTTCCGAAAATGTCGTGGTTGCCGGGCACAACCGTCGCCAGACCGGAGCGGAGCAGGCCGTGGCTCTTGAGGACGTCGCGGACGATCCTCAGGCTTCGGACGTCGGCGTTGTCCGTGAGGTCGCCCGTGATCGCGAGATGGTCGAACGGCTCGGCGGAAAGGCGCCGCAGAACGACATTCAGCTTCGCGGCGTTTTCCTGTTTGAACAGCGGACAGACGTGGGTATCGGAAAGATGAATCGTCTTCATTTTCTTGTCGCTCGTCACGGAATAGGTTAAAAGGAAATCATTCAGGAATGATGTTTTTTCGGTTAATTTTATGTTAAGAAAATCACATGGGAAAAAACAATCTTTTGCAAAAAACGGCGGCGGCGGGGCTGCTCCTGGCCTGCGCGGCGTCGGCTGAGGCCGGCAAGTTCGAGGGCTTCTACTTGGGGATCGGCGGGGCCCACATTCCGGAGTTCGCCGCGGTCCAGCGCGCCGCCTACCCGGACAATCAAAGTTTATGGGATTCGTTGTGGGGGGAATTGCGGCTGGGCGCCAGCTACGCGGTGGTCGATCAACTGTCTGTGGACTTGCGCCTCGACGGGCTGCTGCACTATTACGCGGACGCTTCCACGTCCCATTTCGATTCCCTCATCCTGCCCGGCCTGGGCGCGGTCTATGTCCTCAGTCCCGGGCCGCCTTCCCTCTACATCGGGGCCGATGTGTCGTTTCCCCTGTTCTCCACCGGGAGTGAGCGGTTCTCGCTCGAATCGGACGGCCCGGGGTTGGGGTTGACCATCGGCTGGGTGCAGCCGGGGATTCTCTTCGAGATAGGCTACCGGCTCCTGCCTGTGCGGGTCAGCGGCCCGGCCCAGAAGCCGCGCCGGACCCTGGGGTGCGTCTCCCTCAGGATGATGCGCCCGTTCTCATTGGGGACAGCTTACCTATTTACCCGATTTTTGTGGCGCTCAGGCCGGCCTCCCTTCCACGTGCGTCAGCCCAGAGAAGATGAAAGAGAACCAAACAGCTTCACGAGTAAGCCGTCCATGTATTTACGGGAATACAGGCGCGGGGCGCGGAGGGTCAGAGGTATTTCGTCTTCTTCAGCCGCTTGAGCTCGGCGAGGACGTCCTTGACCTTCTGGTCCGCGTCGCGGCGGCAGACGAGCAGGGCGTCCTCGGTTTCGACCACGATGAGGTTCTCGACGCCGATCAGGGCCGTGAGACGTCCGGGATTGTAAACGAGATTTCCCTCAGACTCCAGGGCGAGGACTTCGCCGCGCGCGGCGTTGCCCTGACTGTCCCGGGGCCAGACGTCGAAAAGCGACGACCAGGCGCCGACGTCCGACCAGCCGAAGCGGGCCGGAAAGACGAGAACGCCGGAAGCCTTCTCCATGAGGGCGTAGTCGATCGACTTGGCCGGCAGCGTCTTGAAGACGGCCGCCGCCGCCCGCTTCCGATTCCCGCGGAAGGCGGCGAGCATCCTGTCCCAGCCGCGCGCATACTCCGGCGCATGCTTTTTCAGCTTCTCGGCGAAGACGTCCGCGCGCCAGATGAACATGCCCGAATTCCAGGTGTAGTTTTTGGCGCGGGCGAACTTTCGGGCCTTATGGAGCGGGGGCTTTTCCTCAAAAGACACGACGTCATGAAAAGGGAACTCTCCTATCCGTCCGGCGGTCTTCACCGAAGCCCGGATGTAGCCGTAGCCTGTCGAGGGAAACGTGGGCGGAATGCCGAAAGTGACGAGCGCGCGCCGCTCGTCCGCGGCTCGGCACCCGGCCTCGAGCTGCCGGAGGAAGACGGGCACGTCGCGGATGAGATGGTCTGAGGGGAGAACGACGACGACCGCCGCGGGATTTTCGGCATGGATGCGCGCCGTGGCGAGCACCAGCGAAGGCGCCGTGTTCCGTCCCTCGGGCTCGACAAGCAGGTTGCGCAGGCGAAGCCGCGGCAGCAGCCGCACGATCGTTTTCGTCTTGGCCGCGTCAGCCACGGTGTATAGATTTCTCGGCGGAACGAGCGGCCGGAGCCGTTCGACGGTTTCTTCGAGCATGGACTTCCGGCCCGTGACGGGCAGGAATTGCTTGGGCCGGTCCGCGCGGCTGAGCGGCCAGAAACGCGTGCCGCTCCCTCCGGCTATGACGACCACGCGGATATCGAGTTTCATGCGTCGCCGCCGTCGAGTTTTTTGATGGCCGCTTCGACCTCGGCCTTAACCTCTTTCTCGATGGCCTCCAGCCGTTCGGGGCTCTCGGCCTCGAAGCGCATGACGAGCACCGCCTGCGTGTTCGAAGCGCGCACCAGGGCCCAGCCGCCTCCCATCTCGGCCCGGACGCCGTCGATGTCCACAACCGGGTAGCGGGCGGCGAGCGTCCGCCGGACCTCGTTCACGATCTTGAACTTGACCTCTTCCGAGGCATAGACCCGGATCTCGGGCGTACTGAACGTCACGGGCAAATCGGCCAGGTGCTCAGAGAGCTTCCGGCCGGAACGCGACAGAATTTCGAGCACCCGGCCCGAGGCGTAGATCGCGTCGTCGAATCCGAAGTAGCGGTCGGCGAAAAAGATGTGGCCGCTCATTTCGCCGGCCAGGGCGGCGCCCTCCTCCTTGATCTTCTTTTTGATCAGGGAGTGGCCGGTCTTCCACATGATCGGCTTGCCGCCCAGCCTGGCCACCTCATCGAAGAGGAGCTTGCTCGATTTGACCTCGGCGATGACCGTCGCTCCCGGCCGCCGCGCCAGGATGTCGCGGGCAAAGAGGATCATGAGCTGGTCGCCCCAGAGGATTTTCCCCTTGTCGTCCACGACGCCGATGCGGTCGGCGTCGCCGTCGTAGGCGATGCCGGCGTCGGCGCCCGTCTCGGCCACCTTGGCGATGAGGTGCTGCATGGCTTCGGGCAGAGTCGGGTCGGGATGATGATTGGGGAAGCGGCCGTCCATGTCGCAGAAGAGGGGGATGACCTCGGCGCCGAGCTTCTCGAAAATCGGCACGGCCACGACGCCGCCCGTTCCGTTCCCGGCGTCCACGACGACCTTGAGCTTCCGCTCGAACTTGAGGCCGCCTAAAAGACGGGCCTCGTAAGCGGGGACGACGTCGAGCTTCGTGCGCCGTCCGGGACGGTCTTCGATGAAATCGCCGTTCCGAACGAGGTCGCCGATCTCCCGGATCATGGGACCGTAAACCGCCTCCTCGCCGAGCATGACCTTGAACCCGTTGTACTCGGGCGGGTTGTGGGAGCCGGTGATCATGACGCCCGCTTCCTTTTTGTTGTTGAAGATGGCGAAGTAGAGAAGAGGCGTCGGAACGACGCCCAGATCGACGACGCCGCAGCCCGTGGACTCGAGACCGCGGGCCAGCGCCTCGAAGTATGCGGGCGAGCTCAGGCGCACGTCTCTCCCGACCGCAACCTCGCGGGCGTCCCGTCTCCTGAAGTACGTTCCCAGCCCCTTGCCCAAGGCCTCGACGACGCCGGGCGTCAGGTCCTTGTCCACGATGCCCCGGATGTCGTATTCCCTGAAAATGGCCGGATTGACGTTCATGGCTTCCTCAAAACATCTCGGTCCGCCACAGGTCGTGGAGATGGACGATGCCGTCGACCCCTCCACGGCTGTTCCGGACGACGAGCGACGTGATTTTCCGCTCCTCCATGAGGTTCAGGGCCTTGGTGGCCAGTTCGCCGCGGTCGATGGCCACCGGCTCCCGGGACATCGCCGCCGCCGCCGTGAGGCGCATCGCCCGTGCGCCGTGCCTCTGCAGCAGGCGGCGGAGGTCGCCGTCGGTGATGACGCCCTGGAGCGCTCCGCGGGAATCCAGGACGCAGGTCATGCCCAGCTTTTTGGAAGACATCACCTCGACGACGCGGCTCATTCGGGTCGACGTCCTCACCCGCGGGATGTCCTCGCCCCGGTGCATGAGCGACTCGACGCGCAGAAGCTGCTTTCCCAGCGCGCCGCGCGGGTGGACGGAAGCGAAGTCCCTTTCGCTGAAGCCCTTGACCTTCATCAGGGCCACGGCCAGTGCGTCGCC
The DNA here is from genome assembly GCA_016933515.1 of Candidatus Aminicenantota bacterium. Lineage (GTDB taxonomy): Bacteria > Acidobacteriota > Aminicenantia > Aminicenantales > JAFGAV01 > JAFGAV01. The sequence goes on from JAFGAV010000044.1 coordinate 44,686, forward strand.
CACGGCGAGCGCCGCCGTGGAACTCGCCGTGGGCACGAGCCCCGACGGCTCGGCTTCCCTCTCCACTCGGGCGTCGAGAACGATGTCGCTGTGAAGGGCGATCTTCGCGCCGGGGTGGCCGGTGATGGTGATGAGCTTCACCCCGATGCGCTTGATGAAGTCCAGAAGCGCCGCGATCTCCCTCGTCTCTCCGCTGTAGGAAAGGGCGAGGACAACGTCGTTCTTGAGGATCATGCCCAGGTCGCCGTGCGCCGCCTCGGCGGGATGGACGAACAGGGCCGGCGTCCCGCACGAGGCCAGCGTGGCCGCGATCTTGCGGCCGACAAGACCCGACTTGCCCATCCCGGTGACGATGATGCGCGCCCGCGAGACGGCCAGAACCTTGACCGCCTGGGCGAAGCTTTCGTCGAGCTTCGGGGCGAGCGCGGCGAGCGCCTCGGACTCGATCTCGAGGACACGGCGGCCGATGGCGATGATGTCCTTGTTGGTCATGGGGACTCCGTATTCCGGACGGCCCGGCGGACGGCGAGCAGGGTCGAAAGAAGGCCTTCGAGGTCGCCGAGGCGCAGGGAATTTTTTCCGTCCGAGAGAGCCCGCTCGGGCGCCTCGTGAACCTCGATGAACAGTCCGTCGACGCCGGCGCTCACTCCCGCCTTGGCCAGGAGCGGGATGAACTCCGCGTCGCCGGCCGAAGCGTCTCCCATTCCTCCCGGCCGCTGGACGCTGTGCGAGGCGTCGAGGACGACGGGATAGCCCAACGATCTGAGAACGGGGATGGAGCGGATGTCGAACACGAGATCGTGATAGCCGAAGGACGTGCCCCGCTCCGTGAGCAGGATGCGGTCGTTGCCCCGGCTCAGGATCTTGTCCACGGCGTGGCGCATGTCGTCCGGGGCGAGAAACTGGCCCTTTTTCAGGTTGACGGGTTTGCCCGTCCCGGCCGCCTCGAGAAGGAGATCGGTCTGCCGGCAGAGGAATGCCGGGATCTGAAGGACATCGAGCACCTCGGAGGCGCGCGCCACCTGGCCCGTCTCGTGGACGTCGGACAGAACCGGGACGCCGAATTCCCCCTTGACGGCCTCGAGGATTTTCAATCCTTCTTCCAGTCCCGGACCGCGGTAGGAGCGGAGCGAGGAGCGGTTGGCCTTGTCGAAGGACGCCTTGAAGACGAAAGGCACGCCGAGCCTCTTCGTGACGGCGGCAAGCTCCGAGGCGACGAGCCGCGCGTGATCGCGGCTCTCGATGACGCACGGACCGGCGATAAGGAACAGCGGGTTCCGGCCGCCGGCTTTAACCGCGGGCCCGAGGATGACTTCTTTGACGGCGGTGGGCATGGCTCGCTCCGATGAAATCCCGGAACAGCGGATGGGGGTCGAGCGGCTTGGAGGTGAACTCGGGGTGGAACTGGCACCCCAGGAACCAGGGGTGGTCCCGAAGCTCGACGATCTCCACGAGGTCGTGCGCGGGGTTGACGCCCGAGACGACCAGGCCGGCCGACTCCAGCCGCCGCCGGAA
>JAFGAV010000045.1 GCA_016933515.1 Candidatus Aminicenantota bacterium
GTGGACGTCGCTTGGACGGGCAACATGGGCTCTGAAGAGAGATTATAGACCCAGGACTTCCGGAGCACAACTTTTATCAGCTGCCCCCGGTGCGGACCTCGGCATCCACTGCGCATTATGCTCGGAATTACGTTGCCACATTGGTAACAAACACCGGTCTTAAAATGAAATTCAGGGGACACGATCCCAATTCAAGAGAATTGGGTCATGTCCCCGAATTTCAGTCGTCGTCCTCGTCGGGCACGAGGGTGACCGCCCAGAACGGATAGGGAGCCGCGCTCCCCTTGACCGCGAACGCGGATTCGCTCGATTTGACATCCCCTTCCGGAATGGATTAAATAAAACCGGCTCAAGCGCAGAGAAGAGCGAGGATGCGATGCACTGTCCCCAATGCGGGGCCGAGGTTCTGGAAAACGACCGGTTCTGCTATTCCTGCGGCGCCGACCTCGTCCGCCCGGCCGTTCCGACGCCGCGAGCCCCTTCCGCGGCGTCTTGTCCACAGTGCGGGCAGCCGCTTCGGCCCGGCGACACCTTCTGCGGGTATTGCGGCGCTGAAATCGCAAGCCCCAGGAAGGCCGCCGCTGTTCAAGTCTCTCCCCCTAAAGAGCCGTCCCACCGGTTCGCCGCCTTTCTGGGATATGTGAATACCTTTTTCTGCCTGGCGGTGCTCGCCTTGAACTATGCTCTGTGGAAGAGCGCCGTGTTTGAGGACAGCTTGTTTCCGTTTTTGATCTCGAGGTACGCTGTGTTCTATCTTTTCGGCGTGATGCTTTTCTTCGGGATCTACCTCGGAACGAGAAAGAACCGGCGCGCCCGGCGGCATGCCAGATTCATCGTTTTCCTGTCGCTTGTGGGCATCGTTGCCGGGTTTTATCTATTCGCCTGACGCCCGCCTGCTTACCCCATTCAGCGAACGACCGCCCGACAGGCCCTGCAGAAACGGTCTCCGGGGACGAGCCTGGCCCCGCAGGACGAACAATACCGGCGTTCGTGTGGAGCGGCAGGGGCCGAGGAGCCGGACGCTCGAAAACCATGAGCCTCGGCAGATGAAGGGACGGCCGCGGGCCGGCGCATGGGGAGCTCTCCGGTCCGGGACAGTCGGATGAGAAGCAGTCCCTGGGAACCGACGGCGATCGCCGTGCTGGCCATCATCGACCCGATGCCGACCTTCAAGCTCAGCCTGTTCCCAAGCTGAAGCAGGCCCTGCATCAACGCGTACGAAAGAGCCCAGACGATCAGGAACCAGACCGTGTTCTGAGCGCGCGGCCGGCCGCTCTCGATCCAGACCTTGGTCTTTCTGCCCTGCCAGAGGCCCAGCGCCAGGCCGAAGGCGAAGAGCGCTGTGAGCGCGATCGAGGGCAGGCTCGAACCGATGATGATGGAGTAAACGAGAAGGGCGGCCACCGGAAAGACGATGGCGACCAGGCAGCTTTTCAGCGAAAGCGACCGGATCTTCCGGTATTGGCGCAGCATCCGGAGGATGAGGATGATCGAGATCGCGAAAGAAACATAGCGGACATATTTCAGGATTGTCGCCATATCGATCGCGTCCGTCATCGTTTTTTCTCCAATCGGTAGCCGCATTTCGCGCAGAACCGGGCGCCGGCGCGGAGCGCATTCCCGCAGGACGGACAGAGATATTTTTTTTCCGGGGGAGCGGCCGGTTTCCGGGGATCGGACAGGCCGACTCCCGCCTTGAACCTTTGGTAGATGTCGGTCTGCGACACGCTGGTGATTTTGACAGCAAAATCATCGGCGGCGATATCTCTGAACTCGGCCAGATAGAGGGCGATGCCGGCGATCCTCAGAGCGACAACATGGGAAAGCGTGCCCTGCCGCTGGGTCGAAAGGGCGCTCATGCCGCTCACGGCGGCAAGCCGTGAACAGGCCAGGCCGAGTGAGGTGCTCAAGCTGAGCACTCCATCCCGGCGGATCAGCAGGCGGCCGGCGAGGAGCGATTCGAGCCCCAGACGGATGTCGTCGTCGGAGAAGTCCAGGCCGATAGGAGAAATAAGACGGGACCGCGGGACCATCCAGCGGTAATCCTGCGAATCACGGGTGCGGTCGCAGCACTCAAGAAGCTCTGTCTCCCGGAATGTCATCTCCCGGGGCGCTTCGCGCCGGAGCAGAGAAAGGAGGTTGACCTCCTGGAGCCAATCTGACAGGACGGCCACGGTCTCGAACCCGGCGCGATCGAGGGCCAGGGAGATATCCTCCTTTTCGGCGAATTTCTCCAAAGCCAGCGGCGCCTGGAGGCTCCGTAGAATCAGGAATCCGTCGGCGGGCCAGCCGATCTCGTGTCCGCCATCTTCGGACGTTTCATGAAAGGCGAAATTTCCGTCTTCGGCCGAGCCGTAAAACCAGGAGAACGCGGGCTCGTCGGGGGGCGAAAAAGTGGCCATGCCGAGCACGGTCTCGGGCCGCGCCAGCCGGTACAGGGCCTGGATGAGCCCGGGCTTGTCCTTCACCGGCGTCAGCTCGGCAGACCGGGCGGCCGGCTCCAGCCCGGAGAGAGGCGACCCGGGAATCGGCTCCAGATTCGAATCCCTGAGAAGATAGTAAATGTCTGTTTCCTTGAGGTTCCAGGTATTCATCTGATCGTCCTCATGCGACGGTCATTTCCTGTTCCGAAGAAAATCCTGAAGCATCCTGGCGAAAGTCCTGTGCTTGGCATGGAGCGGAACTTCATCTTTGAGGCCGGCGCTCTTCGCGCCTCGTCCCTCGGATACCTCACGCGAAGAAAGCGAGGACCTCGCTTCTTTCATTCCCGGATCGGCCTTCGCGCTTTCCGCGGCAGCGGCGTCGCGGGAAGAGACCTCGGACCTGAGGTCTTTCATTTTCGCTCCGCCCTCCCGGCTGACGGCATCCTCGAGCTTGGTGTCTTTAAGCTCATCCACCGATTCAAGCGTTTCCGCCCGGGCGCCGAAAATACGCTCGCGCGCGGAGAGAGGAGCGCCCGGTGCCTTCCCGGAGGAGACGTCTGCGCCGCGGAATTCGTTGACAGACCGATCGGGCTCGGGAACGGCTTCGGAGGCACGGAGAGGGGGCGCGGGGCCCCGGGAGGGGGATGCGGCCCCGGTGGAGGCGGCGGGATGCGGGGGAGATGAGGGAGCGGATGTGGAGGGAGGTTGAGAAGGCTGAGCGCCCTGGGGTGTCGGTTGTGTCTGCGGCTGAGCCCGAGGGGCTGCCTCGGGCGGGACCGCGCTTTCCGGCGGCTCGAAGCTTGCCATGGGAGGTTCGTCCGCTGCCGCGGCCGGCGGCGGCCCGATGGCTGTCTTTCCTGGAGGGGATTGGCCGGCAATCGCCGAGGGCTCGCCGGGAGCTGGAGGCACGAACGTCTTCCCCGCAGGCGGCCCTCCCGGACCGGGTGCAGGTTCCCCGGGGGCAGGAGGCACGAAAGTTTTTCCCATGGGCGGATGTCCGGAAGGCGCCCCGGGAGCTGATCCGCCTGCGTCGGGTTCGCGCAACCCCTCAACGGGTCCGATGGAAGTCTTGGGCCGCGGCGGTGGGGAAGCCGGAACCTGGGGCTGATCAGGAATGGGCTTATTGGAATATTCTTGAACCTTGTTGTAGTACCATCGCTCATCGAAAGGCTCGAGGTCGGGCTTCTGTTTGACCAAGTTTTCGAAATAATATTCCTGGACCTTCTTCCCGCTGTGGATTCTCAAGTCGGCGCCGATTCTCCTGGAAAGCTCGTCCTCGTATCCCGGGCTGCCGGGCGTCCAACCCTCCTTTTTCATCTGCGCGGCGACATCGGGTTTGATCTCGTCAATCATTCTTCGCTGGGCATCGACCTGGGCCTTCCTGAACGTCTCATCCATCTTCTTGAACTCGGGATCCTGGTCTTTCCAGTATTCGAGCCGTTCGCCGGCGTTCTCGAACTTCCGGCCGGCTTTGATGGCTTCTTGTCTGCGCAGCCAATCGCGATCATTCCAACCGGCTGCCGATTCAGGGTGATCCACGGCGCCTCCGAAATCCGGTTCTTCGCCCCTGATCATCTTTTCCATGTTCTCCCGCGCTTTCTGTGTTCTGAACGTATCCCTCTTTGGCACCAGCTTTCGGAGATCGGGCTCTTCCCGTGATGGGGGCACCGCGGCCTCGGCCGGCTTGGCTGGCGTCCAAGGCGGCTTTTCTTCAGCCGGGGCGTAAGTGACCGATCCGTCCTCGGCCGTGGTCACGCCCGAAGGGCCGGCGTACTTCCTTCCCGTTTCCAGGGGCCGGACTGCCTTATCGGCCAGGCCCTTTTGCGCCTGCTGACGCAGAAGGCTCTTCTGCCCGTCGGTAAGCGGCTGGCCGCGGCCGCCGGCGCCGAATTCCTGTTCGGTCAGCTTTCCGGAATAGGGGTCGCGGCTGACCACAAGCTCGCCCTTTTTCGGCCGGTAATCGGCGGCGTCGGCGCCCTTGATCTCTCGGATCTTTCCGCTTTTATCGACGACAAAAAACTCGCGGTCGGACCGGCCGCCCTTGGCCGGTTCGAAGACAGACGGCCTTTTGAAACCGGGCTCCGGTTTCAGGAATTTCACCGCGCCCTTGCCGACCTCGTGCACCATCTTCGCTTTGCCGATATAATCGGTCGCCGTCATGCCGGCCGTGGCCGTGAGGACATGGGATCCGGCCTGCCACTGGGCGCTCTTTTTGTGGATCGCCTGCATTTCGTTGTTGATTTCCTGGAGCCTTGCCCTGGCGGCGTCCATCTCGCTCTGGAACGACCGGACGGCCGCCAGGTCACCTCTCTCCCGGGCGGACTGCATGTCGGCGGCGACCTGCTTCATCCGGGCGATCGTGGCGTCCACCTCGCTGAACAGGGCCGGCTGTTCGTTGATCGCCTTCTGGAGCCTGTTGCGGAGTTCGAGTGTCCGCTCAAAAAGAGGCCTCAAGCTCTCGGGGTCGGGGATGACGACTTCGGAAAGCTCTTTGGCGACTTCGCGGGCCGTCCAGCTTTTCTTCTGCCGTTCGGCCCAGGTGCTGTACTCCCGCGCCCGCTCGTCCACCCGGCGGGTCAGGTCGAGCTTCTGTTCCTGGACGTGGCGCATCTTTTGCTTCAAGTCTTCGCGGCGCTGTCTCAGCTGTTCTTCGAGCCAGGGATCCTTGTCCTTCTGCTTCTCGACTGTTTTGAGGCGGTCGTTAAGAGCTTCGTGCTCGCTCCGGACGTCGTCCTCGAGATCGTCGAGGTACCTCAGCCGATCGTTGAGGCTCTTGTTGACGACCTCGGGATCAGAGCTTGTCCCGGGGTCACCCGGAATGAGCCACCCCGGGCCGATGTGCATTCTGGAGGCATCATCCTGCTCTGGCTGGATTTCCAGAGGCTCAGGTTCATCGGGCGGCTTCCTGAAGGAATCCGAGGCTTCGTCGTAAATCAGGCTGCGTTCGACGAAGGCGTCCCGTTCGGCGTCGTAGACGAAACCCTTTTCCTCCATCGACTTTCTTTTGGCCTCGAGGATCGCCCGGCCAGCATCGGAGTCCCGGCTCACCCAGCGCTCGTTCTTGTCGTCGAAAATGTCGCCGTCTTTCCGGTGGATAAGGGACCAGGCCGGGCGGTCGGCGTAGGATTCCGGCTCGTCTTCACCACCGCCGGGGGGGACTTCCGACCCGCCGCCGCCCGCCGGGGCGGGAACGGGTGCACCGGGGACATTGAAGAGGTTGTTTGCGATCTGCCAAGCGATGAAAATGAGCATGGTCAGGACGGCGGCCGCGGTCGCTTTTTTTTCCGCGGAGGAAGGAGTTCCCGCGCCCTTGGAGAGGTCGAGCGAATTTGTGA
>JAFGAV010000046.1 GCA_016933515.1 Candidatus Aminicenantota bacterium
GGCTGACCGTCACGTCTTGGCAAGGGGCGGCTCTTTTTAAGGGTGTTGCCGCACGAGGCCGCTTAGGATGCGGAGATGCCTCGCCGCCCCCGCGGTTCTACACGCCGCGAATCTCCGGGTTTCTCGGGACCGGCCGGGCAATTCGCTCCCTTGGGGAGCTATGCGCGGCCGGCCGGCGAAGAGAATGCCGTGATTCCCTCGAAACCCGTCGCTTCGCGGCTAAACCGCTCATGGCGCCTCGACCTTCCCTCCCGGCCTGAGCCGGAACAGCGCGGTGCTTTTTTTTTGGAGTGCCGCCGCACTTCAAATACAAGCGGCCTGCGTTATATGGGATAATGAAATGGTCTTTCGGGGTTGTGGTTCCTGTGAGAGTCAAGAGGATCGGGCTGCTTGAGCTTAGGGAGGAAGAGTAAATGAAAGGACCCGACATTTTTAAGCTCGTCATTTCGCTTCTCGTTTGCCAGGCGGCGGGGTTTCTCGGATCCCTGGCCACGACGCCCTCGATCCCGAATTGGTACAGGAACCTCGCCAAGCCCTCGTTCACGCCTCCGAGCTGGGTGTTCGGTCCGGCCTGGGTCACGCTTTACGTCATGATGGGCATCGCCCTGTTCCTCGTGTGGCGCAGGGGCGCGGCCGCGCCCGGAGTCAAGACGGCGCTCATCCTGTTTTTCATTCAGCTTGCCCTCAACAGCCTGTGGTCGGTACTCTTCTTCGGCCTGCACCAGCCGTTCTGGGCGTTCATCGAAATCATCATCCTCTGGATCTTCATCCTCCTCACTCTTATCGCCTTCTGGCGCATCAGCCTGCCCGCCGGGCTGCTTCTTTTGCCCTACCTCCTGTGGGTGACTTTCGCCTCGGCGCTGAATTTCGCCATCTGGCGGTTGAACTGACGGTAAGCCGGCCCTTTCGATATATTTGAGGGATACGATCCCCAGTCAAGAAAATTGGGGCATGTCCCTCGAATTCCAGCGCTAAGTGAATCGCGGCGGCTCTTATTTGGAGCGCGGCCGCACGAAGTTCGCCTCAGACGCCTTCTTGTCATAATGAATTAGCCCCTCCGCCTCCCCAAGGGAATTCGGGGAGAGCTTGATGATGTCTTCGGAAAGGTCGGAGGCCGACACGTTCCCGCTCCCCGAGAACATCGCAGTGGCCGGATTATGAGGGGGGGGGCGTTTCTTGCAAATGAAATATTCGTTGCGTCGAATGAAAATGAGGCAGGACGGAATGAGGCGGCATCGTGATGCCGCCGCACTCCAAAAAAGACGGTCGTACCCCCGATTTTCGGCTTTTTCCGAGGAGGAGTGGGCAATGCCCGCCGCTTTCAATTCGCGCTCCGGCAGCCGAAGGGGGCTTAAAAAGGCGGCCGGATGTGCTAGAATACCCCGAAAGAGGGATATCGTGCCGAATCGCAGGGAATTCATCAAAATGACGGGAGCGGCGGGCGTTGGCCTTTTCGCCGGGGCAAACCGGCCGTTGATTCCGTCGGAAGATACCGCTAATAAAGGGAAAAAAAGCAATAAGGAGGAGACAACCATGAGCTACACGGCCAAGGATTACACGCGTCTCATCGGCACGCCGGGTTTCAGCGAGACGCTGCTCAAGAACCATTTCACCCTCTACCAGGGCTACGTGGCCAACACCAACAAGGTCCTCGACCTTCTGGCGGCCATGCTCAAAGAGGGCAAGACGGCCGCGCCCGAATTCGCCGAGCTCAAGCGCCGGCTGGGCTGGGAATTCAACGGCATGCGGCTCCATGAGTTTTATTTCGAGAACATGGGCGGCAAGACCGCGCTCGACGCGGGAGGCGGCCTGGCCAAGAAAATGGCCGCGGAGTTCGGAAGCGTCGAGATGTGGGAGAAGGACTTCCGGGCCACCGGAGCGATGCGGGGCATCGGCTGGGTCGCGCTTTACCACGACCGGGTCGGGGGCCGCCTCATCAACTTCTGGATCAACGAGCACGACGTCGCCCATCCCGCGGGATGCGAACCGCTGCTCATCATGGACGTCTTCGAGCACGCCTTCCTCAGCGATTACGGACTGAAGAAAGCGGATTACATCGAGGCTTTCTTCAAGGCGATCGACTGGAAGGCCGTCGAAGCGCGCCTGAAGTGATGCGCGCCGGAGGGGCATGATCCACCGTGACCGGGTCCAGCTCCTCAGCCGCGGCGGGCCGCGCAAGGGCGATTACGTCCTCTACTGGATGCAGGCCAGCCCGCGGATCGATTCGAACCACGCCCTGGAATTCGCCGTTCGCCAGGCCAACGAGCGGCGGCTGCCCCTGCTCGTCTTTTTCGGACTCACGCCTCGCTTTCCCGAGGCCGCGTCGAGGGCCTACCACTTTCTCCTCGAAGGATTGCGCGATGTCGAGCGCGGGCTCCGCGAGCGCCGCATCGGGTTCGTCGCGAGGCGCGTCGAGCCCGACCGGGGCGCGCTCGCGCTCGGCCGGCGCGCCGGCCTGATCGTCGTCGACCGCTCGTACACCCGCCTCGAGCGCGCGTGGCGCGACCGGGTCGCCGACCGGGCGGCGTGCCCGGTCATTCAGGTCGAGACGAACGTCGTCGTCCCGGTCGAGGCCGTCTCGGAAAAGGAGGAATACGCCGCCGCGACCCTTCGGCCGAAGCTCAAGCGCCTGCTCAAGGATTTCCTCGTCCCCCTGGATGTTACAGAGGTCAAGAAGCCGTTCCCCCAGGGCGACTTCGAGTCCCTTGACCTCTCCGACCCGGCGCGCGTCGCGGCCGCGCTTCCCGTGGACAAGCGCGTTGGGCGCTCGCCGCTGTTCACCGGCGGTGAGACCGAGGCGCGGAAGCGTCTCGACCGGTTCATCCGTCGGGGCCTGGAAGGCTATGACGGCGGCCGGAACGACCCCGCGCTCGAGGGAACGTCGCGGCTCAGCCCCTATCTCCATTTCGGGCACATCTCGCCGCTCGCCGTCGCCCTGCGGGTGAGGAAGGCCGGCGGCGACGGGCCGGCGGCCGAGGCCTTCCTCGAGGAGCTCGTCGTGCGCCGGGAGCTCGCCGTGAACTTCGTCCTTCACAATCCCCGCTACGACGCTTACGAAGGCCTTCCCGCCTGGTGCCGGAAGACCCTAGCCCGGCACCGGCGCGAAAAGCGGCCCTATCTTTACACCGCCCGCGAGCTTGAGACGGGCCGGACGCACGATCCCTACTGGAACGCGGCCCAGAAGCAGATGGTCCGGGGCGGATGGATGCACGGATACATGCGCATGTACTGGGGCAAGAAAATCCTCGAGTGGAGCCGGACGCCCGAGGAGGCGTTCCGAACGGCCCTGCGGCTCAACAACCGCTACGAGCTTGACGGCCGCGACCCGAACGGCTTCGCCGGCGTCGCCTGGTGCTTCGGCAAGCACGACCGGCCGTGGGGCGAGCGCCGGGTCTTCGGCCTGGTCCGCTATATGAACGAGGCGGGCTTGAAGCGCAAGTTCGACGCCGACCGGTACGTGAAAACGGTGGCCGGCCGATTCCCGGACGAGGAAGGGAGGTGACGCCATGGCCCGCATGATGAAGAGACGCTCGAAAAAAACCGGTTTGCCCCCGGGGGCGCTCGTCTACGTCGGCGAGAAGAAGCTGGAGAAAGTCCGGATCACGATCATGAGCTACGATCCGGAGAGATGCGAGGAGAAGCGGACCGAAAGCGTCGCCGAGTGCGCGACGTTCCGGGACGCGCCGTCCGTCACATGGCTCAACGTGGACGGCATCCATGACGCCGGCCTGATTCAGGAGCTGGGGAGATGCTTCGGCATCCACTCCCTGACCCTGGAGGACATCATGACCGCGTCCCAGCGGCCCAAGCTCGAGGACTACGGGGACTACCTGTTCCTCGTCGCGCGGATGCTCCATCCGAGGACGGACGGCGGCGAGGAGCGGTTCGAGCAGGTCAGCATGGTCATCGGGCCGAATTTCCTCCTCTCGTTTCTGGAGGACGCGGGCGACGTCTTCGAAGGGGTCCGGGAGCGGCTGCGCGGCGGCAAGGCCCGCATCCGGAATCAGGGGCCGGACTATCTCGCCTACTCGCTTCTCGACGCCGTCGTGGACGGCTATTTCGGCGTTCTCGAAAGCATCGGAGACGAGATCGAAAAGCTGGAAGGCGAGATCCTTCAAGAGCCCCAAGAGTCCACGGTGCGGCGCATCCACCAGCTGAAAAGAGAGATGATTTTCCTCCGCAAGTCGGTCTGGCCGCTGAGGGAGGCGATCGCCCGGCTCGAACGCCGCGATTCGCCGCTCGTCAAGGAGACGACGGCCGTTTTCCTCAAGGACGTCTACGACCACACCATCCAGGTCATCGACACCGTCGAGACCTTTCGGGACATGCTGACCGGCATGCTCGACACCTACCTCACGAGCGTGAGCAACCGGATGAACGAGGTCATGAAGGTTCTGACCCTGATCGCCACGATCTTCATGCCCCTGACCTTCATCGCCGGCGTCTACGGCATGAACTTCCGTTTTATGCCCGAGCTAGGGTGGAGGTGGGGATACTGGGCGGTCCTGGGAGTCATGGCCGCCGTGGCCGGGACGATGATCGTCTATTTCAAACGCAAGAAGTGGTTGTGAAGGGAGCGCCGGGCCGCGCCACCCCACTTCAATTTGCGCTATAAATCACACAAAAGGAGAGGCTTCCTGTGATTAGGACAGGAAAGCCGAGAAGGAAAAATTCGGCGGAAATTTTACAGGAAGTGAAATGAAAGCAGGAAAAGAGTTATAATATAATAAAAAGAGAGGGAACATGGAAAAAGAGCAAAAAACCCGCCCGTTTCTGAGCGTCAGGGACATCCTGCTGATCCTCCTCGGCGCCCTGCTGGTGATCGTCATTTTCCAGAATATCAAGCCCCACGTATATCAGATATTTTTCTGGAAGGTTTCGCTGTCGCCCGTGCTGCTCATTCTGGTCATGACCATCGCGGGCTTCGTGGCCGGCTGGATCGCCTCCAAACGGTGCTCTAAGAACCGCGCGGAGAAGGCCGAGGCCAAGGCCGCGCCGCCGGCGCCTCCCGCCCCGCCCGCGTCTTCCGCTCCCAAGCCGCCGGACTCGGGAAGCCTGCCCGCGGCTTGAGCCTTCAGAGCTCGGATTCTTCCCCGGTCGGCGCGCCCACGCCGCTCATGTAGACGACGCTCTCCTCCGTTCCGTCCACGCCGAGCAGGGCGTTGACCTCGTCGTCGTAGAGGGCAGCGATTTGGCACGAGCCCAGACCCAGGGCCACGGCCGCCAGAGCCAGATTCTGGGCGAGATGGCCCGCGTCGAGATAGATGTAGCGGTAGGCGCGCTGCCTGTATTTCCACTTCGACCGTCCGAAAACGGCCGTCCAGACGAAAACAACGCCGGCGTCGGCGAGGAACTCCTGGTCGAGCGCGGCCGCGGCGAGAGCGCGGCCGATGTCTCCGGCGCGAACGAGCTCGAGCGCGTGGCCGCGGACGTCGTAGTGGTATAGGCCCGGGTCGAGCCCGGAGATGTTTTGCAACGAGAGGTACGTCTCGATGGGATAGAGCGCCCCGGCCGAAGGCGCCGTCCGGAAGGCGAATCCCCGCTCGAGGCGCGAGATGCCCTGCGAGGCCCA
>JAFGAV010000008.1 GCA_016933515.1 Candidatus Aminicenantota bacterium
AAGTTCTCCCTCTCAAAAACGGATATACAGTCGAGAAAAAAGTGTCCGATTGGATGAGCTACCGGATCACCCTCCGGCGGATCAACTAGAACGCCGGAACAGGGTTCCGAAAAAATATTGCGTTGAGTCATAAACTTGAATTATCGCCCGATGTGAATACCCGTTGGCCGCCTTCGGCGGTGCTGTCATCGTCGTTGGGCGCGAATTGAAAGGCCAGCTCCATTCCTATGCCCGGCCGGATTCCGAGATTCGTCCAGGGAAGCAGGGCTTCGACAACCCAGCCGCCGTCGTGGATCCGGGAGGCGGATTGTGCGGCCGGCTTCGGAATTCTATCTTCCTCGGGACTCCAGTCATAGAACTTGTGGCGGGCTTTTCGAAACATGGGGGCCCACATTTCCTTTCCATTTTTCAACTTCAATCCCCGGTGTTCAACTGAATTGATTTTTAAGGGAAAGTGCGGACGAGAATTTTTCCGGACTCTGAAATCTCAGGACGTTTCAGGATCTCCGTTCCGGCCGCGGCTCACGGCCGCCAAAACGGAGGCGGGCAGTTCGGCCAATGCCTCCTCCGGGCCTTCGACATCATAGAGATCGTGATGGCATCCGCATCCGTAGTTCGCGGACAGAACCGTGACTTCATCTTTCCATTTTTTCAGCCAGGCTTCGACCTTGAGCGCCTTCTGAGAATCCCGATTGTCAAAGAAGATCGTCGTTTTGCGTTTCGGCATCTTCGCGAACTCCGGAGTCCCGGGCGGGTGGCAGGCGTCGGCTTTTCCCCCGCCTTGACATAGTATACACCACGACAGCCGATCAAGGCCATGATGCATCCAGCTGGACCATCAATTGAAAGACAAGGACGGCGTCTATATGCCCGCCTTCCTGCTCTCGAGTTGATCCTCCACTCTATCATCGCCCGTTCAAAAGAATGAGCGCTCCTGAATTTTGTTCATCCCTCCAACGAAATCCGAGCGATATCAAAGCCAGGGCAGGCTCCGCCTCCGCATCTTCCTGGCAATTCAAGGCCCGGATTGTTATACTGGGCCTCTTGTTTTTTTGAAGAAAAAACATGCGAGGCCTTCAAAGACCATGAAAACCATTGCCGCCCGACAAAAGGTCGAAACATCAGCCGTGAACACCCGTCTCCTCTCCGCCCTGCTCCTCGCGGCGGCGCTCCTCGGTCCGTGGGCAGGAGCGGCTCGGCTGGGCGCCGAGAGCGTTTTCCATTACCAGCTCCTCGTCGAGCTCGAGACGACGGCTTCTCGCGCGGGGCTGACCTTCGAACAGAATCCGACTCTTCTCGCCGCCCGGATGACCGCCGTCACCGGTCCCTATACAGAACGGGGGTGGACGCTGCGGCGATTCTGGATCCGCTCGACGGGAGACGGACAAACGGTCTCGGCAACGATGGTCTACGCCCTGTCGCTCGACGCGACCCTCTCGCCTCTGAATTTCAATCTCGAAAAATCCTCGGACGGGGAATCGATCTTCCGCGCCTCGCTTATAGACCGCGACGGCGTCCCAAGTCCGCTCGGCGAGTGGAGGCATCAGGTCAACGCCAGCCTGCCCGTTGCGATCGACCTCCGCCGCTTCCCCGCTCCCGGCCTCACCCCGCCGCCTCGCTATTTCCATGAAGGAATCCTCCCCGACGCGTCCCCCTCGGGCCTGGGTTTGGCTTTCTATTATCTCTGGTATGCCTATCGCGACTGGTCGAGCCCCTATCTCATGGATTCCCCCCTGGCGCCCTATGCCTCTTACGAGCGTGCGGCCATGGCCCGGCACATCGACCAGGCCAAAAGCGCAGGCCTCTCCGGATTCATCGCCTCCTGGTGGGGGCCGGACGACTGGTACATCGACCGGAACTTCGGGGAGCTGCTCGATGTTGCCGCCCAGAAGGGCTTTCTTGTCGCCCTGAATTTCGAGACCATGGACTACTCCCGTTCCCCGGCGCAGCCCCGCAGCGAGAACACGATCCTTCACTGGCTCCGCTGCGCCATCGACGCCTACGGGCGGCATCCGGCCTTTCTGCGGGTCAACGGAAAGCCGGTCATAGTCGTGTGGGTTTCGTTCGCCGTCCCCCTCGACGTGTGGGACAGGGTTTTCCGCCAGCTGAGGTCCGAAGGCCGGGAGGCGATGTTCATCGCCGGGTACGCCGGCCCCGACCCCGGCCTCGAGGCCCTCGAAGTCTTCGACGGCCTCCACAACTACAACATCCTGGGAATCGTCAACAGCAACGAGGAGGTGCCCGACATCCTGGCCCGGACCTACGAGGAAACCGGGAGGGCCGTCCGTCATCACCCCCTGCTCGACGACGAGCCGCGGCCGCGCCTCTGGACGGCAACGGCCCAGCCGGGCTTCGACGACCGCCTCCTGCCCGGCCGCTCCTCCCCCCTGTTGCCCCGGGACAACGGCGCCCTGTTCGAGGCCACCTTTCAGGCGGCCGCGGCCAGCCGCCCCCATTGGATCTTCGTCACCTCCTGGAACGAATGGTGGGAGCACACCCACATCGAGCCGAGCGTCCGTTACGGCGATCAATATCTCCGTCTCAGTGACGGTCTCTTCCGTTCCTGGGAACGATAAGTCGGAGTCGCGATAAGGTCGGGCCGCGTCCGCACTTGCCGCTGCTCTCCTCCTATCCGATACTCCGCTCGGCCGGCAAGCAGGGTCAGGGGCGATAAAAAAAGTGGAAAGTGTAGACGCGACCCCGTCCGGCAAATATAATACTGGCCCATGAACCGATCAGACTGGCATGCCCTCGAGACGTCCGAGGTCGAGCGGACATTGCGCACGGATGCGGAAAGGGGGCTGACGGACGAGGAAACCGCCCGGCGCCTCGAGGAATTCGGCCTCAATGAGCTCAGAAAAGAAGAGAAAATTTCTCCCCTGCGGCTTTTTCTCAGCCAGTTCAAGAACATCCTGATCGTGATCCTCCTCGTGGCCATCGGCCTGTCGGTGGCCATCGGCGAGGTTTTGGACGCGGTCATCATCGCCGTGATCGTGGCCTTCAGCGCCGTGCTCGGCTTCCTCCAGGAGTTCAAGGCCGAGAAAGCGCTCGAATCTCTGAAAAAAATGCTCTCCCCGACCTGCACCGTGGTCCGCGACGGGCACGAAAGGGAAATCCCCTCCAAGGACCTCGTCCCGGGAGACATCGTGCTCCTCGAAGCCGGCGATCGCATCCCCGCCGACGCCAGGCTGGCCGAGGTGCCGACCCTGAAGTGCGACGAAGCCGCGCTGACGGGCGAATCCGTTCCGGTGACGAAGCATTGCGGCGCCCTCCCCGCGGAGACCCGAATCAGCGATCGGCGCAACATGGTTTTCGCCGGGACGGTCGTCACCTACGGCCGGGCGAAGGCCGTGGTCACCGCCACGGGCATGTCCACCGAATTCGGCCGGATCGCCGAGGAAGTGGGGGCTCCCGAGCAAAAAAAAACCCCCCTGGAAAAAAGAACGGCCGAGATCGGCAAATGGCTGGGCCTTCTGACCCTCGTCATCTGCGTGACGGTCATCGGCGTCAGCGTCGTCCGCCAGGCCGTCGGCGGCGGGGTGGATATGCCGTTCTTCCTGCACATCCTCATGTTCGCCGTGTCGCTCGCCGTGGCGGCGGTGCCCGAAGCCCTGGCGGCCATCGTCACCGGCGCCCTGGCCATCGCCATGCACCAGATGGCCAAGCAAAACGCCCTGGTGCGCAAGATGCCGGCCGTGGAAACGCTGGGCTGCACGACGGTCATCTGCTCCGACAAGACGGGCACCCTGACGAAAGGCGAGATGACCGTCCGGAAGCTTTACACCGGCAGCTCTACGATCGAGGTTTCGGGCTCGGGCTACGAACCGGCCGGAGAATTCCGGGCGGACGACCTGGAACGCCTGCGCGCCGGCTCGTCATTCCGGCTCCTCGTCATGGGAGGAATGCTGTGCAACGACTCCCGGCTTCATCGCCGGGACGAGCTGTGGGCCATAAAAGGCGATCCGACCGAAGGGGCCCTGGTCGTCGTCGGCAGGAAGGCGGGATTCGACCACAAGGAACTCGAGCTCAAATTCCCGCGCGTGGGTGAAATCCCGTTCAGCTCCGAGCGGAAAAAAATGACGACCGTTCATGAATCGCCCGACGGCCGGCGCTATGCCTTCCTCAAAGGCGCTCCCGAGGTTGTTCTCAAACACTGCTCTCGACTCATGGACGGCGACGAGGATCGCGCCCTCGGCACGGACGACCGGCGATCGGTCCTCCGCGCCGTCGGAGCTATGGCCGGGTCCGCCCTGCGGGTTCTGGCCGTGGCCTATCGGATTCTCCCCGACGAGGAGACTTCGTTCGGGGAGGAGACCGAGCGCGACATGACCTTTCTCGGCCTGTTCGGCATGATGGATCCGCCGCGGGAAGAGGCCATCGAAGCCGTGCGGGCCTGCGCGGCCATGAAGATCCGGACGGTGATGATCACCGGCGACAACAAAGCCACGGCCGTGGCCGTGGCCGGCGAAATCGGCATCTACAAGCCGGGCGATCTCGTTCTCGACGGCGAAGGCCTGGAGAACATGCCCGACGAGGAATTCGCCGCCGTCGTGGACCGGGTGACGGTCTACGCCCGCGTCTCGCCCATCGACAAGCTGAAAATCGTCAAGGCCTGGCAGGCGCGCGGCGAAGTTGTGGCCATGACCGGCGACGGGGTCAACGACGCGCCGGCGCTCAAGAACGCCGATATCGGGGTGGCCATGGGCATCACCGGCACGGAAGTGACCAAGGACGCAGCCGACCTCATCCTCAACGACGACAATTTCGCCACGATCCTCAAGGCCATCGAGCGCGGACGCTGGATCTACGACAACATCAAGAAATACCTGACCTACCTTCTGCGCTGCAACATCACCGAAGTGGCGGTCATCGGCGGCATCGTCCTCGCCAAGGGGCCGGCCTACCTGCCCCTCCTTTCGGCGGCCATCCTCTACATCAACCTGGCGACCGACGGCCTGCCGGCCCTGGCCCTGGGACTCTCCCCGCCCGATCCGGACATCATGCTCCGGCCGCCCCGCAATCCCCGGGAGAGCATCTTCTCCGGGGAAGTGAAAACCTTCATCGGCTTGGCCTTCCTCGTCGAAGTGCCCTTCTTCATCTACGTCTTTTTCAGCGAATTCTCGCACATCGACCAGGCGCGCACCGAGATTTTCTACATGTTCATCATCGTCGAGCTCGTCCTGGCCCTCAATTTCCGCTCCCTGCGGTTCAGCGTCCTCAAGGCCCCCCCCCACGCCTGGCTCGTAGCCGCCGTGGCCTGGGAAATCGTCCTCATCGCCGTCCTGTCGCAGATCGCCGCCGTCCGCGACGCCTTCGGCATCGTCAAGCCTACACTGACCGGCATCGAGATCATCATCGCTTTCGCCCTGGCCGTTTTTCTCGTGACCGAGGCGGCCAAGGCCTGGCTCAGGCGCCAGGGAAGGAAATCCGCCGCCTGACGAGGAAACCTGCCGCCGTCGCGACTCGTTTCGGAGAGTTCCCGGCGACGGTCCCCCGTCCGGAATCGGGCGGCGCGGATGATGTGTCATAAAATGGACCGCGAACCGGCCGACATGAAAAAAAAGATGCCTTCTTTCGTCCTCGCCCTTTGCGCGGCATGGGCGTGCCTGG
>JAFGAV010000047.1 GCA_016933515.1 Candidatus Aminicenantota bacterium
AAGGTCTGGATGAGGGAAGTCGCCGAGCGGAGGAACCCCTCCTTGTCCGCGTCAAGAACGGCCACGAGCGAGACCTCCGGCAGGTCGAGACCCTCGCGAAGGAGATTGATGCCCACCAGGACGTCGAACACCCCCTTGCGCAGGTCGCGCAGGATCCGGACCCTCTCCAGGGCGTCGATCTCGGAGTGGAGATAGCGGACGCGAACGCCGAGCTCGTGATAGCGCTGGGTCAGGCCTTCGGCCATTTTCTTCGTCAGGGTGGTGACGAGCGTCCGCTCGTTCCTTTCGGCGCGCGCCCGGACCTCGGCCAGCAGGTCGTCCGCCTGTCCCTTCGCCGGCCGGACCTCGACCTCGGGGTCCGTCAATCCCGTGGGCCGGATGACCTGCTCGATTACGCGCCCCTCGCTCGCCCGGAGCTCATAGGATCCGGGCGTGGCCGAGACGGCGATCGTCCGGCCCACGCGCTCCTCGAATTCCTTGAAGTTCAGCGGCCGGTTGTCCAGGGCCGAGGGGAGGCGGAACCCGTGTTCGACGAGGGTGAGCTTGCGCGAGCGGTCGCCGTGATACATGCCTTCGAGCTGGGGGATGGTGACGTGGGATTCGTCGATGATCGTCAGGAAATCGCCGGGGAAATATTCGAGGAGAGTGTGGGGCGGATCGCCCGGCCGGCGCCGGCTGAGGTAAAGGGAATAGTTCTCGATGCCGGGACAGAATCCGAACTCGCGGAGCATCTCCAAATCGAAGAGGGTCCGCGTTTCGATGCGTTCGGCCTCAAGGAGCCGGCCCCGCTCCTTGAAGAAGGCGATCCGCTCATTGAGCTCGCGCTCGATGCCCCTCACGGCTTCTTCCAGAACGTCGCGGGGCGTGGAGAAGAACGTGCGGGGGCGGATGAGAAGCGAGTCGAACGCCTGGATCTCCCGGCCCAGGACGGGATCGATCGACGTCAGGCGCGCCACGCGGCCGTCCTCAAGCTCGAAGCGGTAGGCGAACTCTTCGTAGGAGGGGAAAACGTCCACCACGTCGCCCCGCACCCGGAAGCCGCCCCTCTTGAACTCCGCGTCCTGCCTCTCGTATTGCATGTTCACCAGGCCGCGAAGGATGTCCCGGCGCGCGAGGGCCTGGCCCCGTTCCAGGCGAAAGCTCTGGGAGCGGTACGTCTCCGGCTCGCCGATGCCGTAGATGCAGGACACGGAAGCGACAATGATCACGTCCCGGCGCTGGAACAGGGCGTTCGTGGCGCTGAGGCGCAGGCGGTCGATCTCGTCGTTGATGGTGGCTTCCTTGGCGATGTAGGTGTTGGAGGCGGGAAGGAAGGCCTCGGGCTGGTAGTAATCGTAGTAGCTGACGAAATATCCCACGGCGTTTTGGGGGAAGAAGCGCCGGAACTCCTGGTAGAGCTGGGCAGCCAGCGTCTTGTTGTGGGAAATGACGAGGCAGGGGAGTCCGGTCTGGGCGATGACGTTGGCCATGGTGAACGTCTTGCCCGAGCCCGTGACCCCCAGGAGCGTCTGCCGGCGGGCGCCGGCGCGGAGACCCTCGATTAGGGAGCGGATGGCCTGGTCCTGATCGCCCTGGGGGGTGAACTCGGAATGGAGACGGAAGGGCCGCATCGAGTTCATTATATCATCCCCCTTCTTCTCACGCCGGATCGGCGACGGCGCGCCAAGATCGGATGTCGGCCGAGTCTTGGGGACCCCGGGCCGAAGACCCGGGGCGATGAGGCGGGGTTCCGAACAGCGGTTCGGTCCGGCCGTCCTTTGAGGCGGCGAAGCTCCGTGGCGCTTCAGAAACCGGCTCGTCTCAGGAGATGAGGGAGTCGCCTTCCTCTTTTTTGGGTTTGGATTTTTCCTTGGCCGGCTTGGATTCGGATTTTTCCTTGGCCGGGAAGACTTTCTCCAGCGAATCCTCCATTTTGATGCTTCCCTTGAACACGGCGCCGTCCGAGATCGAAATCCGGGCCGCGGTGATGTCGCCCCGCATGAGCGCCTCGGCGGCGACGAACACCCGGCTGGAGGCGTAGACGTTGCCGTTGACCGAGCCGAAAAGGATGAGCTCGTTGACGACGATGTCTCCGTCCACCCGGCCGCCTTTCTCGACGGTCAGGACGTTGTTCTTAAGGTCGATTCGGCCCTTGATGTAGCCCATGACCGTCAGGTCTTCTTCGCCGGTGATCTCGCCTTTGAAAAAGTGCCCGCGGCCGAGGACCGCCGAGGCGGGAGCCGCGTCGTTTCTCGTTTTGCCGCTTTCGTCTTTCTTGTCGCGTCCGAACATGAATCCTCGCTTTTTCGGATTTTGATTATAGACAGGCTGTCCGGCGTTGTCAATTCGTCCGCCGCGCTCCAAAAAAGAGCACCGTATCGCCGCAATTCCATATGTGTCGCGCACAAGGGGTGTTGATTTGCGGCCGGGCTGGAGATAGATTATTGTCTTCGCAAGAAAGGAGCGGCACCTCGATGCAGGCCATCGGCTTGACGCCCTTCGACTGGGTCATCATTCTCGTCTATTTCGCCTTTGTCCTGGGCATCGGCTTCTACCTCAAGCGCTTCACACGGAGCGACGAGGATTTTTTCCTCGCCGGCCGGAGGAATTCCGCCTGGGTGGCCGGGCTGGCCTTCCTCTCCGCCAATCTGGGCGCCCTGGAGCTCATGGGCATGGCCGGCAACACCTTCAAGTACGGGATGTACGTCGCCCATTTCTACTGGATCGGCGCCGTTCCGGCCATGGTCTTCCTCGGGATCTACATGATGCCTTTCTATTACAGCAGCCGCATCAAGTCCATCCCCGGGTATCTCAAGCTGCGCTTCGACGAGAAGACGCGGGTCCTCAACGGATTTTCCTTCGCCGCCATGACGCTCCTCGTCTCGGGCATCAACCTCTACGCCATGGCCCTCGTCCTGCACACCTTTCTGGGATGGAACTGGGACGTGAGCATGTGGGTTTCCGCCCTGACCGTGGCCGTCTACGTCACCATGAGCGGGCTTCTGTCGGCCATCTTCACCGAGATCATCCAGTTTTTCCTCATTTGGTTCGGCCTGTTTCTCGTGTCGGTCCTGGGCATCATCGAGATCGGAAGCTGGGACGAGATTTTCGCCCGCCTGCCGGAGGGATTCGCCCGGCTGTGGTCGAATTCCGGCGACCCGACGCAGAACGGCATGCTCATCACCTGGGGCGGAATCGTGCTGGGATTGGGATTCGTGTTGTCCTTCGGCTACTGGACCACGGACTTCCTGGTCGTCCAACGCGCCTTTTCGGCCCGCAACCTGCGCACCGCGCGACTGACGCCTCTCCTGGCCTCGTTCTTCAAGATGGCTGTGCCCTTTCTCGTCATTCTCAGCGGCCTCATCGCCCTGGCTTTGTCGCGCGACCCGGCGAGCGGATTCCAACTCATGTCCGACGGCGGGAAGGTGAATTACGATTCGGCCCTGCCGATGCTCATCTCCCGCTACCTCCCGCCCGGGCTCGCGGGGCTGGGCGTCACGGCCCTCCTGGCGGGATTCATGGCCGGGCAGGCGGGGAACATCAGCGCCTTCAACACAGTCTGGACCTACGACATCTACCGCTCGGTCTTCAACAAGAAGGCCTCGCCCCAGCACCTGCTGTGGATGGGCCGGGCGGCGACCGTGGCCGGCATCTTCCTCAGCGTGGGGACGGCTTACTGGGCCAAGAGCATGCCGACCATCATGGACTACATGCAGGCCATCTTTTCCTGGGTGAACGCCCCGCTGTTCGCTACGATGCTCCTGGGAATGTTCGTCAAATGGATCACGCCCAACGGCGCTTTCTGGGGCCTCATCGCCGGCATGGGGTCCTCGTTCGCCATGTATCTGGGCGTAAAATTCCAATGGATCCCGATGAAACTCATCACCCTTTCCAGCGTGTCCTCGGACATGGCGGCCAATTTCTGGCGGGCCTGGTGGGCCTGGCTCATCTGTTTCCTGGCCACGATCCTCATCAGCCTCTTCACCAGGAAAAAGCCGGAGTCCGAGCTTGTCGGACTGGTCAAGGGGTTGACTCCCCGGGTGATCGACGAGGGGATTCCCTGGTTCAAGAGGCCGGCCTTTTACGCCGTGCTGTCGCTCCTCGTTCTCATCGCCCTGAACATCGCTTTTTGGTGAGGGCGCGCATGAAACCCATATGGCATTTCGTCGGCTTGATCCTGGTGGTCATGGGCGGCGTCATCCTAACCGCCGGCCTGTGGAGCCTTTGGGTGAAGCCGCTCGGCCCGCCCAAGGTCCTGAGTTCGCTTCATCCGGAGCTGTGGTGGGGAGGATTCATGATCCTGGCCGGCGCGGCTTTTCTGGTCTTCAATCGCCGGTCGAGAGTGGAATGAGAAGGTGACCGAAAACGCAGAGCGGATTGGCGAGGCCTACCGCCGTCTCTTCGGGGATGAGCCGCTTCTCGTCCGGTCGCCCGGACGGGTGAACCTGATCGGCGAGCACACGGACTACAACGGGGGATTCGTCCTGCCGGCGGCCGTCGATAAGGCCGTGTATTTCGCCCTCGGGCGCGCGGCGGAGGGGGACTGTTACCTCCAGGCCGAGGACCTGCGGTCTTCCTTCGTTTTTCACCCCGAGCGCATCGAGAAGACCGATCTCGGCTGGCCGAATTATTTGACGGGCGTCGTCCTCGAAATCCGCAAAACGGGCCGCGGCGTCCCCGGCTTTCGCTGCGTCTTCGGCGGGAACATTCCCATCGGCGCCGGCCTGTCCTCCTCGGCGGCCCTGGAAGCGGGGTTGGCCTTCGGGTTGAATCGGCTTTTCGGCCTGGGCCTCGAGGCGTTGGAGATCGTCAAGCTCGCCCAGCGGGCCGAGAACGAATTTGTCGGCGTCCGCTGCGGGATCATGGACCAATTCGTCAACATTTTCGCCCGCCCCCGGGCGGTTCTCAAACTCGACTGCCGTTCCCTGACACACACCCATCACCCCTTCGAGCGCGACGATCTGAGGATCGTTTTGTGCGACACGAAAGTCCGGCGCGCGCTGGCGTCTTCGGAGTATAATGTCCGCCGGGCGCAATGCGAGGAAGGAGTGACGGTTTTGCAAAGGCGTCACTCCGGCGTCCGGAGTCTGCGGGACGCGACGATCGAGATGCTTGAGGCCTGTCGGCGGGACATGGATCCGGTCGTCCATCGCCGCTGCGCCTATGTGGTGAAGGAGAACGCGCGTGTGGAGGCGGCCGGCCGCGACCTGGAGAAGGGCGATTTCCTCTCCTTCGGACGGCGGATGGACGCGTCTCATGACGGCCTGAGGGACGAGTATGAGGTCAGCTGCCGCGAACTCGACATCCTGGTCGAGGCCGCGCGCCGCGCGCCGGGCGTGTTGGGGGCGAGGATGATGGGCGCCGGTTTCGGCGGATGCACGATCAACCTGGTCGAAGAGCGGGCGGTGGAGGAGTTCCGGGCGAAGGTGGGAGAAGACTACCGGTCCCGCGCGGGCCGCGAACCGGAATTCCACGTCGTTCGGCTGTCGGCGGGCACGGGGGTTCTGACATGCTGACTCTGATTTTTGTCGTCACCGCGGCCTTGTTCGCCGCGGCCTACCTCGTCTACGGACGTTTTTTGGAAAAACGGTTCGCCCTGGACGACCGCCGCCCGACTCCCAGCCACGCCGACTGCGACGGAGTGGACAGGGTCCCGGCCCAGAAGGCCGTCCTCCTGGGGCATCATTTTTCTTCGATCGCCGGGGCGGGACCGATCGTCGGGCCGGTCATCGCCTCACTGGCCTTCGGATGGCTGCCGGCGCTCGTGTGGATCATCCTGGGCTCGATCTTCATCGGCGGCGTCCACGATTTTTCGACGCTTGTCGCCTCGATCAGGAATCGCGGATGCTCGATCGCCGAGATCGCGCGCCGCCACATGTCCCCCTTGGCCTTCAAGCTCTTCCTGGCCTTCATTTGGCTGGCCCTGGTCTACGTTCTGACCGTCTTCATGGACCTGACCTCGACGACGTTCGTCAACGACGGAGGCGTGGCCACGTCCTCGCTGATCTACATCCTCCTGGCCGTGGCCTTGGGCCTGGTTCTCTATCGTCTCAAAGTCCGTCTGCTGAGGGCCTCCCTGATTTTCGTTCCCCTTGTCTTTCTTACGATTTGGATCGGACAGCTTTTCCCCCTCGCGGCCGACAAACTGCCCAAGCTCCTGGCCGACGGCCTTCCCTGGCTCCTGGGAGGCGATCCGGCTAAGGCCTGGAACATCATTCTCATTGTCTACTGTTTCATCGCCTCCACGACGCCCGTCTGGGCCTTGCTCCAGCCCCGGGATTATCTCTCTTCTTACCTTCTCTATGCTTCCGTCCTGGCCGGCTTCATCGGAATCCTTCTCGGCGGCTTCGCCGTCCGCTACGACGCCTTTACGGCCTGGAGGGCGCCCCAGCTCGGGACGCTGTTTCCCATCCTGTTCATCACCATCGCCTGCGGCGCCTGTTCCGGGTTCCACGCCATCGTGGCGTCCGGGACGTCCTCCAAGCAACTCGACAAGGAGCGGGACGCCCGGCCCATCGGATACGGCTCCATGCTGATCGAAGGGCTGGTGGCCGTCATCGCCTTGTCGACGGTCATCTTGCTCGCCAAGGGCGATCCGATCACCGGACGGCAGCCGCTCGAGGTCTACGGGAACGGCATCGGGCGGTTCCTGGAAACAGTCGGGATTCCGCACCGCATCGGGGTGCACTTCGGCCTGCTCGCCCTGTCGACGTTCATTCTCACCACCCTGGACACGGCCACCAGGCTGGGCCGCTACGCCTTCGAGGAATTTTTCGGCTTCCGAGGAAAGAAATCCCGGTATCTGACCGCCCTGGCCACCCTGGCCCTGCCGGCGGTGTTCGTCCTCATCACCCTGCGCGATCCCCGGGGAAATCCCATGCCGGCCTGGCAGGTGATCTGGCCGGTGTTCGGCGCCACGAACCAGCTCCTGGCCGGGCTGGCGCTGGTGGCCATCATGGTTTGGATGAAGAAAGAAGGACGCAAGCTCGGCTTCCTTGTGCTGCCCACCCTTTTTATGCTGACCATGACGCTTTGGGCGCTCGTTCTCCTTTTCTTTCAATACCGGTTCAGCACGATCGGCGTCATCAGTCTCGTGCTCCTCGGATTGGCGGCCGTGCTGGTCGTCGAAGCCGTGCGCGCGCTGTTCTTTAAAGTCCGTAAGGCGGGGGGGAACCGTTTGAGGAGCGGACGGACATGATGTTCGTTTTGAAAAAACTCCTGGCGGCCTTCTTCCTGCCGCCCGGACTGATCGTCACTCTCCTTTTCGTCTCGGCCGTCGTTTTCTGGCGCAGGAAGATCAAGACTGCCGCCTTCGTCAATTTGATGCTCGGCGTTCTTCTGTGGGTCATCTGTCTGGTCCCCGTATCGGACGCCCTGGTCCGGGGGCTGGAGAGAGGCTTGCCGAGGCCTGATGTTGAGAGCGCGGACGTGGTCATCGTTCTCAGCGGCTACGGCGACCGGACCGCGCCCGCCCTGCAGCTCCAGCGCCGGCTGAACGTGCCCATCATCTTCGCCGGATACATCAGCCTCAGCCACAGCTCCCGCGACCGCGAAAATTTTTTCCGTCTCCTCGAGGGCTGGGGCGTGCCCC
>JAFGAV010000048.1 GCA_016933515.1 Candidatus Aminicenantota bacterium
GCCGGATTGCAAAAAGTGCCGGTGCTCATCAAAAACGTTCCCAAAGCCCGGCAGGTCGAGATTTCCCTGATAGAAAATCTCCAGCGTGAGGACCTGAATCCCATCGAAGTCGCCCAGGCCTATGAACAGCTTATGAAAGAGACGGGCTTCACTCAGCAGGAGCTTGCGGACAGGGTCGGACTCGACCGAAGCACCGTGGCCAATACGCTCAGGCTTCTCAGGCTTCCCGCTGAAGTCCAGAACATGCTGGCCTCGAACAGGCTCGCCATGGGGCATGCCCGAGCTCTCCTGGCTCTCGACGATCCGGCGCAACAGCTCACCCTGGCCAAGCAGATCGTCGCCGGAAACCTTTCCGTGAGGCAGGTCGAGGCCCAGGTCCTCGGAAAAAAAAAGAAATCTCCGGGGAAGAGGAAAGCCGGCTTCGACGCCGAGCTCAAAGCCTTGCAGGAAGACTTGATCCGCGCTCTCGGAACGAAAGTGGAAATCGCCGGCAGCCGCGGCCGCGGAACGATCAGGATTTTTTATTTCTCCCTTGACGAATTAAACCGTGTTTATGACCTTATCAAAGGAGTCCGTTCATGAAAGAACGAAAGGGCGAAATGGACGAGGGGAAAATTTCGGGTTTTTTCGACAGGGATTCGGAATTCAACGGCGAGTTGATTTTCAGGGGGTCTTTCCGCATCGACGGAAATTTCAAGGGCAAAATCAATTCGGAGTCGATGCTCGTCGTGGGCGACACCGGGCGCGTGGAGGCCGAAATCAAAGCCGGCCGGGTCGTCGTCAACGGCGAGGTCAAGGGCTCGATCCAGGCGCTTGAAACGGTTGAGATTCACGGCAAGGGCCGGGTCATCGGCTCGATCAACACGCCCCGGATCATCGTCGAAGACGGCGCCTATCTGGAGGTGACCTGCCAAACGACGGAGAGCGCCGAAAGCCGAGACTCGAAAAGCAAGGAGGACGTTTTTTGAAAAAAGCCTTAGGCATCATCCCCGCCCGCCACGATTCCACCCGGTTCCCGGGCAAGCCCCTGGCGCCCATCCTGGGCAAGCCCATGCTCCAGTGGGTTTACGAAGCGGCTTCAAGAGCGAAATCGCTTGAGCGAGTGATCGTGGCCACGGACGACATTCGGATTTTGGAACTGGCGCGGCACCTCGGCGCGGAGGTGGTCATGACTTCATCCGGCCACGCTTCGGGGACGGACCGTGCGGCCGAAGCGGCCGCCGGTCTCGACGCCTCGTTCGTGGTCAACATCCAGGGCGACGAGCCGCTGCTCGAAGCGGAGATGATCGACAGCCTCGTCTCGGCGCTCACCGAGGGCGCGGCGCCCATGGCTTCGCTCATGGCCCGTGCGGGCCGCGAGGAGGTCCTCGATAGGAACGTGGTCAAGGTCGTCGTTGATGTTCATGGATTCGCTCTTTATTTTTCCCGTTTTCCCGTTCCGTTCGGCGGGACGGGAGATTTTTTCAAACATGTCGGCGTTTACGGATACCGGCGCGATTTTCTGCTTGAGCTCAGCCGCATGCCCTCGTCGGGCTTGGAAAAAGCGGAAAATCTCGAGCAGCTCCGCGTCCTTGAAAACGGATTCAAGATCAAGATGGTCGAATGCGGCGGCGCGATCTTGAGCGTCGATGTGCCTGAGGATATAATCAAGGTCGAAAAGCTGTTGAAAAAGCGTTTATGAAAACCAAATACATTTTCGTCACGGGCGGAGTCGTTTCCGGCCTGGGCAAGGGAGTGGCCGCTTCTTCGATCGGCATGCTCCTCGAGAGCCACGGTCTGCGCATCACGCTCGTGAAATGCGACCCCTATCTGAACCTCGATCCAGGCACCATGAGCCCTTTCCAGCACGGGGAAGTGTACGTCACCGAGGACGGCGCGGAGACGGACCTCGACCTGGGCCACTACGAGCGGTTCACTTCGGCCCGGACGTCCAGGGCGAACAACTGGACCGCGGGCCGCATCTATGAATCCATTCTTCGCCGGGAGCGGAAGGGGGATTTCCTAGGAAAAACCGTCCAGGTGATTCCCCACGTCACCGATGAAATCAGAAAATCCATAAGCAGCGCCGCCGGAACGAACGACATCGTCATCGTCGAAATCGGGGGGACAGTGGGCGACATTGAGAGCCTGCCGTTCCTGGAAGCCATCCGCCAGATGAGGCTCGAGCACGGACCGGAGAGCACGCTCTTCGTTCACCTGACGCTCATCCCCTACATTTCCTCCTCGGGCGAGCTCAAAACCAAACCGACCCAGCACAGCGTCAAGGAGTTGCGGGCCATCGGAATCCAGCCCGATCTTCTTCTCTGCAGGACCGACCGGGCGCTGACCGCCGACTTAAAAAAGAAAATTGCGCTCTTCACCAACGTCCCGCTCGAAGCGGTCATCACCGCCAAGGACGTCGAGAACATCTACGAGATCCCCATGGTGTTCGCCGCGGAGGGGATGGACAAATTCATCCTCAAGAAGCTCGAGCTCAAGGCGGGGCCCAGAAACCTCTCACGCTGGCGGGGATTCCTCAATACCATGAAGAACCCGCGCGGAGAAGTGAACATCGCTCTTGTGGGGAAATACGCCGGCCTTCACGATTCTTACATCAGTCTGCGCCAGGCGCTCCTCCACGCCGCGGCCGCCCACAAGCTGCGCCTGAACATCTGCTGGGTCGAAGCCGAGTGCCTCGAGCGGGGCAGGCCCGAAAAAGCCCTCGGCGGCGCCGACGGCATCCTCGTGCCCGGCGGATTCGGCGTTCGCGGCATTGAAGGAAAGATCCGGGCCGCCGCGTACGCCCGGCGGAACAAGATCCCTTATTTCGGAATCTGCCTGGGAATGCAATGCGCCGCGATCGAATTCGCCCGGAACGCGGCCGGGATGCGGGGCGCGAATTCGGCCGAGTTCGATCCCGGAACGCCGCACAAAATCTTCTCCCTGTGGAGGGAGCTCCGCGGCGGAGAGGACATGGGCGGAACGATGCGCCTGGGCGGCTACGACTGCCTGCTCAGGAAGGGAACCATAGCCTACAAAGCTTATAGAAAATATAGGATATTGGAGCGGCACCGCCACCGCTACGAATTCAA
>JAFGAV010000049.1 GCA_016933515.1 Candidatus Aminicenantota bacterium
CTATTTCGGCCGGGTTTTCAACTCATGATTCCATGAGGCGCCCCGCTCCGGTTTCCCCGGAAGCGGAACCGAGCGCCTCCCGCGCCGGTCCGCCGTGTCGGAACGAGCGGATGACGGTCAGGGGATCTCCTCTTTGAGAGCAGGGCATCGCCACTCCGACGTGGAAAGCGGCGACGCGTCGCCGCACTCCAAATCACCGTTGGTCCGACAGCTATGGCCGGAGGCAGGTCCCCCGTGCTGCGACGGTGGAGGCGGTGACGGAAGCCGGTCGCCGCCGCATTCGGACACGGCTTGCCGCGGAGCGAAGGGCAGTCAAAGGCGGGACCTCATAAAGGACGGAACGTGCTGAAATCCATAAGGTTAAGACGCGCCGCCGGGCCGGATTTCATTGACACCGTCCGGGGGCGATGGTAATATGGACGGCCTTATTGCGCCCATGAAGAAAAACTTCCTCCGATACGCCGTCGTCCTGCTCCTGACCGCGGTCCTCCTGTTTTTTTTCTTCCGCAGCGTCGACTGGAGCAGCCTTTTCGCCAGCGTCACAAACGTCAACGTTTTCTTTTTCGTGCTCATGGTCCTCTTCGGCCCCTTCCATCTCGTCCCCCGGGCGTTCCGGTGGAAATATCTCATCCGGCCCGAAAAAAAGGACGTGAAGTTCTACAACCTTTTCGCCGGCCAGGCCATCGGGTTCACCGTGACGCTTCTTCTTCCCGCCCGGCTGGGGGAGATCGTCAAGCCTCTCTACCTGGCCCGGAAGGAGAAAATCAGCGAAGGGTTCGCCCTGGGCACGGTGGTCGTGGAGAGGATTTTCGACATCATCGCCATGGTGTTCCTCCTGGCCGTCTTTCTCCTCGCCCGCCCCCTCTACGTCGCGCAATTCTCCGTCTCGGTCGACGCCTATTCCTGGCTGTTCAAACTGGGGATGCTGGGCCTGGCGCTCGATCTGGTCATCATCGCCTTCGTGCTCTGTCTTCATTTTTTCCGAAAGACGACCCTCCGCATCCTGAACGCCGTGCTCAAGCCCTTTCCCCGAAAGTTCGCCGACAAAGTCCGGTCTCTGGTCGAGGAATTCATCCAGGGATTGAGGTTTTTCCGGTCCTTCTTCGACCTCCTGCGCTTCTTTCTGCTGTCGGTCCTGGTCTGGGCGTCCATCGTCGTTTACTACTGGATCTTTTTTCTGGCCTACCGCGAGGTGTTTCCGGTTTACACCGTCATCCCCTACGTCTTCGCTACGATGATCGGCGCCGCCATCCCCACGCCGGGCATGGCCGGCGGGTTCGATTTTTTCAGCAAAAAGGCCCTGATGACGCTGTACTTCAGTCCGCGGATACCGGCCGACGCCTCAGCCGCGGTCCGCCTGGCCATGGAGCGGGACCTGTCCACCAAGGCGACGGGCATGACCCTCGTCGTCCACGCCGTTCAGGTGGTGATGACATGCCTGGTGGGATTTGTTATACTCTGGAAAGAAGGCTTGTCTCTCCTGCAGCTTAAGAAAATGGGCGAGGAATTCCAGAAATGAAGTGCCCGTTCTGCGACCACGAGGAAAGCAAGGTCATCGATTCCCGCGAGAGCAAGAAGAGCCTGTCCATTCGCCGCCGCCGGGAATGCCTGGCCTGCAAGCGCCGCTTCACGACCTACGAGAAGATCGAGGAGATCCCCTACATGGTCGTCAAAAAGGACGGCAGCCGGCAGCCCTTCGACAGCCAAAAGCTGCTGCGCGGTCTGCTCAAAGCCTGCGAGAAGCGGCCCATCCCGGTGAAAAAAGTCGAGGAGATCGTCGAGGAGATCGAGGCCAAGCTGCATGAGCGGACCGAGAAGGAGATCCGCGCCTCCGAGATCGGCCAGTTCGTCATGGAGCGGCTCAAGGAGCTGGACAAGGTGGCCTACGTGCGCTTCGCTTCGGTATACCGGGAATTCCGTGACGTGAACGAGTTCAAGCGCGAACTCGAGACCCTTCTCAAAGAAAAATAGCCAGGCCGCCCCTGATGGTCCGCAAGAAGATCCCCGTCCTCCGGCAGGCATCCCTCCGTGTGGAAGTCGCAAGCGTTCCGGGCGGCGGAACGGCCCGCGCCGGCGCGAGACTGCCCTGGGAGGAGCCCTGGGCCCCGGTCATGGACGTCTGGGAAAAGGAAGACCGAGTGGTCATCGAAGCGGAGCTTCCCGGCGTCGAGCCGGCGGACATCTCTCTTCTCGTCCGCCACAACCGTGTCGAGCTCCAAGGCAAAATGCGCCGGGAGCGGCACAGGGAAACGGCCCGCTATCACCGCCTGGAAAGGCCGAGCGGCTCCTTCCGGCGGACCGTGGCCCTGCCCTGCGTCATCCTGCCGGACAGGACGCAGGCCCTCCTGGACAACGGCGTCCTGTCCGTCGTCCTGTTCAAGGCGGGCGGGGGAGAAGCGCGGAAGAACCGCCGCCCGGACCCGTCCCGAGAAACAACCGCCCCGGAGAAGGAACATGGCTGAAAAAGACAACAACGAAGAATCCCAAATGGAGGAGATCCTCGGGGACAAGGACCAGAAGCTCCAAATCCCCTCCAAGCTCCCCGTCCTCCTCCTCCGGGACATTTGCGTTTTTCCCTTCATGATCGCCCCGCTGTATGTCGGCCGGGAGAAGTCGAAGGCGGCCGTGGACGCGGCCCTGTCCTCGCACCGCATGATCCTCCTTCTGACTCAAAAGGATATGGAACTCGAGGATCCCAAGCGGGAAGACGTGTACGACGTGGGAACCGTGGCCCTGATCATGCGCATGCTCAAGCTGCCCGACGGCCGCATCCGCATCCTGGCCCAGGGCCTGATCCGGGCCCGGGTCGCAACCTTCGAGGAGGAGGGCGGCCATATGGCCGCTCAGGTCCAGGTCCTTCACGAAGCCGAGAGCCAGGAGAAATCGGTCGAGAACGAGGCCCTGGTGCGCAACGTGCGTTCAAGCCTGGAGAAGGCCGCCTCGCTGGGAAAGAACCTCCCGCCCGAGGTGCTCATCATCGCCGCCAACATCGAGGAGCCCGGCCGGCTGGCCGACCTCGTCGCGGCCAACCTCGAGCTCAAGGTCGCCGAGGCCCAGACCCTTCTGGAAGTCGTCGACCCTCTGCAGAGGCTGAAGAGCGTTTATGAGCACTTGACCCGGGAGCTCGAGCTCCTGGACGTCCAGTCCCGCATCTCCACCGAGGCCAAAGGCGAGATGGACAAGATGCAGAAGCAGTACTTCCTCCGCCAGCAGATGAAAGCCATCCAGAAGGAGCTGGGCGAGGGGAGCGAGATCCAGGAGGAGATCAAGGCTTACCAGGACAAGCTCAAGAAGCTCAAGGTCGCCCCTGAAGTCCGGGAGGAGCTGGAGAAGCAGATCACCCGCCTGTCCCAGATGCATCCCGAATCGGCCGAGACGGCCGTGGTCCGCAATTACCTGGACTGGATGTTTGACCTGCCGTGGAACAAAACGACCGTCGACAACCTCGACCTCCGCAAAGCCAAAGCCATCCTGGACGAGGACCATTACGGGCTGGAGAAGGTCAAGGACCGCATCCTGGAATATCTGGCCGTGCGCTCGATCTCCAAAAAGCTCAAGGGGCCCATCCTCTGCTTCGTCGGGCCTCCGGGCGTGGGCAAGACCTCCCTGGGCAGGTCCATCGCCCGCTCCCTGGGCCGCAAGTTCCACCGCATCTCCCTGGGCGGCGTCCGGGACGAGGCCGAGATCCGGGGGCATAGGCGGACCTACGTCGGGGCCATGCCCGGCCGCATCATCCAGGGCCTGCGGAGGGCCGGGTCGAACAATCCGGTGTTCATGATGGACGAAGTCGACAAGATCGGCGCCGATTTCCGAGGCGATCCCTCCTCGGCCCTGCTCGAAGTTCTCGACCCGGAGCAAAACAAGGATTTCCGCGACCACTACTTGGGCGTGCCCTTCGACCTGAGCCGCGTCATGTTCATCACAACGGCCAACCTCCTCGATCCCATCCAGCCCGCCTTCCGGGACCGGATGGAGATCATTCCGCTTCCGGGATACATCGAGGAGGAGAAGCTGCAGATCGCCATGCGGCATCTCGTCCCCAAGCAGCTCCGGGAGAACGCCCTGAGCCGGAAGCGCATCGAGTTCACCCGGGGGGCCATCCAGAAGATCATCAATGTCTACACCCGGGAGGCCGGGGTCCGGAACCTCGAGCGGGAAATCGCCGCCGTCTGCCGCAAAGTGGCCCGCAAGGTGGCCGAGGGAAAGAAAGGTCTGACCCGTATCACCTCCCAGAATCTCGAGCGATTCCTCGGCCCTCCTCGCATCTTCCGCGACCAGCTCCTCAAGGACGACCGCGTGGGCGTGGCCACCGGCCTGGCCTGGACCGAGACGGGCGGCGAAATCCTGTTCGTCGAAGCAACCAAAATGAAGGGCAAGGGCGGATTATCCCTGACGGGATCGTTGGGAGCGGTGATGAAAGAATCGGCCCAAGCCGCCCTGAGCTACGCCCGAGCCCACGCCCCGGAGCTGGGCATCGACGTCAAGATGTTCTCGGAAAACGACTTTCACGTTCATATCCCCGAAGGCGCCATCCCCAAGGACGGCCCTTCGGCCGGGATCACCATTGCCGTGACCCTGATCTCGGTCTGCACCGAAGCCAAGGTGCGGAGGGACACGGCCATGACGGGCGAGATCACGCTCCGGGGAAACGTCCTCCCCGTCGGCGGGGTCAAGGAGAAAGTCCTGGCCGCGCAGCGGGCCGGAGTTTCCCGCATCATCCTCCCCCAGGCCAACAAAAAGGGCCTGGTAGACATCCCCAAAGCGCTTCGCAAAGATATCGAGTTCGTGTTCGTCGACAATATCCGGCAGGTGTTCGAGAACGCCCTGTCCCCGGCCCGGAAAACCCGGTCGAAAAAACGAAGGATTTGATGAGGAGGACGGAGAGAACGATCCCGGCCCCGCGGCGTCGCGGCCGGAGGAACGGGAAAAAGGAAGAAGAATTCCCATGATCGGCCCTCGCCTTGACGAGCCGGAGCTCATCGCTCTTCTCCGCGGACGATTTCTCCGCCGGGGGAGGGGCCTGGAGCTGGGAATCGGGGACGATGCGGCCGTCATCCGTTTCGGAGGCGAACGGCTGCTTCTGGCCAAGGACCTTCTCGTGGAGGGAGTGGATTTCCGCCGCGCCTGGCAGCCTCCCCGTTTTCTCGGACGCAAGAGCCTCAACGTCAATCTGAGCGACATCGCCGCCATGGGAGGCCGGCCTCTCTATGCGCTGCTCGGATTGGCGCTGCCGAAAAATCTCGAGGGCCCCTGGGTCGAGGATGTTCTCCGCGGATTCGGCGAGGCGGCCGAGGAGCACGGTGTCCTTCTGGTCGGCGGCGACCTGTCCCGCGCGGATCGGGTCATGATTTCGGTCACGATCGCAGGCCGGGCGGAGAAGCCCGTCCTGAGGACGGGCGCGAAGCCGGGGGATTTCCTCTTTGTCTCGGGGACGTTGGGCGACGCGGCCGGGGGGTTGCGCCTCTTAAAGCGGAAGAACGAAACGATCTTGAAGGACGCGGACGGAGCGCCGGCGGGAAAATCCCGCCGGCCGGGCATCCGGCTGGTCGAGGCCTTCCTTGATCCTCAGCCCCGCGTGGCGCTCGGTCTGGAACTGGCGCGGCGGGGTCTGGCCTCGGCCATGATCGACCTCAGCGACGGCCTGTCGGTCGACCTCGGACATCTCTGCCGGGAAAGCCGCGTCGGCGCCGAGGTCTGGGCTTCAAGCCTCCCCCTGTCCTCCGAGCTGCGGATGCTTTTTCCCGCTCCTTTGAACTTGGCCCTGCACGGCGGGGAAGATTTCGAGCTTTTGTTTTCCGCCCGTCCGGCCGGGGTGAAAGAGCTTCTGCGCCTCAGCCGCCGCCACCCCCTTTATCCCGTCGGCCGCGTCGTGCGCGGCGAAGAGATCATTCTCATCGGCTGCCGAGGCCGCCGGTCCCGTCTTCCCGAGCGCGGCTGGCGGCATTTCTCCTCCCGGTAGGGAGTGAACGGTCACTCTCATTTTTCCTTAATTCTGTTGACAAACGAACGCCGGGGGCGTTAAAAAAAACCCAAAGCGGAATTTAAACTCATCCCCGGACGTCCGTCCGGGCGAGACGCTCCGGGGGGAGGAGAACCTAGGGAGGGACTCATGAGAAGAGCGTTGATCATTTCAGCCGTTTTTTTCGTCTGTGTCCCGGCGCTCTTCGCCGGCGGCTGGAACAACACCCTGATCGGCTGCCGGGCCATCGCCCTGGGCGGCGCCTTTTGCGCCGTGGCCGACGACCCGTGCGCCGTTTTCTACAATCCGGCGGGTCTCGTGCTCCAGGAAAACCGCTTTCACCTGGCGCTGGACGGGTTTTATGTTTGGCCGACTCATGAGTTCACCACGGTGAACGGCAACATCATTCAAAGCCGATACAACACCTCCCTGCCACAATTTTTCGCGACCTGCCGGGTGAACGACAGACTGACCGTGGGTTTCGGCATGTATACGCCCTATGCGGGAGGGGGCGTGGACTGGGAAAAAAGCGACCTGGGCTTCCCCCTGAAAACGGTCATGGGCATCGTCTCCTTCACGCCCTCCCTGTCCTATCGGCTTGGTCCGACGCTCTCCGTCGGGATCAACATCAACTGGTATCGTGCCGTGTTCTCGATCGACACGGAGGTCGAACCCTACGGTCCCTTGAGCTCCGAGGAGCAGGGCTCGGCTCTTTCCGGGGGGTTGGGCCTTCTTTTCCGGCCTTCGGAAAAGATCGCCCTCGGAGTCAGCCTCCGCGCGCCGGCCCGGATGAAGTTGACGGGCAAGACCCATATGCAATACGACATCTACCGCCTGAGCCTGAACTCGGATACGGCATTCAATCTCCCCTGGGATATGGATATCGGCGCCGCATTCAGGGTGAGCGAGCGCCTGCTCGTTTCGGCCGGCGCGCAGTATTCGATGTGGTCGGCTCTGGACAAAGTCGAGAAAGCCGTCCGCGATGTTCCTCTGACCGGGGATATCCGGCTGGATGAACCCATGGGCTTCAGGGACATTCTCGTCCTTCGCTGCGGCGCGGAATACGCCTTTCCCCAGGGCCTGGCGCTTCGGGCGGGAGTGGGGCTCGACCGCTTCGCTTCGCCGGTCGAGGCGCTGACGCCGACCAACATCGACGTCGACAAGCTCACCCTGCTCGGCGGAATCGGTTACCGGGCCGGGAGGATGAAGATCGATTTCGCCTATGTTTACGGCATCGGCGAGGAGCGGGAGAAGGAGGTCCTCGTCATGGGCCTGCCCTTCAGCGAAAAGTACAATCTGAACGTCCGCGTCGTCGGATTGGGCCTGACCTTCGTTTTCTGAACGGCGCGTCTTTTCTTTCCTAAGGCCTCCGCCGGCTCATGGAATCGGGAGCGGCGAACCGAGCTTCCGGTAAAGATAAAACGTTTCGTCACCGACCACGGCTTTGCCCGTTTTTCCGACCTGCCGGAGCGATCGTGTGAGCAGCGAGAATTTGTTCAGCGGGTAGTTCAAAATGAGGAGAAAATTTCGCCCCGACTCGCGGCTCAGGCGTTCGGCGGCGCGGGTGATGTGGTTCATGTCCGTATTGGATCGGACGGAGGGAGTGTTCAGCTGGTAGGTTCCCCACCGTTCTCCGCGGGGAAGATAAATCGGACGCTTGAGATGGACGGAAATCGAGGACATGACGTAATCGATGTCTCCTACGAGAATGTGGTCTTGGAGGCCGTTTCTTTCAAGGTATTTTGCCGTCCCCAGCCCGCCGGAAAACGGATGGCGGATGTCCATGGCGGCGGCGTAGAGACCCGCCAGGGCCTGCACGGCGAGGACAAGGGTCAGGACGGCCGGCGCCGCCTTGTGAAAGGATTCGGACAGAGCGGCGAGACCTCGGAAGCCCGCGAAGGGGGCGGTGCCGTCCGACGGGGACGAGACGAGCCACAGGGCGGCCAGGAAGACGAAAAAGAAGAATCCGTGATGGCGGAGATAGCCGAAGTAATGGAAAAAAAAGAATGCGATCAGGGCCGCGGTCGCCGAGACATAGAAAACAAACGCCGGGAGGCGCCGGGAAAAAAGCACGAGGGCAGTCACCACAATCAAAGCCAGAAGCAGGTGGATGGTGACTGCGGTCGCCGGAAGGTGATTAAGAAGAGAGGTGTTCCAGAAACTCAGGTGCGGCTCGGGCAGGGGGAAAAACGCCTTGGGGATCGTCCGCAGGACGGGGAAGAGCGTCTTCGGATCGAAAACGAACGACATGTTGCCGGCATAGATCGATTCGGAATGGGGAAACGCCGAGAGAATCGATGTTCCGATCCCGGCCAGGCCGAGTCCGAGCCCCGGCCAGAACAGGCGCGGCGCGGCGGCCTTCCGGATGCCGAGGCGATCGGCGGCCAGGGCCAGGATCAGGGCCGCGGACAGGATGATGGCGTGGATCGAGGTCAGAGACAGGAGGGCGATGCAGGCGCCGAGGAGGAGAAACCGATCGTGCCTTTGGGGATAGAAGAGGCAGAAAAGGAACAGGAACAGGATGCCGAGCGAATAATTCCGGGCGATGACTCCGTACTCGAAAAGGGCATAATATCCCAGAGCGAAAAAGATTTTGTTCAGGCGGGAAAAGGGGGCGTAACGGGCGAAGATCCATACCGCCGCCGCGGCGATCGCCAGATGGACGATCTGCATCGCCGCGGGCGAGGATGTGACCCGGGTCAGGAGGAAGAGGAGGAGATGCCAAAGAGGGGGATGGACGTCGTATCTGATCCGGAGGAGAAGGTCCGAAACGGTCCGGCTGTCCCTGGCCATGAGGAAGGTCTGGGCTTCGTCCCTCCAGATTTCGTGGCGGGCGGTGACGGCGCCGGCGACGAGAACATAGGCCAGGAGGATGAGGAGGGCAAAGGCACGCTCCGAGAGTTTCAAGCGGCGCATCGTGGCGATCTAATTCTTTTAGTCAACAAATCCGAGAAAAATTTGAATTTTGAGATCCGGACCTCATGGTCCGGGAGCCCGGAATCTCTCTTATTTACAGTTTCGCTCGAAGGTCGGGCGTCGCCGGTCCGGTCAGCTTGGAGACGAGCCGTCCCTCGAAGACGATCTCCGCCGGCCCGGACTGGAAGATCGAGTTCTTCGTTTCGTCCCAGTCGACGACGAGCGCTCCCAGACTGGTGCGGACGGTCACCGTCCGCCCGGTCCGCCCCTTGAGGATCGCAGCCGCCGCGGCGGCGCAGGCCCCGCTCCCCGAGGCCAGCGTCTCCCCCACGCCCCGCTCCCAGAAAAGGACCTCGATCTCCCCGCGGTTGATGACGCGGACGAACTCGATGTTGACCCGTTGGGGAAAGAAGGGGTGGGATTCGATTTCCCTTCCGATTTGATGCCACTCGATGCGCGCCGGAAAACGGTCCACGAAGACGGCGCAATGGGGATTGCCCATGGACAGCGCGGTTACGGGATAGGTCTCTTGATTGATGGACAGCGGGTAGTCGATGACCGTTTCGTGGCGGGCGCCGTCGTCGAAGGGAATGTCCGTTGCGGCCAGGCGGGGCGTGCCCATTTCGGCGCGGGTCTCGTAGCGATTCGCCGACGCCGA
Source organism: Candidatus Aminicenantota bacterium (assembly GCA_016933515.1). Taxonomy (GTDB): domain Bacteria; phylum Acidobacteriota; class Aminicenantia; order Aminicenantales; family JAFGAV01; genus JAFGAV01. The sequence goes on from JAFGAV010000049.1 coordinate 9,534, forward strand.
GAGGAGCTCGCATTCGCGCTCGCCGGACGGAGTGCGGAACAGGATGCGGGGGAGCAAGATCTTCTTTCGGTGGAACAGGTAGGCCGCCGCGCAGCGCAGACCGTTGCCTGAAATTTCGGGCTCGCTCCCGTCGGCGTTGAAAATCCGGAAATCGGCGCGGCCCGCTTCGCGGTCGGTGACAGTCGTCAGAAGCAAACCGTCGGCGCCCACGCCGGTGTGGCGGTCGCAAACACGCCACACAAAACCGGCGATCTCTGGAACGCCGCTCCAGTCCTCGCCGTCGACGAGGACGAAATCGTTGCCCAGGGCGTGGACCTTGACGAACGACATCACGGCACGCGCAGGGTGACGATCGAATCCTGAAGGGCGCCTTCGGATTCGCGGCGGACAAGGAGCATCAAGGGGTCTCCGGACTCCGCGCGATTGAGGACGCTTTCGAACTCGGAAACGGCGGACAGCTTTTTCCTGTTGACTTCGAGAATGATGTCGCCCTGCCTGAGGCCGGCCCGGGCGGCCACGCCGTAGGACCGGACCTCCGTGATCAGCAGCCCCTCGGTCGTCCGGAAGCCGTGGCGCCGGGCGAGGGAAGGAGTCATGGGCGTCAATGACAGGCCGATGTCCTTCTCGGGATCCACGGCCTGACTTTTCTTCCCCTCCTCATCGAGCTCGGCCAGAACGGCGGTCACGGCCTTTTCCTTGCCCTCGCGGATGATCGTCAGCTCGATGCGGGAACCGGGCAAGTTGTCCGCGATTTTGAGGCGAAGGTCGTTCATGTTTTCCACGGGCTGCCCGTTGACTTCCACAATGACGTCGTAGGGTTTCAGCCCGGCTTTCTCCGCCGGGCCGCCCGCCTCCACCGTAGAGACCAACGCTCCTTTTTTGGTTTTCAGACCCAACGTTTCCATGACGCCGTTGTCGATGTTCTGGATGCCGACGCCCAGACGGCCGCGGACGACGCGGCCTTTTTCCTTGAGCTGGACGACGACCTTCTTGGCCAGGTTGGAGGGGATGGCGAAGCCGATGCCGATGTTCCCGCCGGTAGGCGTCAGGATATTGCTGTTGATGCCGATGACCTCGCCCTTCATGTTGACCAGGGGGCCGCCGCTGTTGCCCCGATTGATGGCGGCGTCGGTCTGGATGAAATCCTCGAGCTGGGGCACGTTTCCGCCCACGCCCAGCTGCCGTCCCTTGGCGCTGATGATGCCGGCCGTCACGGTGTGGTCCATCCCCAGCGGGTTTCCGATGGCCAGAACCCATTCTCCGACCCGAACCTGGGCCGAGTCGCCGATTTCGGCGAAGGGAAAATTCCTGCCTTCGACTTTCAGGAGGGCCAGATCGGTCCGGGGATCCGTTCCTTTGACTTTGGCCTCATAATCTTCGCCCTGGACGGTGGTCACCTTGACCGAGGCGGAATTTTCCACCAGATGGTTGTTGGTCAGGACGAATCCGTCTGAGGAAATGAAAAAACCCGTTCCCTGCGCCTGAGCCCGGAACTCGCGCGGCTGGCGCGGACTGCGGGGCTGGCCGAAAAATCTCTCCCAGAAATCCTCAAAAGGCGAGTTCATGTCGAACTCAAAACCCTCCTGGCGGACGACGCGCTCGCTTTCGATTTTGACCACGGCCGGGCCGACCAATTCGGCCACCCGCGTGAAGTCAAGGTCGGGCTTCGGCGTGTCTGGCGAGGCGAAGAGGTCGGAGTTGAAACGCGGCTTTTTTTCGTCCAAAAACGAGGCCCGACCGGGCGTCTCTTTCTCGGGCATGAGCAGCAGGACATATCCTGCGGCCAGGAGCCCGATGAAGAAGCTGGCCAAGGCTATCCATACGACCTTTTTCATCATGAAACCTCCAAATCTTGTTTAAGAATAACAATTTAGCACATCCGCCGGCCTTTGACAAATCGGCCGGCGCCGCTTAAGAAAAACATCCGAAAACGCACCGGGGTTGCGTCCCGCCGTCGAGCGGGTTATCATCCCCACGAGTCCGAGAGTGCCGTCATGAAGCTGAAAAGAGGATTGCTCGTCGTCCTGGAAGGGATCGACGGCTCGGGCAAGACGACCCAAGCCCGGCGGCTGGCCGGCGCTCTGCGCCGGGCGGGAGTGGACACGGCGCTCTTCCGCGAGCCCACGCGCGGGCCCTGGGGCCGCATGATCCGGCGGCTGGCGCGCCGGCCGCGCTCCCTGAACGCGGAGGAAGAGCTGTTCCTTTTCCTTTTGGACAGGCGGGACAATGTCGAACGGAACTTGAAACCCGCTTTGCGCCGGAAAAAAACGATCGTTCTGGACCGGTATTATTTCTCCACGATCGCCTACCAGGGGGCGAGGGGAATCAGCCGCGATCGGATCCGGCGCCTGAACGAGCGTTTCGCGCCGCCTCCGGATCTGGTTTTCATTCTGGACGTTCCGCCGGGAAGAGGCCTTGGGCGGATCACCGGCCGGCGCAAGCGGGAGCCTCTCTTCGAGCGGAAAAGCTATCTCCGCCGCGTCCGCCGGAATTTCCTGGATTTTCGCGGGCCGGCTTTTGTCCATCTTGACGGCCGCGGCGATCCGGGTGTCCTCGCTCGAGACATCCGCGGCCGCGTCTTCCGCCTCCTTCATAAAGCGGCGTCGAGCGGAAGCCGGGGCGGTCCCGCCGTCCTCGATCGATCGAGTTGAGCCCGGCAGGCGCCGCGGTTTGTCTTCGGCCGCGATTCTGTTGTATCCTTAAAACATGCCCGAATGGAGACCATGGGTCTTGAAAATCAGGATCCGCAAGCCCAACCGTGAAAACCGGGAGAAAATTTTCCGGATCCTGGGACAAGCCTGTCTGTTTCTTCTGGCCGCCGGCCTGGGAATGGGATTCGGGACCTATTACGCCATCACCCGGAATCTGCCTGAAGTCGGCGAGCTCGAACACTTCGAGCCTTACATCATCACCTCCGTTCTGGGGGACGACGGCCGGGTCGTCAAGGAATTCGCCGTCGAGCGCCGGCTCGAGGTGCCGTACGAGAAAATCCCCGACGTCCTGCTGAAGGCCATCATCGCCACCGAGGACCCCCGCTTCTTCAGGCATCGGGGTGTGGACCTTATCGGCATCCTGCGCGCCGTCAAGGAAAACGTTTTCGGCCGGCGTCAAGGAGAGAAGCTCCAGGGAGGAAGCACGATCACCCAGCAGCTGGCCACTTCGCTTTTTCTCCGCCGCGAGATCACGCTGAGGCGCAAGCTCAAGGAAGCCGTCCTGTCCCTGAGGATCGAGCGCCGCTATTCGAAGGAAAAGATCCTGGAGATGTACTGCAACCAGTTCTATTTCGGACACGGAGTGTACGGCGTCGAAACCGCTTCCAACCTCTTTTTCGGCAAGAGCGTCGCCGACGTGACTCTCGAGGAGGCGGCCATGCTGGCCGGCATCTTTCGCGGTCCGTCGATCTACTCCCCCTACAACGCCCCGCAAGTCATGCTCCAGCGCCGCAACCATGTCCTCAAACGCATGCTGGAACGCGGGGACATCACCTCCGCCCAGGCCGAGGAGGCCATGAACATCCCTTTGGCCGTCCTTCCCCTCAGGCGCACGTCTTCGGATTTCGGAGCCTATTTCTTCGAGGAGGTCCGCCGCTACGTGGAAAAAACCTACGGCTATGACGCTCTCTACCGACAGGGCCTCCGAATCACCACGACCTTCAACGCCGAGATGCAGACTTACGCCGAAGCGGCCGTAGACCGTCAGCTGCGGACCATCGACAAGAGGCTGGGCTGGCGGATGGACAAGCGGAATCTCCTCGAGGAGGAGCGGGATATCGAGGACGTCTGGCTGGAGTCCTGGACGTCGTCTCTTCTCGAATCCGAGACGGTGGAGGAGGGGGTGGCCCTTGCCGTGGACAAGAAAGAAGCGATCGTCAGGGTCAAAAAATATCGGGGCCGCCTGACCAACGCGGGCATCGCCTGGACCAAGTCCCGGGATCTCGACCGGCTTTTCAAGCCGGGGGACGTCATCCAGGTCGCCGTCCGGTCCGTGGATGAGGAGAAGAAAACTTTTGAAGCCTCGCTCGAGCAGGAGCCCGAGGTCGAAGCGGCCTTTCTGGGCATCGTTCCTCAGACCGGTCAGATCAAGTTCATGGTCGGAGGACATTCCTTTCGGAAATCCGAATTCAATCGAGCCACCCAGGCGCTGCGCCAGGCCGGTTCGGCCATCAAGCCCATCCTTTACACCGCCGCCCTGGACAACGGTTTCACCGCCGCTACGCGGATCATCGACGAGCCCACCGATTTCGAGGATAAGTGGACCGGAGAAACTTGGTCCCCGCCGAATTACGACCAACTGTTCAAGGGTGCTGTGACCCTGAGGAAGGGTTTGGAGGAATCGCGGAACATCGTCACCGCCAAGATCCTGGAGTCGATCTCGCCCCAGACGGGAGTGAATTACTGCCGGAAGTTCGGGCTGACGTCGCCCGTCTACCCGTATCTGTCCCTGTCGCTGGGGACGTTCGAGGTCACCCTCCTCGAACTCGTCTCGGCCTACACCGTATTCCCCAACAGGGGAGTCCGGGTCACGCCTCATTTCATCACCCGAATCGAGGACAAGGAGGGACATCTCCTCGAAGAAACCACGGTCGAGGCCGAGGAAGTTGTTTCGCCCCAGACGGCATTTCTGACGACCTACCTCATGCAGGGCGTCATGGGCCCCGGAGGAACAGGCTGGTCGGCGACACCCTTGACGCGGGACAAGCCCATGGGCGGAAAGACCGGGACGACGGACGAATACTCGGACGCCTGGATGGTGGGTTTCACCCCCTCGCTCTGCGCCGGCGTTTGGTTGGGGCGGGACACGAAGAAGGAGATCGCGCCCCATCACTCCGGCGCCGTGGCCGCCCAGCCCATCTGGAACGAATTCTTCAAGCAGCTGATTGAAGCCGAAAAGGTCAAGGCCGCCGCCGAGGGCAAGACGGTTCCCCGAGAGGAATTTGCTGTCCCTCCCAACATCCTGTTCGTCGACATCGACAAGAAAACGGGCTTCCTGGCCACGCCCGCCTGCCTCTGGCCGTTTCGGGAAGCCTTCCTGACCGGCACGGAGCCGACGCGCTTCTGCACGATGGAAGACCACATGATGATCCTGGATTATTACGGGCTGGACAAGGCTAAGGAAGAACAGGAGCCATAAAAAAACTCCCGGGAGGGGACTCCCGGGAGTCGAAACGACCGCGGGGAACCGATTCTAGTTTTTCTTGCGCGCGCTCGACGAGGAGCGGCTTGAGCCGCTCGACGATCTCGCGGAGGAAGAAGATCCGCTGCTTCGCGAGCTCGCAGAGGACACGCGGCTTCCTGATTTTGAAGAGGATCCGCTGCTTCGCGAGCTTATCGCCGACCTTGAACTCGATCCCGAAGCGGATGAGGACGAAGAGGACGAACTCCGGTTGAGGATCCGGTCGTAAATTCTGCCGAGGGAAGGGACGGATCTCCAGGAAGACGACCGCCCCTCGGTCCGGCTGCGCGCGCTCTCCGTTGAGGAGGGGTAGCCGTAGGAATGGCTCCGGAGGGAGGCGTTTCCGCCCTCCGATTCATCGTTTTTCTTGCGGATTTTTCTTTCTCCGGAAGAGGAGTCCGTCTTCACGCTCTTTCCCTGGGGCTCGGTCCTCGAGGGCCGCTCTGAGACGCGGGGAGAAGAGCGGTCGGAACCGGTTTCCTTACCCGCGGGAGGCGATTTCTCCCCGCTTGGGGAGGATCCATCGACGCGCCCGCGGACGGTTGCGCCTCGATCGGCCTCAGTCCCGGCGCTCGATCCGCGGCCTTTGATGACGCGCTCCTCGGGAGACGTCACGTCCCGGCTCCGAAGAAGAACCCGGTTCCCTTCGAGTTTTTCTACGGCCACGCCCCTCACCGACTCGGGTTTCGGGGCCAGGCGGACGTCCGCGCTCATGGCGATTTTTCCTCCGTCGCCGATCACATCGGGAGGAACGACAACCCGAGTCACGTCGGGAGCTTGGAGCTGGTTCTTGCGGACGACGGTCAGGGCTCTGGAGTGGCGCGGGTAATCGCCGTGGTAGCGGTCATAATACCTGTTGTGAAGGATGACTCCCGGGTATCCATACCAGCTCAACGGCGCCCAGCCGTAATAGTCCCAGCCCCACCACCAGCTCACCCAGGCCGGGCCCCAGACGTTCATTGGAATCCAGTACCAGCCGAAGGAGGGGTTCCATTGCCAGCGACCATAGTGAAAAGGCGCCCATCCCCAGGGATCGAAACTGATCCACGTCCAACCGCAGAAGGGTATCCACGTCCAACGGCCATGGTAATAGGGCCGCCAACCGGCAGCCATGCCGCGGGGAATCCAGATATGGCCGTAAGGCGCCAGATAGCTCCAGTCGCCGTAGGCGTCGAGCTCAGGCTCATACTCCCAGAGTTCCTCGGGGAGGTAGCGGCCGGCCGCCTCTCTGCCGACCAGAGCTTCGCGCCCGGCGTTCCATTCGTCAAAACCGTCTTCGAGCGAGGCGGTGAACCGGCCGGGGCGCGAAAGGAATCGTCCGGCGGCCGCTTCGATCTTCTGCCCGGCGCCGAGGATGTTCGATCCCTCGCCGCCCGCGACTTCCACGGTCCCCTCGAAGACGAGGATGGAGGTCCTGTCGTTCTCCAAAACGTCCACGCGGACCAGGCCTTTCTCCAGGACATAGACCGAGGCATCGGCAGTGTGAATCTCGACGGCTTTTTCCCTCATGAGGACATCGAGCGACACATAGACGCTGCCCGCCCAGACTTTGATCCGAGTGATGTCCGCGCTTCTATCCGGAAAGTTCTGGAAATCGACCTTGGTGTCTCTATCCAAACGGATGTGGTTCCGCCGTCCGAGGGACACTTCCACCCGGCCGTCCGCCGTGGCCAGACGGTCGCCCGAGGAAACGGGCATGTTGATCTGGCATTCTTCATAGCCCAGATCCGCCGCCCGCTGGAGGTAGGCCGTGCCGCTGAGATGGTTCAGTCTGGCGACCGAATCGTTGGTATAGGGAACTTCGTCCTGAGCCAGGACAGGAAACGCCGCCAACATCAATAGGCTTGCCATTATCGACAGTTTCTTCATGGCCTTTTCTCCTTACGTTTCATTTTAGAGCAAAATCCATGCCAGCGCGTTAATGGCAGAAAAGGCGAAAATCATGCCGCCCCCTGTCCTCATTAGATGACGCTTGCCCGGGTTTCAGACACAGGCTTCCAGCTTCCAATAACGGCTCAAGTGTGCGGCTGCGGGAGCAATCTCTCTGAGGGTTGCCGGCGAGGGGGAGGCCTCAACGGGGATCGGAGGGGAGGCGCCGTTCAATTGGAGAAGAACGTGCTTTACGCCGTCCCTGAGTCCGGGCAGGTGGTAGCCTCCTTCCAAAGTGAACAGGAGGCGCCCCCGGCACATCTCGTCGGCCAGGGCCATGATTTCCGCGGCCAGAGCCCCGAACCCTTGGGTGCTGAGGTCCATTCCGCCCAAGGGGTCGCCTCCGTAGATGTCGAACCCGGCTGAGACCAAAATGAACTCCGGCCGGAACTGCCGGGCGATCGCGCCGAGGATTGTGCGGTAGATATGGAGGTAATCGCCGTCGGTCTTTCCGGGAGAAAGAGGGATGTTGACCGTCTTGCCCGCGCCGGCACCGCTTCCTGATTCGGTCCAGTGGCCCGTTCCGGGGTAGTAGGGAAACTGGTGGGTGGAGAAATACAAGACGTCGCCCCGTTCGTAGAAGGAATGCTGCGTCCCGTTGCCGTGGTGGAGATCCCAATCGGCGATCAGCACGCGTTTGAGGCCCCGTCGTCGGACGAGATGCTCGGCCGCCAGGGCGATGTTGTTGAAGATGCAGAAACCCATGGCCCGCCCGGCCTCGGCATGGTGGCCGGGAGGACGGACGAGCGCGAAGGCGTTGCGGACTTCTCCCCGAAGGACGGCGTCCGAGGCCTCGAGGAGCCCGCCCGCCGCCAGGCGCGCCGCCTCCCACGTCCGCGCCGAGGCCGCCGTGTCCGGATCGAGAACGACCATGGCGCGGCCCGACGTGCGCTCGATGAAGGCGATGTAGTCCGGGTCATGGATGAACGCCAGCTCCTCGAGCGTCGCCGCCCGGGCCGGAATGTCCGCCAGGTTCGCCGGCCCGTCTTTGTCGAGCATTTCGTAGACGGCTTCAAGACGCAGCGGGCTCTCGACATGGCCGGACCCCATGGTGTGTTCCAGGAATCGCCGGTCGCGGACGATGCCCGTCGGTTGGAACATGGCGTGCTTCTCCCTCGGCCGGACCGCGGCGGCAGCGCCCGCGCCCGGCGCCTCTATGTTTTGGCCGGAAAGAGCTTGGCCAGGTCTTCAGGTTTCGGCTTCGGCGAGAGAAGGCTGCCGAAGATGAGCGCCAGCAGGGAGACGGCCAGGGCGGGGTAGATGCTCGGAACGCCCCACGGGTCGCCCTGCCGGAGAACCGAAGGAAAGGCGTTGGGGATGACGAGCTCGAAGACAACGGCCATGAGCGCGCCGCTGGTGATCGACAGAATCCCGCCCGTCTTCGTGGCCCGTTTCCAGGTCAGCGCCGCCAGCAGGGCCGGGGTGATGGCCACGCCGTACATGGTGTAGGCGAAGTAGGCGTAGCGGAGCACGGAAATCCGGGAATGGAGCACTGTGGGAATGAAGATCATCAGGAACGCGCACGTCCCCAGGATGACGATGAACACCTTCTGCAGGGCGACGAGGCGCTTTTGGTCGGCGTCGGGCTTCAAGAATCGCTGATAGATGTCGCGCATGATGTTGGTCGAGGGAGAGAGGAGATAGTTCATGCCCGTAGACAGGACGACGGCGCAGGCCGCGCCAAGAAGCAGGAGTCCGGCCAGAAGCCCCACGATGCCCATGGTGCCGATGTCCCGGGCCGCCTGAAGCACAACCGAGGCCGGATCGATTCCGGCGCGCACGCCGGCCGCATCAGCCTCGGTCCGGACCGCGCCGAACGCCTTCTCAAGATCGGCCCGCAGGCCTTCCGCCTGGCCGGGTTTGACGTTCGCCGATTTTTCGAGCTCCCCGGCCAGGACCAGGGAGCGGGGCAGGGCGTCGTCCGCCCGTATCGTCCCGCTCGCCACCTCGCTCTTTACGCGTCCGGCGATTTCAAACGTTTTGAGATCCTTCCAGTGGGCGGCGGCGGAATAGATGGCGATGGCCACGACCAGCGTCTCCACGAGGATCGTCCCCACGATCCAGATCCCGACCGCTTTCTTGGCCTCCCGCGGCGTCTTGGCCGAGTAGAACTTCTGGTACATGGATTGCACGCCCAGAAGAAGCATCATCGTCGCCAGGAAATAGCTGAGGGCCTTGAGAAAGGGGTACTGGCCGAAGTCCGAGGAGAAGACGGCGAAATGCTGCACCGGCAGCGCGGCCGCCGCGGCCGGAAAACCGCCGGCGAAAACGACGATGAACGGCAGCGCGACGCAGCAGGCCAGGAGGATGATGATGCCGTTCGGCAGATCGGTGTGGGCCACGGCCATCATCCCGCCCAGAGCGGTGAAGAGGATGACGAACAGAGCGGCGAGCGCCTGCCCCATCTCGACCGACAGGCCTCCGTCGGTCACGATGTTGAGGATGTAGCCGCCGGCCCGGAACTGGTAGGAGACGATGGTCGTGAAGGCGATGATCAAAGCCACGGCGCCGAACAGGCGGGCGAACTTGCCGTAGCGGACCTCGAGGATGTCGCCCACGGTGTACTGGCCGAAGGTCCGGATCTTGGCCGCCAGAAAATAGATGACGGCGATTCCGACCCAGGCGCCGGCCGGAAGCCACAGGGACGACCATCCGGCCTTGGCCGCGTATTCCGCGCCGGCGATGAACGTCCCCGAGCCGATCCAGGTGCAGATCAGGGTGAAGACCATGACCGTCAGGCTGAGCTTCCGCCCGGCGACCATGAAATCCTCCTGGCTCTGGATGCGTTTCGCCCGGAGGAAGTTGAACGCCGTCAAGACAAGAAGATAGCCGAGGATGATGAACAGATAGAGCGACATGGTTGCCTCCTTCAGTCGGGGCGTTTTTTTCGGAACAGCCGGCCGAGCTTCAGCCGGAAATAGACCCAGCCCATGACGGCGTAGCGCCGGGCGTCGGCGAGGGAGCGGGTTTGCTTCAGAATCTGGGGGACGCGGCGCAGGACGGACGGTTTCTTTCCGGCGGAGAACGTCCAGCGGAAAACAAGCTCGGAAATCTGCCGCCAACTCAGGCGGTCGACAAAGAGCGGCACGTCGCCTTGGGCCATGGGCAGGGTGACGATCCGGGAAAAGTCCTTCTTGGTCCAGGAAAAGCCGGCGGGCAGGACGCCCGTCTCCCGAGCCGTTTTTTCCAGGGGCGTGCCGGGGTAGACGTGCAGGATGGCGATCGAGCCCTCGATGCGCCCCCGGTAGCGCTCAATGGCCTCGATCGTCTGCCGGGCTTCCTCCCACGTCTCGGTGGGATGGCTGAAGATGAAAAAAACGTTGGGCACGACCTCGAGCTCGTTGCACCAGCGAACAAGGTTGTGAAAGTCCCGAATGTCGATCTTCTTGCCGATGATCTCGTTTCGCACCCGTTCCGATCCCGCCTCCAGGCCGAACGACAGGTGGAACAGGCCCGCCTGTTTCATCTTGGCCAGAAGCGGCCGGGTCATGATGTCCATGCGCACGTCGCATTTCCAGAAAACGCCGAGCTTCCGCGCCAGGAGAAGGTCGCAGAGGGCCTCCACGCGGCGGGGGTCGGCGTTGAACGTGTCGTCGTAGAAGAAGATGACGCGGACGCCGTAACGTTCGACGAGACTCTCGATTTCGTTGACGACGTTCTCCGGGCTCCGCATCCGGACACGGCGGCCCCAGTTGACCGGCGTGGCGCAGAAATTGCAGTTGAAGGGACAGCCGCGGGACGTCATGATGTTCACCGCCGGCAGGGGGCCGTAGCCTGGAACCTCGAAGGTGAAATGGTATTTTTCGAAGGGGATGAGGTGAAAGGCGGGAGGGGGAATCCCGTCGAGGTCGGGGATGTGCCGGCGCGGGCGGCTCGAAACGGGGCGTCCGTCCGCGCCGCGGAACACGAGGCCGTCGACCTGCTCGAAAACATCGGGGCCGGGCGGGGCCGAGGACAAAGCCCGGCAGAGGTCGGCCATCGTCTGTTCGCCCTCGCCCCGGACGACGAGGTCGAGCTCCCGGAGATGCTCTACGGTGTCCTCGGCGGCCATCGACGCGTGCGGTCCTCCCATGACCGTCAGCGCCCCGGGCCGCGCCTTCTTGGCCCGCCGGATGAGCTCGAAGCTCTGAAAGCGGTTCTCGGTGAAGGACGTGACGCCCACGATGTCGGGCTCGTAATTGCGCACCTCCCGCTCGATGTCCCGCCATCCGAGCTTCAGCACCTCGGCCGGAACGACCCGGACATCGACGCCCTCCTTCTCCAAAGCGGCGGCGATGTAGAGAATGCCCAGCGGCGGCATGGACGAGCCTTTGGTCCAACGCTCGGCGGCGTAGCCGCCCGGGGGGATGAACAGCTGGACCCTCACCGTCTCAGGCTCCGTTCCTCTTCTCGCCGGCGTCCTTCTTTTCCAGCTTGACCGACAAGACGTTGGTGATGTTGGGTTCGGACATGGTCGTGCCGTAGATGAAGTCGGCGACCTCCATAGTTTTGTAATTGTGAGTGACGATGATGAACTGGGTTTCGCCCTTGAGCTTTTTCATGAGTTCCAGAAAGCGGGTCAGGTTGACCTCGTCCAGGGCGGCGTCCACCTCGTCCAGAAGGCAGAAAGGGGTGGGTTTGTAGCGGAAAAGGGCGAACAGGAACGCCAGGCTGGTCAGGCTCTTCTCTCCCCCGGAGAGCAGGGTCAGGCTCTGGAGCTTCTTGCCCGGCGGCTGGGCGGCGATGTCCACGCCGCTTTCCAGGGGATTCTCAGGATCGGAGAGCTTGACCTCGGCCGCGCCGCCGTTGAACAGCAGGGTGAAGATCTGCTGGAAATTTTCGTTGACCTTGCTCAGGGCGGTGAGGAACATCGCCCGGCTCTCGTCGTCGATTTTGTGGATGGCTTCCTTGGTGTCGGCGATCGAAGACCGCAGGTCGTTTCTCTGTTTGACCAGGAAGTCGTGGCGTTCCTTGTGGGACCGGAATTCTTCTTCGGCCATGAGGTTGACGGCCTTGTATTTCTGCAGGTCTTCCTTGGCCTGCTCGAGCTCGTCCTCGACCTCGGAGCCCCCGACCGCCTCCTCGGGAAGGTCGGACTTGACCTCGGCCAGGGATTTTTTGAGCTCCTGCCAGCAGGTTTCCTCGAGGTTGACGAGGTCCCTCTCGATTTCGGCCTTGGCGACCTCTTTTTTGACTCTTTCCTCCTTGAAGGTTTCCATCTCCGCGCGGAGGAGGCCGACCCGTTCCTCGATTTCGTCTCGTTTCTTGACCAGATCGGCATGGGCCGCTTCTTCACGGCCGACGTGCGCTTCCTGTTCGGCCCGCTCGCGCTCCGCGGCGGCGGCGGCTTCTTCGAGGCGGAGGATGTTGTCTCTGACCCGGCTCTCTTCCTCGTCGCAGAGCTTGATGTCTTCCTCTGCGGCGCGGAGCCGCGAGAGCGTCGCTTCCCTGCGGGAGGAGAGAGACCGGGACTGGCGGGTCAGCCCCTCGAGCTTTTCTTTGACCACATCCAGCCCGGCGCGGATTTCGAAGGCGCCCTTTTCGGACTGATTCGCTTCCCGGCGCACGGAGCCCAGGCCCGATTCGCGGCTCTGCATTTCGGCGCGGAGCCGGGACTCTTCTTCTTCCCGAGCCGCGATGTCGCGGCGTATTTCCTCGAGGAGCGGCTCGAGCTCCTTCTTCTCGGCGGCAAGGATGTCGAGCTCTTTCAGGAGAAGACGGCTTTCGCCGTCGGTTGCGTCTCTATCCGCCTGGAGAATGGTTTTCCGGCGTTCGGCGGCCTGAAGGGATTTCTCGGTTTCGGCGCGCTCGGCCGCGATGTCCGCCGCGGCGGCTTCGAGCGCTTCTTTCTCTTTTTTCCTGTCCTCCAACCGGACAGAGAGAGCGGAGAGCCCATTTTTCAGCTGGCCGACCTCCTCCTCCAGGTCCCGGGCCTCGCGGCGGAGGGAAAAAAGCCCCTCCTCCGCTCGCCCCGTCTTCAGCAGCCCCGAGGGAAGGAGGAGGCTTCCGTCGGCCGTGAGATAAGCGCCCTCGGGATGACGGAGCCAGAGAGAGACGGCCGTTTTGAGGTCGTCGACGACGGCCGCGTCGCGGAGGCGGTCGAGCAGGGCGTTCGCTCCCGGCCGAAGGCGAACCCGTGACTTGAGACTTCCTGAAACTCCCGGCTCGCCGGACGCCGGGTGGTTGTTCTCTTCCGTCCGCGATGGGCCCTGAAGAAGGAACAGGCCTTCGGGCCGTCCGGAGTCGAGCGAGGAAAGGAATTCCCCGGCATCCACTATAACGGCCGCGGATTCTTCTTTCCAGAGAAGATCGAGGAGAGAAGAGGTTTCGGCGTCCGCTTCGATCAGGTCGACAAGGCGCCGCCGTTCCGGGGCGTCCGGCCCGGGGCCGGGCCCTCCGGAACGGGCTTCAAGGAGCTTGGCCAGCGTTTCCAGGCGGATCGACGCTTGAGTGAATTTCTCCCGGGCTTCGGTCCACTCGGCCTCCAGAGCGTCCGACTCCCTTCGGAGGGACGAAAGCGTCTCGGCGGCCGCGGCGGCGTCTTCCTCAAGGCGGCGGAGCCGGGCGGAGCGCTCGGCGATGTTTTCGTCGAGGCTCCGAAGATGCGCCTCCTGTTCCTCGATCCGGGAGCGCACGGCGGCCAGCTTTTCCTCGAGCTTCTCCTCCTGGCGCAGAAGGAGCTCGTTCTCTTTCTCTCGTCGGGCCCTTTCGTTCTTGAGCTCCGTGGCCCGGGCCATGAGGGCCAGGTGCTCTCCGCGGAGCGTTTCGAGCTCCTCGGCCTCGCCGGCCAGGCGGGCGCGGTATTCCCGGACGCGCTCTTCGGCCGCGTCTCCGTCCTTCCGAAGGCGGGCCAGTTCGCTCTCGAGCGATTCCCTCAACGAGGAGACTTCGGATTCCTCGTCGTCCATGAGCGCGCGGTCACGGCGCCTCTCCTCGATGTCGAGACGGGATCGCTTCCGCCGCTCGTCGAAGAAGCCGAGTTTTTTTCTCTCCGCTTCGGCCTCGGCTTCAAAGCGGGCCGCCCGGGAGCGGAGCTCGTAGAGGGTCTCCTGTTCCTTTTTCAGGGCCTGCTCGAGATCCCACGCCTCTTTGCGTTTGCCGACCAGGTCTTTCTCCGCGACGGCCAGCCGGGTGAGGGCTTCTTTTTCGCGGAGGATGAATTCGTTGTACTGCCGGAAGGCTTCGGACTGGCTGCGTTCGAGCTGGATCAGGCGGCGCCGGAAATGGAAGGCGGTCAGCTCCCGGATGCGCTCTCTCAGCCTGCGGTAACGGTTGGCCGCCTGGGCTTGCCGCTGAAGGGAATTGCGGGCCCGGCCGACCTCGTCGATGATGTCTTCCAAACGAAGGAGATTCTGCTCCGAGTTTTCGAGCTTGTTCTCCGCCTGGCGTTTTTTGTCCTTGTAAAGGGCCGTCCCGGCCGCCTCTTCCAGGAGGAGGCGTTTCTCGTTCGGCTTGGAGGTGACGAACTGGCCGATCGTTCCCTGCTCGATGACGAAGTACTCCTTCTCTCCGATCGAACGCTTCCACAGTTCGTCCTGGATGTCCTTGAGGCGGACCGCCTTGCCGTTGAGGCGGTATTCGCCTTCCCCGGAGCGGAAGACGCGGTGGGAGATGACGAGATCCTCGACGGGGTCGTGCAGGGCGATCGTGACGTCGGCCATGCTCTGGGGCGCTTTCTTGGCGTTGCCGTTGAAAATGATGTTGTCGATTTTCTCCCCGCGGAGCGAGCGGACGCGCTGTCCGCCCAGGACCCACAGCAGGGCGTCCACGATGTTGCTTTTCCCCGTGCCGTTGGGGCCCACGATGGCCGTGATGCCGGGATGGAAGAGAATCCGGGTCCGTTCGGGGAAGGATTTAAATCCCTGGATGTCGAGCTTTTTGATGATCGAGCCGCTCATAGGATTTCACTTGGGACACGGACCTGTTGTTCGTTTTCGGAAAATCCGAGCCTTATTGTAAACAAAAGACGGGAGCGCGTCTATACTTTGCATTGAATCAAATTCAAATCTCAAAAAAATCGAGATCCCGGATGCTCCAAGCCTCTTTGGGGCCGGGTGCCGGGCCTCAAAAAAGTGGAAAGTGGAGACGCGACCCCGTTTTCCGGTATAATAAGGCCACGCCAGCGTAGCTCAGCCGGTAGAGCAACTGATTCGTAATCAGTAGGTCGAGGGTTCAATTCCCCCCGCTGGCTCTCACTTTTTTCCCGCGAACGCCGTCGTACGCGCCGAGGGGCCGTCTCCGATGCGGACAAAATCGGAAAATTCTGGAGGGGAAGCGGAAGTCTTCATGTTGGCCTGACACTCCTCCCGGGAGTTGACTCAGAAGAATAAACTCTTAAAATATTGGCTTTATCGGAGAAATCGAATGAAGAAGCGCATCGCTTCCCTGGTGATGGGTTTTTTGACGGCCGCCGCGCTCCCGGTCGGCGTCGGGGCGCATGCTTCGGCCGGCGCTTTCGGCCTGCGGATTTACGGCGGCTTGGGCCGGGTGGAGGGAGGCGATTTCAACTCCGGCCAGAAGGGTTGGGCGGATTTCTACAGCCTCGTCTTCGGGCTGTTATCCTATTCCCCGGAGGGCGGGATCAAACCGGCCCGGATGGGACCGAACGCCGGGGCCGAGCTGCTTTACCGGTTCGCTCCCCGCCTGAGTATCGGGCTCGGCGTCGGATTCATCCGGGCGTCGGAGACATCGGGTGTATCGTTCACTCCGGCCGCTTCCGGCTTGTCCGCTTTGACATACGAGGCCGAAACCGCGATCAGCGCCGCGCCGGTGACGGTCAGCCTTCACTATGCCCTTCCCATCGGAGGGAGGATTTCGTTCGACGTTCACGGCGGCCTGGGCCCCTATCTGGCCTGGGGCGCCGCCTCGCAGAAATTAACCGACGCATCAGGATACTGGACGCTCGATGAATACCGGGTCCACGGGGGAGGCCTGGGCTTCCATGGGGGGCTGGGAATGGAATGCGCTCTCAGCCGCCGATTGGCGCTCTTCGCCGAGGCCCGGGGACGGTGGGCTTCCTTCGCCAATTTCAAGGGCGAGGTGACCATGTCGGACAGCACGGGCTGGTCCGATGCCGTCAGCGGTTTTCTGTGGAGCGAGAATGTGGACCTCAGCCCGCTGGGCTCCTGGCGGATTTTCGAAATCGCCGACACCGAGCCCGCCGGCTTCGGCATCAGCGACGTGCGGAGAACCCGGATCGATTTCAGCGGGCTGTCTCTGGCCCTGGGGATAGTCGTCCGTTTGTAAGACTTGAGGAAACGCCCATGAAAAAAACGATTCTGTCCTTCATCCTGGCCGCATGTCTTTCCGTCTCGGCCTTTGCGTCCCCGGCGGACGAGACGGGGCCGGGAGTCCGGACAGGGCTGCGCCTTTACGGCGGCCTGAGCACGATGAACGGCGGCGACTTCAACACGGGCCTCCGCGGTTGGCTCGATTTATGGGCGCACGCGGGCTCCCTGTGGGGTGTCCGGACGGACGTGGAGGGGAGTCCCGGCGGATGGGCGACCTCCGTAGGAGCGGACGTCCTTTTTCCCCTGACGTCCTGGCTGTCCTTCGGAATGGGCGCCGGTTGGGTTTCGGGGCGCGCCGACTGCCGGTCGGTCGCCGATGGAAACGGAGATGTCGTCCCCACAACACAGAATATCGAGATGTCCCCGCGGGCTCTGCCCGTGCGCGCCGGATTTTTCGGCCGCATCCCGCTTTCGGGCCGTCTCGCTCTCGGCCTCAACGCCGGAGCGTCCTATTATTATGTCGCCCAAGCGCAGGCCGTCTATCGCCGGGACTGGGAGGACTACTGGGAAGAGGATCTCTTCGACCTGAAATCAAGCGGCTGGGGGTATGACGGCGGGCTGGGCCTTGAATTCAGGATGAGCCGCCATGTCGCCGTGTTTTTCGAGGGGCAGGCCCGTCGGGCGAGGTTCTCCAAGTTTTTCGGGACCCTTGATCGTTCCTCGAGCGAGGCCGGAGAAACGAGCCGCGAGGGAACGCTTTACGCGATCGATTTCAGCCTCGGTGACGGCGAAATCTTCCCCCTGGTCGACGTCCTCTCCCAGCCGCCCGCGGGGCCGGCTTTCTCCAGGGCCGCGGAGGCCGTGGTGGACTTCGGCGGCTTCGGTTTCCTCGCGGGAGTGCTCTTCAGGATCTGAAGCATCCGCTCGGCTCGAAAATATCCATACCGCGGCCCCCGGGCGGGCCCGAAAGGAGACAAGACAAATGAAAAAGACACTGGCGCTCGTCGCATCTCTTCTGATTCCGGCGTCCTTCGCCGCGGCGGACTATTACGTCAAGTCCAAGACCCACACGGACGCCTACTCCATGATGGGGCAAAGCCAGCCGGCCAAAGACGGCGTTCAGGAGCAGTGGATCGGCCCGGACCGCTTCGCCTACATCAGCCCTGAAATGTCCGTTCTCATCGACCTGAAGAAAAGCGAGGTCGTGTTCATCAACCACAAGAGCCGGACCTACACCCCGGCTTCCCTGCCGCTGGACATATCCAAGATCCTTCCCCCCCAGATGGCCCAGATGGCGGGGATGATGAAGATGACCGCCTCCGTCAAGCCCCTGGAGACGACGAAAAAAATCGGCTCCTGGACGTGCCGGGGATATGAGGCGGCGATCACGATGATGATGCCGATCACAATGACCGTCTGGACCTCGACGAATGTTCTCTTTGATGTCTCTCTGGTCATGGACAAGTATATGAACAGCGTCCTTCAGGGGACGATGATGCTGGACGAGGCGACGGTCGCCGAGTTAAAGAAAATCAAAGGCTACTGGATCGCCTCCGAGACGGTCATAGACATGATGGGCGCCAAGGTGCGGTCGACTTCGGAGGTCGTCGAGATTTCCGAGAAAACCCCGTCCGCGGACGTTTTCAAAATTCCGCAGGGCTACGCCAAGAGCGACACCCTGGCCATGACGAGGTGAATCAGCGGACGGCGAGCAGGGCGAGCGCGGCGAGGACGCTGAAGACCGCCAGGATAATCGAGACCAGCGTCCGGGTCGAGGGCCGGTGGCGGTCCTGGGCGTATCCGGCCTCGACGCCGCCGCGCGCGGGTGCCGGGTAGGGATTGCGGCTCAGGGCCGCCAATCCCCGCACGGCGGCCAGGGAGGCCCGCGCCGTGCCGTCGAAAAATCTTCCCGTCGTGTCGACGAAAAGAAAGCGGAAGAACGCCGCCGGACGGCGGAAAAACCAGTCGAAATCAAGGACCGTCCCCGCGTGCGGCTCGAGAAGCCGGCGGCACATCCAGAAAGCCGCCAGGGTGAGGACGAGAAGCTGGACGGTTTCCGACAGGTGGACTCTCGAATAAGGGTGGTAATCCGCGGCGTAAGGCAGCCAGCGGTAGAGCAGCCCGGGCTTGATGCCGTGGAGAATGCAGACCGCAGCCGTCACTCCCATGGCCAGATACATGTTCCAGGGCGCCCGCTCGGGTTTCAGGCCCCGGTCGCGGGAGAACCAGGTGAAAACGGGAAGCTTGAGTCCGACGCTTAAAAACGTCCCCACTGAGGCCAGGAGCATAAGAAGCGCGGCCGCCTGACGCCCCGCTTCTCCGGCGGCGCTCACGGTTATGGACTTGCTGATGAAGCCGTTGAAGAAAGGCACCCCGGAGATCGAGAAGGCGGCGATCATGTACAGGATGAGCGCCGCGGGCTGGCGTTTTCCCAGGCCGCCCAGCTCGCTCAGGTTCCGGCGGCCGGTCGTGTGAAGGACGAGGCCGGCGGCCATGAACAGCAGCGCCTTGTAGAGAATGTGGCTGAAAGCGTGGGCCGTCGCGCCGTTGAGGCCCATTTCCGTTCCCAGGCCGACGCCGGCCACCATAAAGCCCACCTGGCTGACGATGTGATAGGCGAGGATGCCGCGGATGTCGTCGGACAGGACGGCATAGACGACGCCGTAGAGGGTCATGGCCACGCCCGCCCAGATCAGGACGTCCCAGCCGGGGAACATGCGGGCCAGGGCGTAGACGGCCGCCTTGGTCGTGAAGGCGCTCAGGAACACGGCGCCGGTGACCGTGGCCCGGGGATAGGCGTCCGGGAGCCAGGTGTGGAGGGGGACGACCGCCGCGTTGACCGCCACGCCGAGAAGGATGAGCCAGGCGGCGGCCGACGAGCCCGGAGCGAAGGCGGAGATTTCCAATCCGCCGCCGTTTTGCGCCCCCAGAAAGAATATTCCCAGCAGAAGCAGCCCGCCGCCGAAGAGGTGATAGAGAAGGTACCGAAAACCCGCCCGGCGCGCTTCTCGGTTCCGTGCCGCCCAGACGAGGAAGGTCGAAGCCGCGGCCATGGCCTCCCAGCAGACGAAAAAGGTAAAAAAGTCTCCGGCGTAAACCGCTCCCAGGGCGCCTCCGGCATACAACAGCGCGGCGCACTGCTGGCCCGTGTCGCGAAGGTGAAGGGCGTAGAGTCCGCCCGCGGCGGCGATGAACGCGAAGATGATTCCGAACAGGCGGCTGAGGGCGTCCGCCCGGCAGAGGATGAGTGTCTGGTCCAGGAAGCGGACGTCGCACCGTGCGCCGTCCGGCAGGGCGAACACGAGCGCCAGGGAGGCGAGAGAAAAAAAGACGAAGGCCGCGGCCCGAACCCGGCGGCGGAGGAGAGGCAGGATAAGAGCTCCGGCCCACAGAGCCGCTCCGGGAGGGATCACGATCTCAGTCATCGTCGTAGTACCGCGCGTTTTTTCTCAGAAAGGCCCGCCCCAGCCCGAGGGCGAGCGCGATGAGGGCCAGGCAGCCGATGAAGCCGAAGAGTGCGAAAAATCCGGGGATCGATTCCCACCACGAAACGTGACGGCTTTCCCCGGGCGGGTGAAAAATCTGGAAAGCCAGGGAGAGAAAAACGAGGCCGGCGAGCGCCGTTGCGAGAGCCGCGCGCAGTATGGTTCTCACGATCGTCATCCTCCGAAAATCCCGGCCGCGACGCGGCCGGCCAGGCGGTGGAACGTTCCCGGGAACAATCCCAGAACCAGGGTGAGAACGGCGGTCAGGACGAGCGGCACGACCATCCATGGAGACGCCTCGCGCCGGCCTTCAAGGCCGCTGCCCCTACGGAAAAAAGAGCGCTGGACGATGGGCAGAAGATAAGCGGCGTTGAGGAGCCCGCTGAGGATGAGAACGCCGGCCAGGAGCGGCCGCCCCGTGCCGACCGCGGCCGAGCCGAGAAACCACTTGGAGAGGAAACCGTTGAGCGGCGGGACGCCGCACAATCCCAGGGAGCCGAGGGTGAAGGCGGCCATCGTCCAGGGCATGGCCTTGCCTATGCCGTTGAGCTCCGAGACGTTTTCCCGATGGAGACGGACGTAAATCGCCCCGGCGCAGAAAAAGAGCGTGATCTTCATCGTGGCGTGAAAGGCCAGATGGAGCAGGGCCCCGATGAGCGCCGGTCCGGAAAGGAGCGCCGTTCCGAGGATGATATAGGACAGGTGGGAAACCGTCGAGTAAGCCAGCCGGCGTTTGAGGTTGTCCTGTCTGAGAGCCAGGAGCGATCCGACGAGAATGGTCGTCACGGCGAAGACGATGAGCACCGTGTCCAAATGAAAACGGCGGAGCAGGTCGGGCCCGAAGACGAAGGCCACAACGCGGACAAGCCCGAAGACGCCCGCCTTGACCACGGCCACGGCGTGGAGCAGGGCGCTGACCGGCGTCGGAGCGACCATGGCCGTCGGAAGCCAGCTGTGAAGCGGCATGACGGCCGATTTGACTCCCACGCCGCCCAGGAAGAGGAGAAAAAGCGGCACGGCGGTTTTCCCCGCCAGCGCCGCTCCGGAAAAAATCCCGCCCGGCTTGAAATCGAGATCGCCGACGAGAAGAAAGGACCATGCGGCCGCGGCGATGAGCAGCACTCCGGCCGACAGGGTGAAGGCCAGGTATTTGCGGCCGGCGCTCACCGCCTCGGGCGTTTCCTTGTGAATGACCAGAGGATAAGTGGCGATGGTCAGGATCTCGTAAAAAAGGATGAAGGTCACCAGGTTGGCGGCGAAGGCGATGCCCACGGTGGCCGAAAGGCAGACGGCGAAAAAGGCGAAGTAGCGGGTCTGTTTATGCTCGTTCAGGCCGCGGGTGTAGCCGATGGAATAGAGAGAGGTCAGAATCCACAGGCCCGAGGCGACCAGGGCGAAAAGCACGCCCAGAGGATCGGCCCGCAGCTCGAGGCGAACCCCGGGGACGATCTCGAAGAGATCGAAAACCGCAATCCGGCCGCGGAGGGCGCCGGGAAGAAGAGCCAGGACCAGGCCGAACTTGGCCGCCGCCGCGGCCAGCGTCCAGGTTTCGCGGAGGCGCGGACTTCGGGAGCTGAGAAGAATGAGCGGCACGGCGGCCAGCGAGACGAGCACGGCCAGAAGGGGAAGAAGCGACGGGGCGGCCGGGGCGCTCATGGGAAAACGATCTCCAGGCCGGGCGGCAGGAACCGGACGAGCAGCCCGTTGACGATGACGGCGTTCAGAAGGCCGATGACGATCAGGGATGCGGCCAGGACCAGGGTCGGGAGGAGCATGGAGGGAGCGGCTTCGGTCCGGCCTTCGGCCTCCCGGCCTTCATTGTCCCGCAGGGCCGGCCTCAGGTAAAGCCTTTCGATCACCCGGAAAAAATACACGGCGTTGAGCAGGCTGCTGGCGAGGATCACGGCCAGGAAGACCCAGCTCCGGTTGCGGATCGTTCCCAGGGCCAAGTACCATTTGCTGAAGAAGCCCACCGTGGGCGGCAGTCCGATCATGGACAGGGCGGCCAGGGTGAAGGCGGCCGACGTCCAGGGCATGCGCCGCCGCGCTCCGCTGTCCAGGGCCCGGATGCGGGAATGGCCCAGCCGCAGGCGGAAATTCCCGGCCACGAGGAACAAGCAGGCTTTCATCAGACCGTGATTCAAGACGTGGAGAACAGCGCCCAGAAGGCCCAGCGAGTTGGCCAGGCCGATCCCCAGGCCGATGTATCCCACCTGGGCGATCGAGCTGAAGGCCAGCATGCGCTTGAGCTCGTCCTGGGCCATGGCCATGATCGAGCCGTAGAGAATGCCCGCCGCGGCCAGCCAGGAGACGACCTGGGCCAGCGGCACGGTGCGGGTGACGAAGTTCACCCCGAAGACGAAGAACAGGACGCGCAGCAGCCCGTAGGCTCCGATCTTGGTGCCGATGGGGGCCATGAGAGACGACGTGGCCGTCGGGGCGTATGTGTAGGCGTCCGGTAGCCAGCCGTGCAAAGGGAAGAGGGCCATCTTTATGCCGAATCCCAGAACCATGAAACACAGGGCGACGATGATCTCCGGCCCGGCTCCGACCGCCGGGAGGATGGCCTTCAAGTCGGCCATGTTGAGCGATCCGCTGTTGATGTATAAGAAGCCCACGCCCAGGAGGTAAAAGCCTCCGCCGACCATGCCGATCACCAGGTAGCGAAAGGCCGCCACGGGCGACTTGCGGTCTCCCACGGCGATGAGTCCGTAAAGGGCCAAGGAAGCGATCTCCAGAAAGACGTAAAGGTTGAAGAAATCGCCGGTCAGGACGATGCCGTTGAATCCCGACATCATGAGCATGACCAGGGCGTAATACGGGACGTGCTTTCGCTCGGGAAGCTCGGCGGCGACGGTCAGGTGCGAGTGGACCAGGACGACCAGGGCCGTCAGGTTGATGACCGCGGTGATGAAGGCCGACAGGGGGTCGAGGACGTATTCGATGCCCAGGGGAGGCGGCCAGCCGCCGAAACGGTAATGAAACGTTCCGGACTCGAGGACGCGGAAAATGTTCCAGACCGACACGGCCGCCGCGGCGGCCGCGGCCGCTATGGCCAGGACCCAAGCCAGACGCCGGACCTTGAAGGCCGCCAGGGGGATGATCAATGCGGCGAACAGGAAGATCAAGGGGGCGAGGGCCGGGGCGTTAGTCGGGATCATGTTTCAGTTTTTCCAGGAGTTCGTTTTCGTCGAGCGTCCGAAAGCGGCGCCAGATCATGATGATCAGGGCGAAGGCGACGCCCGAGGTGGCCACCCCGACGACGATGGCCGTCAGCATCAGGCAATGGGGCAGGGGATTGATGTACTTCGTCACGTCGGCCGCGCCCAGGGCCGGGTCGAGGATGGGCACGGTCGCATCCCACTTGGAGGCGCTGGCCACGAAAAAGAGAATGATGGCCACCTGGAGAATCGACATGCCGATGACCTTTTTGATGAGGTTCCTCTTGAGGATGATGCCGGCGAGGCCGATGGTCATCAACAGGAAGATGAACCAGTAGAAATAATGGCCCACCAGGAAATCACGCATCGGGCTCTCCCTCGAGCAGGTCGTCGTAGATGGCCACCAGGACGGCCATGACCGCCAGCCCGACGCCGATCTCGACCGACAGGATGCCCCACGAGCGGCGGAGAGGCGCGAGGGCGGAGAAGGGGATGAAGCCGTAGTTGAGAAACGCTCCTCCCAGGATCAGGGCCGCCAGACCGGTGCCGTAGTAGATGAGAACTCCCAGCGAGGCCAGGGGCGTGCCCAGCCGGCGCGGAAATTGGCTCTGGCCAAGCTCGGACCCTAGAGACAGGCGAAGAAGGATGACGCTCGCCGCCAGGAGCGTCCCGCCCTGGAATCCGCCTCCCGGGCTGTAGTGGCCGTGGAAAATGACGTACAGCCCGAAAAGCATGATGAAGGGCGCCACGAGGGACGAGATGAGGTCGATGATGGGATTGTTCTCATTCCTTCTCATGGCCGCTCCTTTCCCTTCGCAGGAGAAGGTAGCAGATCAGCCCGGCGGTCAGGATGACCGTCTCCTCGCCCAGAGTGTCGTAGCCCCGGTAGTCGGCCAAAATGGCCGTCACCATGTTGTCGGTGTGCGCCTCCTCCTTGGCGCGGCGGATGTAGTGCGTCGGGGCGTTGGGCGTCCCGGCCGGGCTCGACTCCCGGTTGGTGACGCTGAGGGCGTCGCCCCGGTTGGGAAAACCCGTCGCGGCGTAGATGAGCAGGCCGCAGAAGGCGACGAGGACGAGGACGTTCGCGGCTTTCAATCCGAGCTCCTGCGGGTCGTCTTGAAAATGAGAAGGAGCAGGAGAACGCCGGTCACTCCGCCGCCGACCGTGGCCTCGGTGAACCCCACGTCCACGGCGCCCATGGCCGCGTAGAGCAGGGCCGAGATGAAGCTGAATACCGTGAGCGAAACCACGGCCGTCAGGAGATTTTTGATCATCAGGGCGGTCACGGCGGTGATGAGCAGGACGAGGAGAAGGACGATTTCAAGCTCGGGGTGCATTCAGTCCTCTTTTTTCTCTTCCGGGGATGTGCCGGAATCATGGCGGCGGAAGCGGGGCTTGAGCCCGATCTGGAATGCCGCCCGGGCCAGGGCGTGGGTGGCGGTGGGATTGGTCAGGCCGACAAAGGTCAGGATGAGAAGGAGTTTCGCCGAGTTCAAAGTGAACCCTTCGACGAGGATGAGTCCTAGGACGAGGAGCATGACCCCCAGGGTGTCGCTCTTGCCCGTGGCGTGGCAGCGGGAGTAAAAATCGGGGAAGCGGAGGAGGCCGATGCTGCCGACGAGCAGGAAGAAAGAGCCGGCGGCCAGGACGACCAGGGCGGCGACGTGGAGCCCGCTCATTTCTTCTCCTTGCCCGAGGTAAGGTATTTGGCGATGGCGATCGTGCCGATGAAGTTCAGGACGGCGTAGGCCAGGGTGATGTCGATGAACATGTCCACCCGGTCGAAGATGAAGCCGATGAGAAGAATGAGAACCATGGTTTTGGTGCCGATGGCGCTGGCGCCCAGCATGCGGTCGGGAAGCGTCGGGCCGGCGATGACGCGGTAGAGGGGCAGGGAGATGACGACCGTCAGGGCCGCGGCCAGAATGACGAAAAACCAATATTCAAACATGGCGCGCCTTGTGGAAGATCTTGACCTCGGACACGATGTCGGCGGACTTGTCTCCGTAGAGCCGGGCCACGTGGCGGGGGAGCGAGCCGTCGATGAGGCCGGCGTGGGAGGCCTCCATGAGGGAATGGACCAGGAACTCGTCGTCCTTGATGCGCAGGGTGAGCGTTCCGGGAGTGAGGGTGATGGAGTTTCCGAGAATGACGCGGGCGGTGATGTTGGGCAGCCGGACCCGGAACCGGACCAGGCTGGGATTGATGGGCATGCGGGGGTGGAGGACGGCGTAGGCGACTTGAAGGCTTGACAGGACGATTTGTTTCAGCAGCCAGGGGATGTAGCGCGCCAGGCGGACGACGCGAAGCGAGCGTCCGGCGGCGATGCCCTTGTCGAAATAGAGATGTCGGTTGACCCGGACATGCATCAGCGTCACGAGAAGCGCGGAGAAAACGCCGGCGCTTACGTGGAAGAGGTCGATACGCCCGCTCAGGAGAAGCCACAATCCGAGGAGCACCGCGAACTGGAGGAGGGTCCCCTTGAGAAAGGCTTTTTTCACGCGTGACATCCGATGCCGGGAATAAGAAAACACTTACTTAGCACAAGAAAATCCCCTTGTCAAAAAAGCGGATTCGGCCGCCTAGGCCCGGCGGCCTAGTACCGGAAAGCATACCCGATGGACAGGCGGGGGATCGAACGGCCGTCCCAGGGAATGTAGAGGATGTGGGCGTTGAAGCGGATGCCGGAGCGGTCGTCGAGCTTGAAATGGAAGGCGGTCAAGGGGCCGACATAGACTTCGCTCGACGGCGAGGAGGTGATTTCTCTGAGCTCGTCGTTTTCCCGGGTTTCCGAGACGTGCATGATTCCCTGCGACAAACCGATGTCGAGAAAGATCCGCCCCGCGGCGAGCTCCAGGCGGAAGAGAAGGCTGAGACCGGCGCTCAAGGCGGTGCTGGTGACGGCCACTCCGGGCGTGTGAGAAGGCTCGGCGGGGTCGTAATAATAACAGAGCTCGGGCTCGAGGCGGAGGCGGCTCTCGTTCCCGGTCGGGAAGTTGAGGCTTAAGCCCCCGACGAGCGTCGAACCGAAATCGCCCAGTCCGCTTCCCAGACTCATGGACAGTTCCCGATCGGACGGCGTCTCGGCGCTCAGGCCGAGCGCCGAGACCAGGATCGCCGCAGCCCAGGCGGCAAAAAGGCGTTTCATCGTCTCTCAAGACCTCGCGCGTTGATAAGAGGAAGACGATACATGTTTTCGAAGGAAAAAATCAACCCGTTTTTCGCGAGCGCCTGCCGGACCGCCCGACCGGCGAAGGCGCTCAGAACGCGGCGAAGACGGCGGCCGACAGGCGAAGAACGAGCCCGTCCCCTCCCGAGAGGACATGCTGCCGCGCTTCGAGACACAGCCCGGCGCGCGTCCCGAAAGGAACGAGGATCCCCCCGAGCAGAACGGCGGCGAGCCTTCGACGCGACTGGATTTCTCTCTCGGCGGGCGGCCGATCGGTCAGAATCGAGAGAAAGAAGGCGCCGGCGCCCAGGCCGATGTAGGGCGTCACGGGCCCGCCGGGCTCCCGGAGAGCGAAGAGCCCCGAGAGCGACAGCCCCAGCGCGGCGCTGCTGCGGTGATAATCGGGCGGCGGATTCGGTTCGTCTTCTGCGGGATTGAAGTGATAGGCGAATTCCGCTTCGGCGGAGAGCCTCGAGGTGACGGGGAACACGGCGGACAGGTTGAATGCGGGACAGGAGTTGAAGGCGCCGAGGGACATTCCCAGGCCGAGGCTCAAGCGGCGCTCTCGGCTATCGGCCGTTTTGTCTTCTCCCCGGTTGACCGCGGCCGACCACGGCGCGCCGACCGCCAGGAGCGTTCCGAGGATAAAAAGAGCGGCCGGCTTTTTCATCCCTCCGGCCCCCCCATCATCTTCCCGTCGCCGTGTAATCCCATTCCGACCCCAGAAGGCTGTGGGGGATGAGATAGACGACGAGCATCAGCACGGCCGCGCCCAAGATCCAGAAGCGCGTTCCCCGGCCTTTCCGGCCGAGGACGATGGCCGCCAGCCAGCCGAGGAATACGATGAGCGTTTTGTTGTCCGTCAGGTCCGTGCCGAGGGGGAAACCCGTCCAGTAGGCCCCGAAAGCATATTTTTGCATAAGCGGGCCGAGGAAAAAGCCGCCGAGAAAAAGCAAGAGGAGCGTCCAGAAGGCCAGGGCCCGGGGTTTTCCGTCCGGCCGCAGCGCCTCCAGGCCGGCGGCCACGCCGAACAGCATGGCCAGGAACATGACGAGGATGTGGGGAATCATGATCCAGGCCGGGACATCGCCTCGGAAACGGATGATGACCGGCCGGCCGCCGTTCAGCGCGGCGCTTTCGGCGCCGCAGGACAGGGTCACTTTGTAGGCCAGCTTTCCGGCCGGAGGCGCCAGGCCGTTCCCGCCGCCCGGCCAGGACAGGGGGGCGGTGAGGGCCGGAACGGTCTTTTCTCCTCCGTGCTTTAAAGACGCGCGCTCGAAGGTCATCTCCACAGTCCGTTCCGGATTCCAGGAGACTCCCTTTTTAAAGCGCGCGTAGGCGACCGTGCCCGTGACCCCGGAATTTTCCGGAACGGGGACTTTAAGCTTGAAGGGACGGACGTTGACTGCGCTGCGGGTCAAACGATAGGAAAGGGTCCGGCCGCACAGGGTTTCCCGGCCCCGCAGCGGATAGCTGGGTCCGGTCCGCCGCTGATAAACAGCCGTGACCAGGGTGAGTGCTCCGGCCAGGAGCCAGAGCGCGATTCTCTTCATCTCAGCTTTTGACGTCCAGGCCTCCCATGACGACCGATCCCCGAACGAAAAGCGTCGCCCGGGCTTCCGCGTCCGGAAGCGAGGCCGTTTTGTTTTCGACTCCGCCCAGAACGGGCGAAATGTCCACGACGACCTTCCAGTTGCGCGGCACCTTGATGTCGATGCCGCCCATGAAAACGTTCACGTCGATGGTCGCCTGCCCTTTGTCCAGGGCGGCGTCCCGAAGGTCGATGTCGAGACCTCCGAGGACGGCCGAAGCGCGTCCGCCCCGGAAGGATTGAGACGTGACGACGCGGTTGATGCCGCCCAGAACGACGGAGGCCTTGAGGTCGTCGGCCGTGACGGCCGGTCCGGAAAGAGATCGGCGGCGAAACAGAGGGCCGAAAATCAGCCACAGGCCGACGATGATGATCACCGTGGGCCAGACGTAGACCCAGACGTTCCGGGGAAGGTGTCCCAGGTTCCGGAGAAGGAAGATCAATCCCAAAGCGATCAGGAGGAAGCCGGGAAAGACGTCCCGGTAGCCGCTGCTTATCAGCTGCCAGAGCCCGATGATGATGAGGATGACCGGCCAGAACGTCCTGAAAACGTTATGGGTGCTGACCTTTCCCAGGTTGCCCAGGAGAAAGATGACACCCACGACCACGATGATGAGCCCCCAGATGAAACGGTCTCCTCCGCTGCGGTTTGTCGACATGGCCAGTCTCCTTTCTTCCTTCGGATTCGATCGCGGATTTTATATCAAAAAACGCCGTGGACAACAAGAAATCCGTCCTGCCGGGCGATTGCGGGTGTTCAGGGAATAGAGCGGGAATCTTTTTCCCCGGAACTCGATTTCCGTCTTCGTCGCGGCCGCGCGGGCTCCTTTCCGATCGCTCGGGCGGCCGCTTTCGCCGCCTCCGGCCGAATCCAAGAACAGCCGGCCGCGATCACGCCTCGAACCTTGTTTGCAGGACCATCTCTTTGACCGCCCGAATGTCCTCCCGGACACGGTCCTCGCAGACTTCGGGCCAGTTCTCGTCGTTCAGGATTTCGATCTCGCCGGCCTTGAGCCGCTTTTCGGTCCCGGCCACGAGTTTCAGGATCCGGTCCCACTCCTCGAGCGGCATGTCGGGGAATTTCTTGAGGAAGGACCGGTTCGAGACGGGGAGAAGAAAACTCCCCCCGTGGTCCTCGACCGTCAGGTTGATGGGACGACCCGTTTCCCCGAGGAGCCGGAATATGCCTGCCAGATCCACGACGCCCCTGCCGGCCGGCGCGGTGAAGGACAGCATATTGATGTCGTAATGCATCAGGCCGCCGTCCTTGACGTGGGTGGTCACCACCCAGTCCCGGACGCGTGAGGCCGCCGACAGCGGGTCCTCGAGCATGGTCAGGAGGTTCATCGTGTCCAGGCAGATCCCGAGGCAGTCTCCCGGCGCGGCGCCGCACATGTCGAACAGCCGGAGGAGCTCGAAAGTGGTGAATTCGAAATGCGTCTCCAACGCGAGGGCCACTCCGTTGTCTCGAAGCATGGGCAGCTGGTCGCGGAGGGCGCGGGCCGTTTCCTTGAGATACGTCTCCGTCGGGGGATTTTCTTCCTTCCAGCGCATGAGGCCGCCCGAGTACGAGCGGATCGTGGACGTTCCGAGCCGCCGGGCCTGCTCGGCCGCGCGGCGGTTGCCGTCGAAAATATCCTTGGGCGCGTTGGTCGCGAGATCAAGGGGGATGTGCTGTCCGCCTCCCCATTCGAGGTACAGGCGCATGTCTCGGGCTTGGGCGGCCAGGTCGTCGAGCAGGCCGGGATCCGGATCGCCCTTGTCCTCGGGCCAGCCCGCGGAGAACTGAACGCCCTGGGCGCCGTTCCGAACGGCCCACTCCAGGACTTCGAAATGGGAGAGGCCGAGAGGCTGGAGGCAGTGGCTGTCGATCCCCACCTTGAAGCCCGGCATCGTCGTTTGCCTGTCCGGCTTCATATTATACGAAGTCGCGAAGAGAGTTTCTACTTTTTATTCGTTTTGAGTCGGATAATGAACCTGGAAACCGCATCCGGACAGGAAGCTGGCGCCTCGACCCTCCCTTCCGGCCTGATCCGTGTAACACTGCCGCAGCCGGATTTTCAATCCTTCCGGTTTTTTTGCTATATTAGGCCCGGGTGATAGGCAATGAAGTCCCTGGTCGGGGGGAAAAAGATCTGCCTGGCGGCCGCGCTCCTGTTTCTGTTTGCTCCGCCGGCCCGGGGGAGCGGAGAGGCGAGGACCGAAGCGGAGAAGCAGGATAAGGCCAGAGTCGGCGCCGTCGTCCTCCCGGTCCTCTTCAACATGCCGGAGACGCAATGGGGGGGAGGGGTGGGTGGCCTGCTGACCTACAGGCCGGCGGACAGCAAACCGGATTCCAGGCCGTCATCGCTTTATTTTTACGCCGTCTATACCCAGCTCAAACAGTTTGCGACCAAGTGGGAGCCCGAAGCCTATTTTCGAGGAGAATCCTTCTTTCTCAAAGGCAAAATTCTGTTCGAGAGATATCCCGAAAAAACGTGGGGCCTGGGAAACGAAGCTCCCGCGGAGCGTGAGGAGGATTTCACTCCCCGGACCTTTGTCCTGGAGCTGTCCTTTCAGAAAAAACTCTGGACGGCCGGCAATCTCTACGCCGGCCCGCTCTATCAGTTCGAAAGCTACGCCATCCTGAAAACCGAGCCGGGCGGTCTGCTCGATTCCGGAACCTGGCCCGGAGCGTCGGGCGGGACGAGCTCCGGCGCGGGTTTCATCATCAATTGGGACACGCGGGACAATGTCTTTTTCCCCGAGCGGGGGATGTACTGTCAGGTCTCGGCGGTCCTGAACAGCGGGCTCCTGGGGAGCGGTTTCAACTACGCTTCGCTCAAGCTGGATTTGAGACGGTATGTCTCCCTCCTGTCCTCGCACGTCTTGGCCCTTCAGGCGCTCTACCAGGCCGTCGTCGGAGAGCCGCCCTTTAAGAGCATCCCCAAACTCGGCGGCGACAGCATCATGCGGGGATATTATTCCGGCCGTTACCGGGACAGGCATCTTCTCGCCTTCCAGGCCGAATACAGGCTTCCCGTGTGGTGGAGGTTCGGCCTGGTCGGGTTCGCCGGCCTGGGCCAGGTCGCCGAACGCCCGGGACGTTTCGGTCCCGAGGGCATGAAATGTTCCGCGGGGTTCGGCGTCCGCTTCAAGATCGCGCCGAGCGAGGGGACGAACATCAGGCTTGATTTCGCCTGGGGAAAGGGGACCTCGGGCTTTTATTTCACGGCCGGCGAGGCCTTTTGAGTCCCGGAGGAGCGGCATGAATTCCCGAGAGAGAGTGACGAGAACGCTCGCCTTCCGCTCGCCCGACCGCGCCCCCCGACAGCTTTGGCTGCTGCCCTGGGCCGAGGAGCGCTATCCCCGGGAAATCGCGCGCCTCAGGGAACGTTTCCCCGACGATATCGTGACTTCGCCTCCGTTTTTCCGCGATCCGCCCGCCACGACGGGGGAGGAGCACGGCCCGGGGACGTATGTCGACGAATGGGGCTGCGTTTTCGAGAACATCGAGCGGGGGATGATCGGCGAAGTCAAGAGTCCCGTGGTCAGGACTTGGAGCGATGCCGAGCGCGTAAGGACGCCCGAGGAGCGTCTGAGCGTCGACGCCGGCCGCGTGAACGGCTTCGTCTCCGGCACGGACAGGTTCGTCCTGGCGCCCACGCGCGTGCGGCCCTTCGAACAGCTCCAGTACCTCCGAAGGCCGGAGAATCTCTTCCTCGACCTGGCCGAGAGGCCGAAGGAGCTCTTCAAGCTTCTCAACCGGATGCACGATTTCTACAAGCGGGAGCTCGAACTCTGGGCCTCGACCGATGTGGACGGCCTTCAGATTCAGGACGATTGGGGCGGACAGGACGCGCTCCTTGTCTCGCCCGCGCTGTGGCGCGAAATCTTCAAGCCTCTCTATCGCGATTACGCCGCAATCGCCCGGCGCCGCGGAAAATATCTCTTTATGCACTCCGACGGCCAAATCACCGACATCATCGAGGACCTGGTCGACGTCGGTGTGGACGCCCTGAACAGCCAGCTCTTCTGCATGGACATCGAAGACCTCGGCCGCCGCTTCGCCGGACGGCTGACCTTCTGGGGCGAGATCGACAGACAGCGGCTGCTGCCGTCGGGAAGCGTCGAAGAGGTCCGCGCAGCCGTGCGCCGCGTTCGGCGGGCTTTTTGGAGGAACGGCGGAGCGATCGCCCAATGCGAGTTCGGGCCCGGCGCCCGCCCGGAAAACGTCGAGGCCGTCTTTGAAGCCTGGGAGGAGCCTATTTCCAAAAATCGCGTGTGAAGAGCACGAGCACGGTATAGATCTCGAGGCGGCCGGCCAGTATGCAGAACGACAGGAGACATTTCCCGGCCAGAGGGATGGCCTGGTAATTGGCCGCCGGCCCCCCCCCAATCCCGGGCCGATGTTGCCGATCGAGGCCGTTACGGATGAAAAGGCCGTGACAAGGTCGAAGCCCATCAGGGTCATGATCAGCGTGGAGAGGATCAACAGGCCCCAGTAGAGCAGCAGGAAGCCGAGGATATTGATCACCACTCCGGGAGGAACGGTCCGTCCGTCGATGCGGACCGGGATCACGGCCCGGGGATGCAGCAGCTTCTTCAATTCGGTCAGTCCCTGTTTGAAGAGGATCATGATTCGGAGGACCTTGATGCTGCCGCCCGTCGAGCCGGCGCATCCGCCGATGAACATCAGAAAGAGCAGGATGAGCTGGGCGGACGAAGACCAGCCTCCGAAATCGGCCGTCGTGAATCCTGTCGTCGTGGTGATGGATACGGTTTGGAAGACGGAATAGCGAACGGCTTCGCCCGTCCGGTAGGCTCCGGCGGCAAGGTTGTTGACCGTCAGAAGCGCCCCAAAGACAGCGAGGATCACAAGATAGAACCGAAATTCCTCGCTTTTCCAGTAAGCCGAAGGCTTTCCCCTCAGGCTGTGATAGTGAAGAGAAAAATTCGTGCCGGCCAGGAGCATGAACACGACGACCACCGCTTCGACGAAAAGGCTGTGAATTCCGGCGATGGAGGCCGTCCGTGTCGAGAACCCCCCCGTGGCCATGGTTCCGAACGTCTGGCAAAGCGCCTCGTGAAGGTTCAGGCCTCCGAGAAGGAGAAGCAGGATTTCGAACACGGAGAGAAGGACGTAAACGCCCCACAGCGTCGAGGCCGTCTGTCGGACACGAGGCATGATCTTGTCCGGCACGGGCCCGGGGATTTCGGCTTTGTACAGCTGGCTGCCGCCGGCGCCGATCATCGGAAGAATGGCCAGCGAGAGCACGATGATGCCCATGCCGCCGAGCCAGTGGGTCAGAATCCGCCAGAACAGAAGTCCGTGAGGCAGGTCTTCGACCGTGACGAGGACCTTGGCCCCGGTCGTCGTGAACCCGGACATGCTCTCGAAAAGGGCGTCGGCGAACGAGGGCAGGGCCCCGGAGAGGACAAACGGCAGGGCGCCGAACGCCGCGACCATGAGCCATCCGAGAACGACGACGGCGAAACTGTCCCGAACCAGGAGTTTGCCCTTGGGGCGGAAAAGGAGAATGAGCGTTCCGCCCGAAGCCAGGGTCAAAGCCGAAGAGAGAAGTATGGCCGAAAGATCTTCGCCGCCGTAATGCCAGGCGAAAAGGGCCGGGACGGCCATGAACAGGCCACGAAAACAATGATGAAGCCGAGGACGCGGCCGATGATCGGGATGTTCATGGCTCCGTTGCGTGTCTCAGCCCGAAAAGAGCTTGTCGATGTCGGGCAGAGCCCGGGGGAGAGAGAAAATGATCACGTGGTCCTCCGGTCGGATGCGCGTGTCCCCGACGGGAATGGTCACATCGTCTCCGCGGGTCACGGCTCCCACGATGGCTCCCTTGGGGAAACGAATCCGGCTCAGCGGTTTGCGGGTGATGGGGGATTCGGCATGGACGAGGTATTCGACGGCTTGAGCGTCCAAGCCCGAGAGAGAGGCCAGGGCGACGACGTCGCCCCGGCGGATGAGCCGCAGGATGGCGTTCGAGGTGATGATATTCGTATTTACCGCGGCATTGACGCCGATCGGGGCCATGAGAGGCAGATATTCCCGGCGGTTGACCATGGCGATGGTCTTGGTCACGCCGAGGTGCTTGGCCAGCAGGCTTGTCAGAATGTTGGTCTCCTCGTCGCCCGTGGCGCTGACGAGGGCGTCGGTCTCCAGCACTCCTTCCGTGGCCAGAAGGTTGAAGTCGCGGCCGTCGCCGTGGATGACGAGGGTCCGGTGCAGTTCGTCGGCCAGCTCCAGCGCCCGGTCGGCGTCGGAATCGATGAGCTTGATGGTCAGGTCCTTCTCTCCGTCAAGCAGGCGGGCGGTGGCCCGGCCGACCCGGCCCCCGCCGAGGATCATGATCTGTTGCAGTTTTTCGTCGGACTTGCCCAGGAGGGCGACGAAGTCGTGGATGTCGTCAACGCCGGCGATGACGAACAGCTGGTCCCTGTTCTGGAAGGTTTCGTTTCCCCCGGGAATGAGGGTCTCTGTGCCTCGGAGGATGGCCACCACGCGGAAAATGCGTTCGGGGAATTCCCGGCTGTCCGCTTCTAGAGTTTTGTGCACCAGGGGGCAGGTGGCGTCGATGCGGACACCGATGAGCTGGACCCTGCCGTCGGCGAATTCCAGGACGTCGGTGGCTGCGCTGCGCTTGATGAGGCGCACGATCTCCTTGGCCGTCTCGAACTCGTGTTGGATGGCCAAGTCCACGCCCCAGTCGGCGAGCGTGAAACGCGGCGCGTTCTCAAAGTGGATGGGATTGCGGATCCGAGCGATCTCCTGCTTCACATTGTAGCGGGAGGCCATCGCGCAGGCCAGTACGTTCTGCTCATCGTTTCCGGTGCGGCCGGCGAGCCGGACTAGAGCGCCGAGGCCAGGAACGCGCCCGCGGCGGCCATGACCACGGCCAAAGTTTTGAGGGGCGCGTGTTTTTCGCGGAGAAAAAGCACGGCCATGAGGAAGACGAAAACGATGTTCAGTTGGTTCAGGGCGGAGGCGATGGACGCCTGGGTGTATTTCATCCCTCCCAGCCAGAACAGGAGGCTGAGATAAGTGCCCAGGACGGCGGCCGGCACCAGGACCTTCCAGTTCGATCGCCGAAGAAGGGGTAGAATCAGGCCTCTGCGCCGGGGATGGAACGCGATCACGGGGACCAGAAAAATCAGCCCCCCTGCGACGCGGATGTTCGTCGCCCACAGAAGAGGGAGAGCTTCCAGCCGGCGCTTGATCATGACGATGCTCAGCGCCGTGAACAGCTGTGCGAGAACGCCGAGGGCGATTCCCATCCAGAGCTTTTTCTTGGGGAGAGGCTGTTCGCTTTTGTGGTAGCTGATGATGAGGACGGCGGCCAGGATGAGGAGCACGCCTACCGTCTGGGCGGGGCTCAGGCGTTCGCCCAAGAGCGTCAAAGAGAGAATGATGGTGAAGGGGCTGTAGAGCGCGGCGACCACCGTGGCCGGACTGGCGCCCAGGGCGTTGAGGCTGAAGAAATAAAGCGTGTCGGAGACGCCGAGGCCCAGAGCGCCGCTGGCCAGGATGAGGAAATAGTCGCCGGCACCGAAACGGGGCAGGACAGCCTGCCCTGCCAGGAGCATGGTCAGGGTCAGGAGGGCGACTCCCAGCATGTTCTTGAACAGGTTCAGTCCGAGGGGCGGCACGTTCCGGCCGGTCACCTTGAAAAGAATAATGGCTCCCGCCCAGAACAGGCCGGAAACGAGAGCCAGAATCTCTCCGAGGTACGGCATAACGGCGGGCATTGTACTCCATTTGCCTCTTCGCTTCCACGATGACCGTCGGCGCAAGCGACGGGATGACTGGATGCGGTTCCGTCTTCAAAACGCGGCGGGAGGCCGGCAGGAAGGGCGTCGAGGCCTCCGCGGGTCCCATCGCTTCGGCAGCTCCGGATATCTCGGTCGGTTTTCGCGTGCCTGTCCGGAGACAGCTTCTTTTTACCCCGCTGTTTCAAGGAGGGTGCAGGGGAGGGGCATATCGTTTCATAGAGCCTCAATCCTCCCTCCCGGCCTCCCATATGGCCACAGGTCACGGACGGCGGCGCATCATGGCCGCGTTCGCGACGGTCCCCTTTTTTGACGGGCGCCGAAAAGATATGATTTACTTTGGGGTCTGCGCCCCGAGGATCAAGCGGCGGCCGTCGAGGGCTTGCCGCGCCGGCCGGTCCGCTTGGAAAGACAAGCGCTCCTGCCGGGCTCGGGCCGGGAGGAGCGCAGGACAACCCCGGGGCGGGACCTCTTCTCGACTTCGCGGTGAGGAATCTCCGGCAGAGGCGATCGGTTAGAGAGGGAGGAAGGAAGCAACATGGAGCGGCGGGACATCCGGGACCTGGAGTTCGAAGATCTCCGCCGGGAACTCGAATCCTGGGGCGAGCCGGGCTACAGGGCCGGGCAGGTGTTCGCCTGGCTCTACCGCCGCGGCGCCCGCGCCTTCGAGGAAATGAGCGACTTGGGACGGCCGCTGCGCGAGGCCCTGGACCGAAAATTCGTCCTGAAAGGCTTCGAGGAACTCTCGCGGCAAAGAGGCGGTGACGGAGCCGAGAAATTTCTGCTGCGGCTCGAAGACGGCCGTCTCATCGAAACCGTCCTCATCCCCGCGCCCGGACGGGCCACGGTCTGCGTCTCCACCCAGGTCGGCTGCCGGTTCGGTTGCGTTTTTTGCGCCTCGGGCATGTCCGGTTTCACACGAAACCTGACCGCGGGCGAAATCGTGGGGCAAATACTGCATGTCCGGCAGGCGATCGGCCGGCCGGTGACCCATGTCGTTTTCATGGGCATGGGCGAGCCTCTCGACAACTGGGAAAACACGGCCCGTGCCGTCCGGACGCTCAACGCGCCGTCGGGTCTGGGCATCGCCGCACGCCGCATCCTGATTTCGACATGCGGGCTCATCCCGGGCCTTCCAAAGCTCGCGGCGCTCGGCCTCCAGGTCGAGCTGGCCGTGTCGCTGCACGCCGCCTCGAACGCGCTTCGCGACCGGCTCGTTCCCATCAACCGGAAGCACCCGCTCGACAAGCTCGTCCCCGCGCTCCGCGATTACCGGAAGGAAACGGGCCGTCTTGTTACGCTGGAATACGTTCTGATCAAAGGAGTGAACGATTCGCCGGCCGAGGCCGGGAGGCTGGGCGCCTTGGCCCGCCGCGTGGGCGCCAAGGTCAACATCATTCCCTGCAGCCCCGTCGAGGGTTTGAAGTTCGAACCGGTCTCAAGGCCCGAGGCCGTCGCTTTTCTTCGGCGGGTGGAAGCCCGGGGCGTCCGCGTTTCGCTCCGCAGGTCCAAGGGCGGAGAGATCCGCGCAGCCTGCGGCCAGCTCGCCGGCCGCGCCCCTTAGGGTTGATCGTTTTTTTTCGTCAAAATCTTGACATAAATTATAAATTATATATAATATATAACTTATTCTCCATGTGAGGCGTTTATGAAAAAATCCATTCGTGCCTATGCTTCGTCGGCCCGGAAGCTTAAAGCCATGGGCCATCCGGCGCGCCTGGGCCTGCTTGCGGAGCTCGCCCGTTCGGAACGGTGCGTCGGCCGTCTCCAGAGCTGCCTGAATCTGTCCCAGCCGCACGTCTCCCAAAGCCTGAAAATCCTCAGAGCGGCCGGGATCGTCGCCGGCCGAAGGGACAAGAACCAAGTCTGTTACAGGATCGTGGACCCCGCGGTCCGGCGCATCCTGACCGTCTTAAAAGTCAAGGAAACCCTCTCATGAGCACTTTAGAAGATATAAAAGAGATCGATTTCGAGAAGCGCGTCATCGAGTCGGACATTCCCGTAGTGGTGGATTTCTGGGCGCCCTGGTGCGGGGCTTGCCTCATGATGTCGCCCGTGCTCGAGTCCCTGGCGGCGGAAATGGAGGGTCGGGTCAGGATCGTCAAAGTCAACACCGACGAGAATTTCTCTGTGGCGAGGACATACGGCATTATGGCCATTCCCACGCTGATTCTCTTCAAGGGCGGGCGGGAAGCCGATCGCCTGACCGGATTGGTTCCCCAGACCGAGCTTAAAGCCTGGGTGAACAACTCGATTTCCATCGAGCTTCACTCGTCGTGACGCCTCGGGGCGTTCGGCCGGGCGTAGAGAACCCCGTCGGCGAGGCGGTGGGGTTTGAGGCCTTCAGGCAGGGCCTCAACCTCCTGAAAACGGATTCCGCGCTCAGCCAGCAAAGCCCGCGTTGAGGGAAATGCCCCGGTCACGAGCAGGATGGGCCGATCGGCCCGGGCCAGGCGGTCGAGTTTTCTCCGGAGGAGAAGAGTGCGGCCCGTCTGCTGAACGGTGTTCGATCCCAGAACGAGGCCGAGGTTCATCACGGTCAGGACGAGGAGGACGGCGACTCCCCACCGGACGGCTTTCCGCCGCGGCTTGAGACGGCTCAAGAAGAAAAGGAAAATCAACGGCAAGAGCCAGGCTTGAGGCGTCAGGCGCGCCCACCAGCATTGAGGATTGACGGCGATCGTCAGCGCCACCAGCAGAACGAATCCGAGATGCGGCAGCGAGCGTCTCCCCCCCAGGAAAAATCCGACTGCGGCGAACGGCACGAGGAGCAGGACAATCCCTCCGAACAGCGGCCCGAAACCGCCGGCCCGGATCGTCGTGTTGCCGAACGACGCCACCTCGCCGGCCGTGACGGTGAAGGGAAGTTTTCTCCGAGTCGGTTCCGGATAGGGCACGTAGTCCGACCGAGACGTCAGGGAGATAAAGAACTGTTCGAACCGGTTCTTGTCCGCCAGATTCGGGGGCGTCGACAGAAAGCGTTTCATGTCCTCCTCGCCGAAAGACCGCGGCCCGTAAGCCGGGTGGAGGGGGTGGCCGAAGTGCTTCCAGTTCGTGATGTACGGATTGTAGCCGACCGCGCCGAATCCAATGATCCCCGACAGCAGGCAGACGGCTCCGGCGGCGAGAAGACGGCGGCCCTGTCTGAGAATCAAAAAGCCGGCCAGCAATCCGCCGGAGAGGAAAAACGCGTATCCCAATCCGGGGAATTTGGTGTTGATGGTCAAGACGAGCGCCGGCCCCAGAACCGCGAGCGGCCACAGGCCTTTCTCCCTCCACAGGGCGAGGATCAGAGCGAACAGGCCCGTCAGGAGAGAGGCCATTTGGCCGTCCACATAGTAGGAGTGGAGCGTGCAGATCGTCACGGGATTGAGGGCGGCCAGAGAGGCGAAGAGAAGAGCGCTCCGGAGGCGAAGGCCGGCGAATCCCAGCAGGGCGTAAAGGGACAGGGCGAAGGCGGAATACAGAAGCAGGATGTTGAATGCCTTTCCGGACTCGATCCGGCCGGTCGCTTTGACGAACGCCGCGGCGGTCGTTTCGGCGGACTTGGGGAAATGAACCGTCCAGGGCGAGCGGGGGAGCGGTTCATAATCGAGGCTCCGCCCGTCCGGTTCCAGGGGGCGGGCGACGGGATTCCAGCCCGTGGCCATTTGGATGAGCGTGTTTTGATGATACGCCCTTCCGTCGTAAGACGTGTCGATAAACGCTTCGGCCGCGAAAGCCGCCGCCGGGGTGAGGACGACGACCAAGCCCAGGCTCGAGGCAGCGACGGTTTTCGCGGCGGCCGGGCTCAGCTTCACGGCGCCGACGATCAGGAACGCCGCCGCCAAGACGAACCCCGAGAGGATCTGCCACCGGGAAAGAGGAACGCCCAGAGCGAAACCGATCACGGACAAGCCTAAGGTCGCGGCCGGCCAGACGATGAAAAAGGAGCCCGTAAGAAAAAGACAGGTTCGGAAGCCGTCTCTGTTCATCGGTCGGTTCGGAGGAAGCGTTCCGGGAGGTCGGTCTCGTTCGGCCGGCCGATTTTGGAGTCAACGCGGAAGGCTCGGATTTCTCCGAAGAGATCCGGCTCGGACTTTCCGGCCGCCGGGGAGAGAAGGAATTCGCTGCGCCGGACCGGATCGAGGCGGGCGTTGCGGCCGGGAGAAATTTTGCGGACGGACAAGGATACCTTTTTAAAGGGACGCTGTGAGCCCGGGAAAAAACAGGGAGGCCAGGCTGAACCCGGCCAACAGGAAAAGGACGAAGGCCAACCCGTGAAGAATTTTGCCGAAAGTCGCGGGATGGAGCTGGTGATGATGGCGGTTGACATACCGCACCAGGAGGAAATACCACAGCACGCTCCCAAGCCCCACGGCCAGGGCGAATCCCCAGGCGTCGGGAGAGCTCGCCACCCAGCGGTGAGCCGTGACCAGGCCCGCCGTCGCCAGCCAGAAGCCGTAGAGGGCGGGATTGGAGACATAGAGCAGGAACACGGCCATGATGGGGCGGGCCGAAATCCTGGCCGGGCGGTTGGGCCAGCCGGATGCGGCCAACGCCCTGCCCTGAAGAATGAGCCGGATGCCGATGCCGGTCAAGAGGAGGGCGGCCACGACCTTCATGATCGTGGAATAACGCGCGATGAGATCGACTACGCGCTTGATGCTCAAGAGAAACGCCAGACAGAAAAAAACGTCCAGTACGGCCGCCGTAAAACCGCCCATCAGTCCGTGAACGAAGTCGCGCTTCAAGGTGTTGGAGACGACATAGATGTTGATCGGCCCAAGGGGGATGGCGGCTATGAAACCGACGACGACTCCCATAGCGATCAGGGTGACGATGTGCATTTCCTAACCTGCGCGGAAACCGCCGGAGGGACGGGGAGGCGGCGCTTTCGTCTCCGGCATGGTCGGAAAAGACCCTTTTTTCAGGCCGGCCGGGAACACGGCCGTGGGATTTTTCGGGGGGGCCAGCCGGCGCGGAATCAAACCTTCGGCATGTCGGTGATTTTCTCTTCTTCTTCCTCGAGCTCCATTTCCAGGCCGAGGAGCTTGGCCGTGCCTTCCAGGACCAGTTTGTAGGTTTTTTTCTGCTCCTGGAGGGCGGCCAATTTTTCCCTCACGAGTTGCAGCTCTTTTTCGATTTGAGCGTCCAGAGCGGCCAGCTGCTTCCGGACCTCCTGCATCGTTTTCCGATAAAGGGCTTCTTGGTCGGTGTTGAGTGCCACGGACGTTCTCCTTAATCTTGGATGGCAAAAGTCATAATCACAGGAATCCAGACCTTGACATACGTGCTGTCCTTGACTGCGGGTCTGTATCGCCATTTCATGACCGCGTCCCGTGCGGCCTTTTCGAATCCGTAGGGGCCGCCGCTCGTCTTAAGCACTTCCGTCCTGACGACGGCTCCCGTTTCGTCAATCAAGGCTTTGATCGTCACCGAGCCCTCGGCCTTCATCCGGAAAGCCAGAGGCGGGTAGACGGGTTCGACCCGGCGCACCAGGACGGGGGTGGTGTCGACCACGGTGATGTCCACGAGTTGGCCCAGCGTGGTTTTCGGCGCGGCTCCCTCTCCGGCGGTCGTTCCGGAAGGCGCGGCGGTCGTGGGCTGGGTGCGCGTGGGCTTGATCTCCTGGACTTTGACCGCATTCGGATCGACCGGCACGAGGGGAGCGCTCGCGGCATCCGGGCCCAGAGACGCTTCGGCTGCCGGCCTTTTTTCCGAAGCCGGTCCGCTGGCGGCCGCTTTTTCGGCCGGAGGCGTTTTGACCTTGACCGGCGGCTCGGACGCCTCCTCGGACGCGGGGACGGTCTCGAGAATGTCCGTGGAGACCGTGGCGTCCGACGCGGGCTCGACGGCACTGACATCCGGCTTGACGGTCGTGGCGGCTTGACGCGTATCCTTTGCCGGCTCTTTCTTCCCGCCGACAAACAATAAGATGATCGCGAGGACGGCGATCAACGCCCCACCGGCGATGATCGGCACGATGGGCTTGGCTTTTTTCTTTTCAGGCTCGGCATAGCCGCCGAGGAGAACGTCTTCTTTTTTAGGAAAATCCGGAAATTCTTCCTTTTTTTTCTCTTTTTCTTTTTCGATTTTCGGTTCGACTTTTTTCGGCGGGGACTCGGGTTTGAAGATTGAAGGCTCGTCTTTTTTGAAGGAGGGTTCCGGTTTGGCGGGGGGTTCCTTGAGCCACGATGAGGAGTCCACTTTGGCGGGCTTTTCCGGAGGCTTGATTTCGAAGGCATCCTTTCGGGCCGGCGGTTCCTTTTTTTCGGCGGGTGGGAACTTGGACGGCTCGGTCTTGCCCGCCCGATCCAGGTCGCCCAGAATCTCCTTTCTCTTTTCCGGCTCGATCCCCAGACCCGATAAAGTGCTCTTCAAAAGGTCTTCGACCGTTTTATCCACGCCCTCGCTGTCTTTGTGTTTTGGGGACCCTTCCCCTTTCAGAAGGTCTTTCTCTTTTTTTTCGTCATCACTCATGTTATCCCCTGTCCCTCTCTCTAATGCCGACTCGGTTGTCCCCTTCCGCCGCGCAAAATGTCAATCTTTCGCCTCTCATTTGAACCTGCCCGTCTCTGCGGAAAAAGACTTTTCCCAAGCCACTAACATATATTTCACTTGAGGGTTCATCCGTCAATCACCCCTAAAGGTGATTTAGGGGATGAGATTCCATCCCCTTCCGGACCCGCCCGAGACGGTCTCATGCACAGGCGAGTGCCGAAAATTGTCAACCCTGAGTTTGTTCCTTGGCGGCTTTTTTCAGCTTTTCGTTGGCCATGATGGCGATATCCACCCGGCGGTTAAACTGGCGTCCTTCCTCCGTGTCGTTGAGCGCGATAGGCTGCATCTCGCCGTATCCGACCACGGTGAAACGGGGCGATTTGACCTCCAGCATCGCCAGGTGAGCGGATACGGATTCCGCCCGCGACTTGGACAAATTCATATTGTATTCTTCGGAGCCCGTGGAATCGGTGTGGCCTTCGATGAGGATGTTGGTGTCCTCGTATTTGTTGAGGATGCGGGCCAGTTCCGTCAGATTTTCCTTGCTTGCCGGGCGCAGCTCGGATTTGTCCACGTCGAACAACAACCCCGATTCGAATGTGATTTTGATGCCCTCTCCGATGCGCTCAACCTTGGCGCCTTCGATGTCCTTCCTGATCTCGGCCGCCTGACGGTCCATGTAGTTCCCGATAAAGGCGCCGGCGGCCCCGCCCACGGCCGCACCGATAATGGCTCCGGCAATGGTGTTGCCCGCCGCACGGCCGATCACGCCTCCGACCACGGCGCCCGATCCGGCTCCGATGACCGCTCCCTGTCCGGCTTTGTTCATGGAACAGCCGGTGGCGGCCAAAAGGAATGCAGCGACAAGGCCGAATGTGACGATTTTTTTCATCGGTTTCCCTCCTCCTTGTGATTCGTGAATCAAGTCCTCTTTAATAAAATAAGGCAGGCGGGGACGAAAAGCAAGGCAGGAGGACGCCTGATCCAAGAAGGAAAACAGCCCCGGCGGCTTTCCCCTCCTCGGCCGGCGTT
The DNA here is from genome assembly GCA_016933515.1 of Candidatus Aminicenantota bacterium. Classification (GTDB taxonomy): domain Bacteria; phylum Acidobacteriota; class Aminicenantia; order Aminicenantales; family JAFGAV01; genus JAFGAV01. Next base: position 52,529 of record JAFGAV010000049.1, read on the forward strand.
CCGTCGTTCAACAGTTTTGAGCGAGCGAGGACAGGAGGTTCTGAAGATCCGCCCGACAGCCCCGGGGAACGTATCGGCCGATCGCGCCCCGGACGCGGCCCGCCGGCGCCGGGGCGTAGCGCCATTCCGCCATGCGGATCTTATCGGCCTCGATCTCCAAGGCCGTCACCGTCCGAGGAATGACTCCGCTCCCGGGGTTGAGGTAGTGCGGCCGGCCGGGGGCCGGAAATACCGGGCGGTGGGTGTGGCCGGTGACGGCCGCCAGGCGCCGTTTTTCGGCCCAGGAGGCGATCGTCCGCTCGAATCGAAACCGTCGTTTCGGATTTTGGCTGACGCTCAATCGATTCTTCAAACCGAGGGTGCTCTGCAGGGAACGCCAGAAGAAGCGGATGAACAGCCGGCTCAGGGGAAAGAGAAACGTGCTGAGAGCGTCGACTTGATGGCCGTGAAAAAGGAGCATCCTGTCTCCCAGGAGAACGCTTTCCCGGACAGTGAGATCCTCCCACAAACCCGGGAGGCGTTTCCGTGCTTCGGCCAACTGCCTGTTTCGCCATCGGAGACTGTTCATCTGAAGATTGTGGTTGCCGACCAGATAAATCAGGCGGCCGTCCGCATGAAAGCGTTCCAGGAGACGGAAGACGCGTCCGTAGGTTCGGACGATGAGCGCCAGCCCGCCGTTTTCGATCAGCTCGTCGCCGTCGCCGATTTCGATATACGTGAACCTCCGGCGATTGTAGTATGTGAGCGCCGCCTCGAACAGGCGCCGGTTGACGCGAAAATCGTCGGCTCGATCGCCCGTTCCGCGGTGCAGGTCGCTGAACAGGACATACCGCGCTTTCGCGTCGAGAGGAAGGCGCAGTCGGGTGCGGCGCAGAAGCCGGTCGAGAGCGGACGAGGCGGAGAGCAGAATCATCGGTCCGTGCGCTATTCTAAGAAATCGCGGGGAGGGATTCAAGGTGCGTCTCCCTTGTTTTTTCCGCGTGAATATTCTATGGTTTCTTGCGCGGCCCGAAAATCTGCTTTTTTGCTCAAGGAGGGACGAAATGCTGAAAAGAATCCTTGTCCCGGCGGCCCTCTGCCTGTTTCTGGCCTCCTGTGCCTTGAGGATGTTTCCTCCGGCATTCGACCTCGGGCCGCTGCAGCGCATCGGTCTGGCGGAGTTTTCCGTCGAGAAGGCCGAAGGCCCCCTGGGGCGCATGGCCACGCAGCAGTTCCTGGAAGAAATTCTGCGCTGGCAGAGGGTGGAAGTCGTGGATCTGGGTCCTCTTGAGGAGGCTCTGGGATCCGTGGGCGCCGACCGGCCGGACCGTCTTGCCTACCAGGCCCTGGGAGACCGCTACGACGTGGCCGCCGTTTTCACGGGCCGAATCCTGATCTCGGACATCCGGCCCGAGATCGATCTCCGGAACATCTTGCGTCGGCTGAGCGTCCGGGCCAGGTTCAACATCTTCATTTCGGCCACGCTCGTTTCCACGGATTCCGGGGGGGTGATGTGGACGCGTTCCACCGAAAGAGAAGGGGAAGCGGCCCGGCTCGGCGTCGGTCCGAGAGGAGTCTTTGATTTCGGACTTCGCGATCAGGAAGAAAACCACCGGCGCATGCTTCAGCGGATGGTTCGCGACATCACTCGGGATTTCCGTCGCCGTTAGGTTTTCGCCCGCGCCGCCCTGTTCTCGCCCGATAGACGGTTTCGATTCCTTCCTGTTTCTCTGAAGTGCGGCGGTTGCGTGAGGGCGGCTGGACGGGACGTCTCCCTCAGGGGGCCGGATCCTTGCGGCGGCCTCAGTCTTTGTTCTCCTCCTCGACGGTTTCCCGAAGGCGTTCGAGAAGGCCGGGCACGGCGGAGGAGATGCGGTTCCAGTTGGGGATCAGCGGGGAATAGAGGGGGTTGTCCAGGAAATCCTGTCCGGCCATCTGCAGGGCCCGGGTGAAGGCCTCGACCGTGACCATCTCCTGATGAACGTCGAACTTCAGGCCGTTGATGGCGGCGTCGTCTCCGTGGCGGCTGACCATGTCCTTGGCCGTGCGCAGGTAATTCGTGACCAGCGTCCTCATCGCGCTCTCACTGAGGACGATGCCTTCCACGGCCAGGTTGCGGAAAATGGACTTGGCGATGTCGATGGCCATCTTCATCAGCCCCGTCCGGGGATCGTCGGCCGAGAGGGACTGGTGCTTGTGCTCGTAGGTCTCGCACAGCTCGACTTGGCAGATGCGCTTCAGAGAGTAATTGCGGTAGACCTCGGCCAGCGTTTCGATTTCCAGCCCCCAGTCGCTGGGGATGCGGTTGATGCGGGCCAGCTCGGTCAACATCGAGAACTCTCCGGCCAGGGGATATCGGAAACTGTCCAGATACACAAGGAAGGGGAGATGGCCGAGCAGCCGGATCAGACTTCTGATGACCGGCGTGACGAACAGCCGAGTGACGCGGCCGTGCATCCGGTCGGTGACCCGGGCGTAGTACCCCTTGCAGAAGGAATGATCCATGGCCGGCGAGGCGACGGGATAGCACAGCCTGGCCAGGAGCTCGCGCGAATGGTTGACGATGTCGCAGTCATGAAGAGCGACGACTCGGCTTTCATCCCGGGCGAGGATGTAGCCGTAGGCCGTCCAGGCCGAACGGCCTTTGCCGTCTCCTCCGGCTGACAGCCCGTGTTCCTCGAGGCTTCGATACAGGGCGTTGAACGACGGCCCCGAGGCCCAGATGATGCGGTGGCGCTGGGGGAGGGCGGAGAAAAAGGCTTTGGCTCGGCGGAAATGGGATTCCTCGGAGGTCCGGCCCAGCGTGATGACGATCTCATTGAGATAGCGCACCTCCTTGAGGTTTTTCATGATGACCGCGATGGCCGGCGAGTCCATCTCCGTGGGGGTGATGGGCAGCACGAGGGCGATGGGATTGTGACGGTTGAAACCGGCAAGCTCCTTCTCGATCCTCTCCACGTCGGTCGGGCCGAAACGGTGGAAAGTGGTGATGACTCCGCTCTGGTGCAGGTCGGCCATGAAGCCCTCCTTTGCGGCGAGATTTCAGTCCCGGCCCGAAGCCTCCGGCCCGATGAGATGAAAAACGGCCTCCCTCCAGCCGGCCGGCCCGGGGCCGGGCGCGAGGATGAGTCCGGGGAGATCGATCCCGGGCTCAAAAGCGCCGTCGGGCGCCGGCAGAAGGACCGGAATGTCCGATTCCCGGAGGAGAGGAAAATCGTTCGGGCCGTCGCCCAGGCCGATGACGCGAACCGGCCCTTGATCCCTGACGAACATTTCCTTCAACCGTCGGACGGCCAGGCCCTTGTCGTGTGGGCCGAGGAGATGATGAAAACGGCCGCCCGAGACGATCCGCCATCCCGAGGCCTCGGCTTTTTGCTTCAGGAGGGAGAGGGCCGCGTCGTCGTCGGCGAGGATGGGCTCGTCGAACTCCCGCTGCCGGGCGAGCCGGGCCCGTTCCACGGAGAAGCCGCACAGCCGCGCCACCTCCTCGTCGGACATGTCCCCGAAACCCCGCACCCGGTCCGGCCGTTCCGCCTGAAATTCGGACAGAAACGCCCTGAGAGCGGCGTAAGGGACTCCGAGTTCCAGAACCTCGTACCCCTCCCTGTCGACGGCATGGGGAATGTCGAAGGAAAATGTGCCGTGGGGGACATAGACAGCCCCGCCGTTTTCGCTGATAAAGGGATGCCGGTTTCGCAAGGACCGGCGCAGGGGTTCGATTTCCGCCCGGGTCTTGCTGCTGCAGATGATGAGAGGGATGCGCCTCTTCTCCAGCGCCCGGAGGGCGGGCCGGGCTTCGTCGAAGGAATACGTGACGGCGTCGAGCAGAGTCCCGTCCAGGTCGGTGAAAACGAGAAGGGTCTTTGCCGCCGTTCGCATTCAACGAAGTCCGTTTCCCCTCGGCCGTCGTCCGCCCGCTCCTCCCCACGACGCCGCGGCGTCGCTCTTGGGAACCGGGCGCTTGCGCGTCTGTTTGAAAAACCAAACGCTGGCATTATAATAATTTCTTCCTGCGGACTTGTCAAAGTCCCGGATCTGAGGTTCCGGCCGCCGGGCGGCATCCGGCCCCCGGAAACGTTGCGAAGGGAGTTGTTCGCTATGGGCTACAACACGGCGTTGCGCGGCTACACGGCCAAGAGGCTGGAGGAAATCGGTTCGGCCGATCTTCTGGTCGGCATCCCCTGTTACAACAACGAGCAGACGATCTCTCACGTCATCCAGACGGTCACTCACGGGTTGGCCCGTCACTTCGGCGGCCTCCGCTGCGTGATCCTGGTCGCCGACGGCGGTTCGACAGACGACACGCGGGAGACGGCCAGGGATTTTCAGATCAAGCCCTGGCAGGAAAAAGTCGTCTCGATCTACCGGGGGCCGGCGGGCAAGGGCACGGCGCTGCGGTCGGTCTTCGAGGCGGCCGACATGCTTAACGTCCAGGCCTGCGCCGTAGTGGACGCCGACCTGCGGAGCATCACCTCGGACTGGGTGCGCTGCCTCCTCGATCCCGTGCTCGAAAAAGGCTACCAGTTCGTCGCACCGGTGTACCTCCGGCACAAGTACGACGGGACGATCACCAACAACATCGTCTACTGCCTGACCCGGGCGCTTTACGGCCTGCGCGTCCGCCAGCCGATCGGGGGAGACTTCGCCTTTTCGCGCGATGTGGCCGAATTTTTCGCCGGCAAGCGCGTCTGGGAAACGGACGTGGCCCGCTACGGGATCGACATCTGGATGACGACCATGGCCATCACGTCCGGTTTCAAGGTCTGTCAGTCCAACCTGGGAGTCAAGATCCACGACGCCAAGGATCCCGGCCAGCATCTGGGTCCGATGTTCCGGCAGGTCATGTGGGTTCTTCTGTCTCTGATGGAGGAATTCGAGGGTTATTGGAAAGCCGTCCGGGGCAGCCGTTCCGTGGAGACGTTCGGGTTCGAGGGGACTCTTCGGCCTGAGCCCATCGAAGTCGATCTCTCCGGGATCGTCGAACGGTTCCAGACGGGATTCGGCCATTTCGGATCGCTGTGGAAGGATTTGTTCTCCGCGGACTGCTTCGAGGAGATTCGGAGGGCCGCCGAACTCAAGGCCGGGGAATTCACCTTCCCCCTGGAGACCTGGATCCGGATCCTTTACGAGCTCGCGGCGACGTTCCACGCCTGGAAGCGCAACCGTTTCAAGATCGTGGAGATCGTCACTCCCTTGTATTACGCCCGGGTGGCGTCGTTCGTCCGCCAGACCCTGGACATGAGCTCGGAAGAGGCGGAAAGCCTCGTCGAGGATCAGGCGCTGAAGTTCGAGGAGGAGAAAGACTATCTCATCCGCGTCTGGGACGAGCGCCGGGACGTCGCCGAGCCGCAATAGGATCGCGCGGCGGCGAGGAGGAAATGTCCGGCCTGGCCGCGGGGACAACCGCCGCTTCGCCGAAGGTTTCTATGGCGGGGACTTCCGTTTTTCTTGACAGAGATGAACCGATAACATATCATCGGCTCTCAGATCATCGCCGGTCTTAAGCGTGGCGCTTCTCGGCCGCTCGGGGACGAAAAACCGCTGAAAGGGTTTAAGGATGACCATTTTGACGTCTTGTCTCGAGGGAAAGAAGCCGAATTTCTGCGTGCTGGGCGCGGGGCACGGCGGCATGGCCATGGCCGCGCACCTGTCTCTCCTGGGATTTACGGTGAACCTGTTCAACCGCACCGAAGCCCGCATCGTGCCCGTTCAGCAGAGAGAAGGCATATCGCTTTCGGGAGAGATCGAGGGATTCGGCCACGTGCGGATCGCGACTTCCGACATCGCCGAAGCGCTCGAGGACAGCGATATCCTCATGGTCGTCGTTCCGGCCGTAGGGCATCGTTATATGGCCGAAGTCTGCGCGCCCCATCTTCGAGACGGACACGTCGTCGTGCTCAACCCGGGCCGGACCCTGGGCGCCCTCGAGTTCAAACAGGTTCTCAAGGAAAAGGGCTGCCGGGCGGACGTCGTCATCGGGGAGACGCAGAGCCTTCTTTACGCCTCCCGAGCCATCGGTCCCGGAGAAGTGAGGATTTTCCGCATCAAGAACTCCGTTCCCCTGGCCACGATCCCGGCCCACAGGATCCCGGAAGTTCTCAAGGTCGTCCGGCAAGCCATTCCCCAGTTCGTTCCGGGGACCAACATCTTCAAGACGAGCTTCGACAACATCGGCGCCGTCTTCCACCCGGCCATAACCATCCTCAACGCCTCATGGATCGAAGAGCGAGTGGATTTCGAGTTTTACATGCAGGGGATCAGCGCCTCGGTCTGTCTCATCATGGAAAAGATGGACGAGGAGAGGGTTGCCGTCGCCGAAGCCCTCGGGATCCACGCCTTGACGGCACGGGAATGGCTCTACCGCGCCTACCACGCCACAGGAAAAAACCTTTACGATGCCATGATGGACAATCCCGGCTACCGCGACATCATGGCCCCCAAGACCTTGAAGGTCCGCTACATCACCGAGGACGTTCCCATGAGCCTCGTCCCCATGGCGTCCCTGGGTCGGATGCTGGGCGTTCCCACGCCGACCATGGACACCTTCATCCACCTGGCCTCGGTGATCCATAATTGCGATTACATGACCGAAGGCCGGACGGTCGAGCGCCTGGGCATAGACGGCATGTCGATCAAGGATCTGCGGCTCCTGGCCCTCGGCGAGGAGACGTCGCCGTGAAGGCCGGGAAAATCCTGGGCGCGTCTCTCGGGGCCTGCGTTCACGTCGCCGGCATCCAGGGATTTCTGAGAATGTGCGAGGAGGAAGGATACGAAACGGTCTTCCTGGGTCCGGCCGTCTCTCCACGGGCTCTTGCCGAGGCCGTGGACAAGCACAGGCCCGGGATCGTCGCCGTGAGCTACAGGCTCACGCCCGAGGCGGCCGAGCCCCTGTTGCGGGAACTGAAGAGCCTCCTCGGGGACAAGATCCGGTCCGGTCTGCGTTGCGTTTTCGGCGGCACGGCCCCTGTGGCTGCGGTGGCGGAGCGAACGGGGCTTTTTGAGCGCGTTTTTTCCGGAACGGAATCCCCGGACGAGATCCGTTCTTACATCAAGGGCGAAAAACCGCGGGCCGGAGTCGGAGACTATCCGGCCGACCTGGTCGGCCGGATCAGGCGATTCCATCCGTTTCCTCTCATCCGCCACCATTTCGGGAGGCCGACGCTGGAAGAGACCGTTGCCGGGGCGGAGCGGATCGCGGAGGCCGGCGTCCTGGATGTCCTGTCCATCGGTCCGGACCAGAACGCCCAGGAGAGTTTTTTCCGGCCCGCCGAGATGGAGCCCGCCCAGGACGGAGCCGGAGGCGTTCCCCTGCGCCGTCCCGAGGACCTGGAAGCCGTTTATCAGGCCGTCCGCCGGGGAAATTTTCCTCTGGTCCGCTGCTACAGCGGCACGCGCGACCTCGACAAATGGGCCGAAATGAGCCTCCGGACGATCAATATCGCCTGGGCGGCCATCCCCTTATGCTGGTACAGCGATCTCGACGGCCGCTCGAACCGGCCTCTCAGGGAGGCGATGGCAGAGAATCTCCGCGTCATCCGTTGGTACGCGGAAAAAGGGATTCCGGTTGAAGTCAACGAGTCGCACCAGTGGAGCCTGAGAAACGCCCATGACACGCTGGCCGTAGTCATGGCTTTCCTGGCCGCTTACAACGCCAAGGCGGCGGGCGTCCGCCATTATGTGGCGCAATACATGTTCAATACGCCCGCCGGAACGTCGCCGTCCATGGACCTGGCCAAGATGCTGGCCAAGATCGAGCTCATCGAAGGGCTGGCCGATAAGAGCTTCTCCGTATTTCGGGAGGTCCGGGCCGGGCTTTCGAGCATGCCGGCGGATTTCGCGGCCGCCAAGGGCCACCTGGCGGCATCGGGAGCCGTCAGCATGTCCCTGGATCCCCATATCTACCATGTGGTCGGGTATAGCGAGGGCGATCACGCCATCACGGCCGACGAGCTCATCGAAAGCTGCCGGATCGCCCGCGGTGCCGTCGCGCTCTGCCTCCTCGGCCTTCCCGACCCGTCCTGCGACCCGGCCGTTCAGGAGAGAAAGGCGGAGCTGATCGCCGAAGCGCATGTGCTTCTCGATGCCTTGAAGGAGCTCGGACAGAAAGAAAGCGGAGACCCGTGGACGAATCCGCGGGTCCTGGCGGAAGCGGTTGAAAAGGGGGTTCTGGATACGCCTCATTTTAAAGCGCACCGCTTCGCCCGCGGCCGCGTCGTGACCCGCATCGTCGGGGGGGCGTGCCGGGCCGTCGATCCCCGGACGGGCGAGCCGATTTCGGAGACGCAGCGCCTGGCCTCTCTGGGGAGAGACGACGACGCCGCTCGGGGCGGCTGACGCGCTCCTTCCGGGTGGATGGGCATGGCCTTGCGATAAAGACAAGGAAGATAAACATGAGAAAGGACGATACGTGATAGGGAAAATTCTGAGAGAACATCGCGCCGGGGCAGGAGATTGAACCATGGCCGGTATCGCAGGAATTGAAGGACCGGGAGCGAGGGCTCTCGTCGAGTCCATGCTCGACGCCGTAGCCCACCGCGGACCGGACGGCCGCAGCGTGCATGCCGGAGACGGATTCGCCTTCGGGATGATCGCTTTGACCGCCGGGCCGAACGCCGCGGCCGAACCCCTGAACCGGAAAGGAACGACCGTCGTCTGGGACGGAGAGCTTTACAATTTTCAAGAGCTTCAGGCGGCTTCGGGCTTCGAAGCCGTTTCCGATGAAGATCTCATCCTGAGGCTCTACACCGAGGAGGGTGCCGGTTTCCTGGGGCGGCTCAACGGCCCGTTCGCCCTGGCGATCCGCGACGGCGACCGGACCGTCCTGGCCCGCGACCCCATGGGACAGGCGCCGTTGTATTGGGGCGCTCTCGACGGCCGGATCTGTTTCGCCTCGGAAATGAAATCCCTCCAGAAGGCCACGGAGGATATCAACGCCTTCCCGCCGGGATACGTTTTCGACGGCGAACTCCGGCGGATCGAGATCGATGCCGGAGAGCCGGCCGTGCCGGAACATCCGGATGCCGCCGCCGCGGGGTTGCTCCGGCTCCTGGAGCGGGCTGTGGAAATTCGTTCTGCCGGCGGCCGTCCCCTCGGAAGCTGGCTCAGCGGAGGACTCGATTCGGCGACCATGGCCGCCCTGGCTTCCCGCTACCGGTCGCCGCTTCTGACGTTCTCCGCCGGCATGGAGGGCGCCCCCGACCTGTCTTTCGCCAGAAAGACCGCCGCTTACCTCGGCACGGAGCACCATGAGGTCCTTTACGGGCTCGAAGACATGCTGAGAGTCCTGCCCCGCGTCATCTACCATCTCGAATCCTTCGACGCGCCGCTCGTGCGGAGCTCGGTGGCCAATTTCCTTGTGGCCGAGCTGGCCTCAAAGCACGTCCGGTCCGTTCTTTCGGGCGAGGGCGGCGACGAGCTTTTCGCTGGCTACAGCTACCTCAAATCGCTGTCCGGAGAAGAAATGCCCGCCGCTCTGTCCGACGCGCAGAAGGCCCTGTCGAACACGGCTCTGCAGAGAGTGGATCGGATGGCCGCCGCCCACGGCACGAGAGCGCGGACGTGTTTCCTCGACCCGGAGGTCGCGGCATACGCCAACGCCGTGCCCGCGAAATGGAAAATCCATGGAGAGGGGAAGGTCGAAAAATGGATCCTTCGCCAAGCGCTTGAAGGCCGCCTGCCGGAAGAAATCCGGATGCGTCCCAAGGAAAAATTCTGGTCGGGTTCGGGGATCGAGGGGAAGCTGGCCGAAGTCGCCGAATCCCAAATCGGCGACGACGCCTTCGCCGCCGAGAAGAAGATTGCGCCCGGCCTTCTCCTGACCTCCAAGGAGGATCTTTTCTACTACCGTATCTTCCGCGGCTTTTTCCCCTCTCCGAAGGCCGTTCAAGCCCTGGGCGTGACCCTGCATCGGCAAGGGAACTGATCCCCTCCCGTCCTCCGGACTGGGAGCGTCTATTTGCCTTTGCGCACCATGAGCATCCGGCCCAGGATGCCCAATCGTCCGCTCGGCGGGGCCAGGGGATAGACTCCTTTTTTGGCCCGGCGGACGTCTTCGACTGTGTAGAACGCTTTGGGGTTGATGGCCTGGATGATCGCGACGAGCTCCGGAAGGTCCTTGCGCTTGATGATGGTGAAGATCACCTTGACCGGCCCCACCGCGCCTTCTCCCTCGAGGACCGTCAGCCCGTATCCCCGGGCTTTCAGCTTGGAGATCATCTCTTCGGTGCCCGATTTGGCGATGACGCGGACGACCTGCATGCCGATGGCCAGCCGGTTCTCGATGGCCATTCCGACGAAATTGCCGCCCGCGAATCCGGCTGCGTAGGCGATGTAGCATAAGGGATTGGCGAGGTTCTTGAAGATCTGGCTGATGGCCAGGAGCCAGATCAGGACTTCGAAGAATCCCATGAGGGGGGCCAGAAACCTCTTGTCACGCGAAATGAAAATGATCCTTAACGTCCCCAGGGAGACGTCGATGATGCGGGCGGTGAAGATCAACAGAGGGAGGACCACCCAGGGGAACAGCGGCGAATTAGAGATCTGTTCGAACATCCTCGGTTCTATCCTTCGTTCTTGCTTCTCGTGCCTCCCCGCGGGACAAGCGGACCCGCGGTTGCGCGTCTTTCAGAATGCCGCATCCGCCCGAAAAAGGCAAACGAATCCCTTTTATATGCTCCAGGCGGAAATCCGGATGTTCATCGGGCCTATCCGGTCGGAGGGAGGGCGCGGCTCGACCGGCGTGCCGTTTCCAGGATTTCCCGGAACCGATCGGTGTCCCGTATGGAGTCAAGATCTTTGTCCGTTTCAAGAATCCCGGCGTTCGACAGCCCCTTGTCCACGGCCGTCCCCAGAAAGTCCAAGGCCCGTTTCTTGTCGCCCATCAGGGCGGCGACGCAGGCTCGGTTGTAAAAGAGGAAAATTTCCCAGGGCAGACCCTCCTCGCAGGCCTCTATGGCCAAATCGAAGTAAACGGCGGCGCGGTCAAGATCGCCCCGGCCGTATAGCTCGCTCGCTCTGGCCTGAGCGTTGTATAGAAAATCGAAGAGAAGCCGCGAGGCCAGGCTCCGGTCCTCGAGCGTTTTTTTGTTTTTTGCGTCTTTTTTCAGAAAGGGAATCCCCATCGCTCTGAGCGCCGCGTCGACCGCGTCCCGGCCGCCGAGCGCGCCGCTTTCCACGGGCCCGAAAGCGCGGCCGAATCTCGAACGAAAGTCCTCAGCCCGCTTGTCCCGCTTTTTCTCGGCGGCCAGGAATTGCGCATATTCCTTGCGCGACCTGAGCTCGTCGATGCGGGCCTGGAGATTGGGGATGTCCCGGAGCCCTGCCGCCAGGCGTCCGGCGGCTTCGAGCCGGTCGGCGGCCCAAAACACCCTTCCCTCTCTTTCGAAGGACAGGGCCTCCTCGAGTTCACGTCCGATCACCTCGTCGGCCAAGGCCTCGTCTTTTGGCCGGAGGCCGGCCTTCATGGACGTGACTTCGAGCCATCCTACGGCCCGCAGGCAGCTGGCGGCAGCCGGCCAATCGTGCCGTCCTTCGAAAAACAGAAACCGGTGGGGGATGCCGGACGGATCGAACGCCAGGTCGAGATTTTTCATCTCTCCGTAGTTGAAATCCGAAAGCCCCGTCAGGCCGAAATAAGACCCCGCTCCGAGATCTTCGGGCTTGAGACCCGACTGGAGACCGGCCCCGCAGCCGACCACCCCGGCGATTCCCCGGCCGGCGAGCCGGGGAAAGATCGAGGCGATCCGGGCTCCGCCCGAAAATCCACCGGCATAGACGCGCTGCTCATCGACGGGCAGTCTGCGCCGGGCGTCGGCCCACACGGCCAGCGCCGCTTCGACGCACGCCTCCAGGGGGCCGTTTTTTGAGTTGTTCGATCCGACAAGAATCCAGCCGTAGCGTTCGGCGGCCGTTCGGAAAGCCTCGACTCCCGCCGCGCCCCTCGCCGCGGCGTCGAAGAGAAAAAGGACCGGCCATTTTTTCTCCGGGTCAAACGAGGAGGGAAGGTACAGGGCGTAACTCTGTCCCGGCCGATTCAGGCAGGCCACGCGTTCCTGAAGCTTTCCGCTTTCCCAATCCTGCGCC
>JAFGAV010000050.1 GCA_016933515.1 Candidatus Aminicenantota bacterium
ACCCGTCGCTTCCTTGCTGAACCGCGCATGTCGCCTCATCCCTCACCCCGACCGCAGTTTGCCGCAGTTGATATTGATCTCGTCTGAAGGTCGCGAACGGCCGGCGGCTCAGCGGCGGTAGAGGCCGACGTACCACGAGATGATCCTCTCGCCCCACACCAGGGCGACGAAGGCCGCCGGGGCGAGGAAAGAGCCGAAGGGAACGGCATGCTGCCAGCCCTTTTTTTTGACGGCCAGGAGGAAAACGCCCGCCGCCGCGCCGGCGAACGTGCCGAGGATGAGCGTCAGCACCGTGAGCTTCCAGCCGAGAAAAGCGCCCACCATGAGCATCATGGTGGCGTCGCCGAGGCCGAGACCCTCTTTTTTTCTGATGAGGTAATACAGTCCGTAGAGGAGAAAAATCGTTCCGCCCCCCACGGCGGCGCCGAGAAGGGACTGGAGCCAGGTCAGGTCCTTCCGAAAAAAGGCGTAGATCACGGCCAGGCCGAGCCCCGGGAACGTCACGGCGTCGGGCAGGATCTGGTGGCGGAAATCGATGAATCCCAGGACGATGAGAGCGCAGGTGAAAACGCAGGCGGCGAAGAAGAAATGAGACAGCCCGAAGGCCCCGTGGAGAGTGAGAAAACAGGCTCCGGTCAGAAGCTCGACGAGGGGGTAGGTGAGAGGAATCCTCCGGCGGCAATACCGGCAGCGTCCCCCGAGGATGAGATAGGAGAGCAGGGGCAGGTTGTCGTAAGCCCGGATGGGCGTGAGGCACTGCGGACAATGGGAGCGGGGACGGAAAAGGCTTTGCCCGGAAGGGAGACGGTGGATGACGACGTTGAGGAAACTGCCGAAGACGAGGCCGAAGACCGCGACGAAGACGGCGATTATCGTTTCCATGGGATGACGGCCGTGGTCGTTTCCCCCGTTTCCGGGTCGTAGACGTAGGGGGTGTCGTCCAGGTCGCGGGGGAGAGTTTCCAGCAGTCCGGCGCGGACAAGCTGTTCGAGGGAGAGAGGCGGCCGGCCGAAACGGTCCCGGAAGCGGGCAACGGCTTCGTCGATCCGCCGGATGTCCAGGGCCGCCTTGACCTGGTAGAGATGGTTGGAAGCGATCTTCCGGATGCGTTCGTCGGGCGCCGTTCTGTAGACCTCGAGCCACGTTTCCCAGGCCGAGCCGAAGTCCTCGGAACGGAACAGGGCATTGGCGTAAAGACGCTTGGCGATGTCGGGCGCGCCCGGAAGCTCCATCGCCCGCCGGTAGTAGTCCTGGGCGAGGGGGAAGTCCTTCATCATCATCTGGGCGTAATGGCCGGCCTCGAAGGGGTAGATCCAGTCGTCCGGATTTTTCTCCATGGCCCCGTCGAGCACTTTCAGGGCCAGTCCCGGATCACGGGCTTCATAGGCCGCGATGAGCGCTCCGATGAGATAGGGCTCCGAGTACTTCGGGTCGAGATCGGAGATGACGCCGAAGATATGATCGAGCCGGCTGAACCGGTCGTCAATGGACGGATCGGAGTAATATTGAATGGCCCAGATGTAGATGACGTCGGCCAGAAGCGAGGAGTAGCCCAAGGACACGGCTTTGAGGGTGCGGCCCGAGGGAAGAAACCGCAGGGAAGAGCCGGGGCTTTCCCGGCGGACGATCTCCTCGGAGCGCAGTTTGAGGGCGGCTACGCCCCCGGCGGAGGCCAGGAGAAGGAGGCCGAGCAGCAAACCTTCCGTCCTCCGCACCCGCGCCTTCCGTCCGGTCATGTGAAATCCCTGCGCCGGAAAATGATCACGGCCAGCGTCAGGATGAACAGGGTGTAAAACAGGCCGTAGGCCGCCGAAGTCAGAAGCCATGCGGCGGGAAGGGGCAGGCCGTGGACGGCCTCGGTTTTGAGGTTGAAGTTCTCGAGATCGGGAAGGATGAGGTAGAGGATCCGGAGTCCGGTGCGGCTGAAACCGGCCGGGATTTTACGGATAAGCGTCAGCAGGCCCCGGGAGAAATGGCCGATCAGGAAGAAGGACAGGGAGAAGAGGGAGGCCAGGATCGGCGTGGAGAAGGTGGAGAAAAGAACGGCCACCGCGGTCAGGAGAACCATTTCCAGGAAGATGTACAGGGCGGCCAGGAAGATGCGGCCGTTCATCCCTCCGCCGAGAAGCAGGACGTAGGCTTGAAAAAAGACGGTCATCAGCGACAGCAATACCAGCAGGGTGACGGCCAGTCCCAGAAACTTTCCCAGGAGGAATTCGATGCGGCGGAGCGGCTTGGAGAGCAGGGTGTAGATCGTCTTTTTGTCGATTTCCTTGTGCACCAGGCTGGTGCCGATCAGGATGGCCATCAGGGCGCCGAAGAACGACAGGGCCGCCAGGCCGACGTCCATGATGACCTTGAGCCGGTCGCCCACGGTCAGGAGGGACAGGAGGCGGGACAGGAGAATGGTCGCTCCGGCGAAGAACAGGAGCAGGTACAGGATCCGATCGCGGACGGCCTCGCGGAAGGTGTTGAGGGCGATGACTCCGATGCGCCTCATGAGGATTTCACCGTGTCGAGGAAGAGGTCCTCGAGGGTCAGGCTGCGCGGCAGGAGCGAGTGGACGCGTCCCTTGCGGCTGAGGACGAGGGACAGGACGTCGTCCACCTTGTCTTCGCCGACGACCTTGAGCAAAATCCGGCCTTCCTGCCCGGCAAGGCTCTCGCCCAAGCCGGCCAGTTCCTCCTGTTTCAGGCCCGAGATCTCGATCTCGGTGAACTCGATTTTTTCCGAGACCAGGTCCCGCAGGCGTCCTGAGCTCATGATCCGTCCGGCGACCAGGATGGCCACCCGGTCGCAGATCATCTCAATGTCCTGAAGAATGTGGGAGCAGAGAAAAACCGTTTTTCCCTGCCTTTTCTGCTCGAGAATGATGTCCCGCAGCTCCTTGCGGCCTATGGGATCGAGACCTCCGAGGGGTTCGTCGAGAATGAGAAGGTCGGGATCGTTGACCAGCGCCTGGGCCAGTCCGGCGCGCTGAAGCATCCCGCGGGAAAATTTGCGGAGCGGGGTCCGGCCCGCATCCGCCAGACCGACCCGCTCGAGAAGGGCGGAGATTCGTTTCCGCCGCTCCTCTTTTTTGAGACCGAACAGCCGGGCGGTGAAATCGAGGAATTCAAAGGCGGTCAGGTGATCGTAGAAGTAAGGGCTTTCCGGAAGATAGCCGAGGCGCTGCCTGGCGGAGAGGGACAGATGGGGCCGGCCGAACAGAGTCAGGATACCCGAGTCGGGAAACACGAGGCCCAGCAGACATTTGAGAGTGGTCGTCTTTCCCGCGCCGTTGGGACCGAGGTAGCCGAAAATTTCTCCCGGCTCCACTTCGAGAGACACGCCCTTGAGAATTTCCTTCCTCCGGGGGATGAATCCCGGGGCGAAGGACTTCCGGAGGTTCTTGACGGTCAGTACGGCGGCCATGGCCCTCGATTCGACGGACCCATCATCTCAGATCAGCCCCCTGATCTTTCGGACGTTTTGCAGAAGAGCCTCCTGGGTGAACAGGTGCTCCCGGTTCTGGAAAAGATGAATTTTCAACTGCTCCTTGATCTCCCCCTCGGGCATGAGCTTGAGGAGACGCTCGTAGTCGTCGACGAGCTTTTTCTCGGCCGGGAGAAGCGTCTCCAGGGCGGAAAGGCGGTCGCGGCCGGGGTAGACCTCGGGCATGGACTTGAGGCTGCGCTCGCTTCCGTCGGGCCGCCGCTCGGCGTTCTCGATTCGGATCAGGCTGCCGAGCTTGATGAGGATTCCGGAGTTCTTGTCCCAGTGGCGCATGTGGTCCACCGAGTTTTTGAACAGGCGCGCACCGAGGTCCTGATGCTCGTGGAAGAGGAGGACATAATAGAGGTAGCGGTGCATGAGCTCGTTTTCGGCCCGGGTGATGCCGTGGAGAAGGCCGACGTCCTCCCGTTTCTCGGCTTCGGGATCGGGCTCAAAGCAGCGGGCCTCCGCGTCGGGCGAATTTTTCAGAGTGTCGATCATGGCCGCAAACTGGCGGGAGTGGCGGACCTCGTCGTAGGAAATGTTCCAAAACATGTTTTCGATCTCGGGAAAGAGCCTGTCCTTGTATTTCGGCTTTTGGTACAAGCCCGTGACCAGGTCTTCCGTTTTCCGGTCGCGTTCGAGGTTGTCCAGGATGCGCGGATGGCGCACGACTTCATCGATCTCGAAGGTCGGTTCGCCGCCCAGCTGGCGGATGACTGTGCCCATCTGCAGGGCGTGGTACATCTCGTCGATGCCGATCTGAATGGTCTGGCCCCTCATGTCCAGCCGGGCCGAGACCACGGGGTCGTCGTAGAGATATTTCCCCTTGGGCATGGAATAGGCGTGGATGAGGTATTCGAGCGAAACCGCCCATTCGTGCTTCAGTCCGACGGAGAGCAACGCGAGGGCGTCCTCCCGGGATTCGATGCGGGAGATGTCGGCCATGGCTTCTCCTTTCTGAATCCCTATTATAATGAGTCTGGAGATAAAAACAAAGAGCGGCAAAAGCCGACAATGCGTCAGGAAAGACGGGGGAATGATTCGACGCCCTGTTCATGCTCTCGCGGCGGCTGTGCATCTCGCAAGGCCCGGGACAGGTTCCGAATTAAAAAAAATGTTCAAACACGGCGAAGCATAACACGGGCGCCGAGGCCCCGCCGTCACGGACGCATGATGGGCCGCCGGGTCGTTTGCAAAAGTTCGGGGTTCATTATACAAATGACGGCGGAGAGTTTTTTCCGCCATGCCCGACGAAAAGAACGAAGGGGAAGAGACCCGGATCCCGCGCCTGCGGACGGACCTGGAATACATCCCCGTCTCCCATCAGGGACAACGCGGCCTTCTGGTCCGCGACCCCCTGAGATTGGCCCCCAGTCCCGTTCTCGTTCAGGGAGAGGCTTTGAGCCTGCTCGGCCTCCTCGACGGGCGGCGCAGCCTGAAAGACATCCGGGTGTCTCTGGTGAGACAGCGGGACGGGCTTTTCGTATCGGCCGAGGAGGTCGCCAGATCGGTATCAGAGCTCGAGGCGGCCGGGATCTTGGAAAGCCCGCGCATTGAAGCGCTGAGGAACACGCTGATCGAGGAATACACGGCCCTCGAGGTCCGTCCGGCCTTCCATGCCGGGCAAGCTTATCCCGCGGACCGCAAAGACCTTGAGGTCTACCTCGACGGCATTCTGGAATCGGCGGATAAGGCTTTGCCCGATTTCTCCTCCGTCCCGGTTCGGGCCCTCGTCGCGCCGCACATCGATCTCGAGGCGGGGCGCCGGGCTTACGCTTCGGCCTACGGCGCGTTGCGGAACCTGCCGCCGCCGCGCCGTGTTCTGCTCCTCGGCACGGGACACGGCCTGGCCTCGGGTTTTTTCTCCCTGACGGCCAAGGATTTCGAGTCGCCGCTCGGCCGCGTGCGCACGGACCGGGACGGCGTGCGGCGCCTGCGGGAGGCGGCCGGCCCCGCTGCCGCGCCTCATGATTTCGGCCACCGGAGCGAGCACTCGCTCGAGTTCCAGCTGATTTTTCTGCAGCGGCTTTTCGGCTCGCAGTTCGACCTGATCCCCGTGCTGTGCGGCTCTTTCCAGGAAGAGCTGCCTCTCCGCCGCCGCGCGGCCGAGATTCCCGGCGTGCGGGGCGCCGTCGAGCATCTGGCCGAACTCGTGGCCGAAACCGGGCCCGAGACTCTGGTCGTGGCCGGGGTGGACCTGTCTCATGTCGGGCCGAAATTCGGCCATGATTTGAGCGCTTCGGCCCTGACGGCCGAGACGAAACGGCACGACCGGAAACTCATCGAGGCTCTTTGCCGAACCGAAGCCGAAGCGTTCTGGCAAGAGGTCCGTTCCACGGGCGACCGCTTCAACGTCTGCGGATTTTCCGCCTTGGCCTGTCTGTTGGAGATCCTGCCCGCTTCCGGATTGAAGGGAAGGGTGTTGGATTACGACCTGCATCCCGAGGAGGCCACGCGCTCGGCGGTCAGCTTCGTTTCCCTCGTTTTTCAGACTGCGGAGCCCCCGGCCGCGACTAAGGAGAAGGAATCATGACGGACTTCGGAGGAGCCATTCGCCTGAGCGACGAGTATCGGATTGCCGTGTTGGGCGTTCCCTATGACGCCAAGTCTTCCTACCTGCGCGGCGCGGCGCTCGGGCCCAAAGCCATCCGGGAGGCCTCGACCGGACTGTCGACCAATGAGTTCACGGAGAAAAACGTCAACCTGGAGCTCGATACGGTCATGTCCGATTTGGGCGATGTGCAAGTTGAGGGCGATTATGAGCGTGTGTCGGCCGCAATCCAGTCCGCCCTGGAACCCGTGCTGGCGAAAGGAGCGGCGCCGATCGTCCTCGGCGGAGACCATTCGGTGACCTACCCGGTCGTTAAAGCCGTAGCCCGGAAATACGCCGCTCTCGACATTCTTCATTTCGACGCCCATCCCGACCTCTACGACGAGCTCTACGGGGATCCCCATTCCCACGCCTGTACCTTCGCCCGCATCATGGAGGAGGGATTGGCGGGGACGCTCGTCCAGGTCGGCATCCGGGCCGCCTCTCCGCCGCAGAGGGCCAATGCCCGGAAGTTCGGCGTGCGCCTCATCGAGATGAAGGACATCCCCGACGGGTTGGAGCTCGCGTTCCGGAACCCGCTGTTCATCTCCTTCGATATGGACGCCCTCGACCCCGCTTTCGCCCCCGGGGTTTCCCATCACGAGGCCGGCGGCCTGTCGACGCGCCGGGTGGTCGACATCATCCATCGCCTGCGGGCCAGGGTCATCGGCTTGGATGTCGTCGAGTTGAACCCGACGCGCGACCCTTTGGGCATCACCGCCGCCGCGGCGGTTAAAATCATCAAGGAGACGGCGGCGGAGATCGTTCTCGGGGAGAGGGAGGCGGCGGCGCGTTCTTGATTTCCCGCCGGAAGCATCATTGTGATACACTTCCGGAGGGGAGAGGCGGTTTTGAACATGCGGGGGGGGCAGAGGAGAAAAACGATTCCGTCCGTTGCTTCGAACCGGCGCCCTGAGAGCATTCTCAGAGCCGTCGGCTATGCCGCGGAACGGTTCCTCCGCGCCGCTTCCTGGGAGACGCACATCCAGGAGGTGATCGAAGGTCTGGGACTGGCGGCGGACGTGAGCCGCGTCTGCATTTTCAGGAACCACTACGACGCGGAGGGACGGCTGCTCACAAGTCGCGTCCGAGAATGGACGGCGCCGGGAGTCGCCCCTCAGATCGCCAACCCGCGGCTGCAGGGCATTCCCCTCGAAGCGGCCGGGTTCGGGCGGTGGATCCGCCAGTTTCAGAAAGACGAATCCGTCTACGGCCTCGTCAAGGATTTCCCCGAGACGGAACGGCCGCTTCTCGAGTCTCAGGGCATCCGATCGCTGCTCGCCGCCCCTGTCTTCGTCGCCAAGCAGCTTTGGGGATTCATCGGTTTCGACGAGTGCCGGCGGGAACGGATCTGGGATCCGGCCGAGGTCGATTTCCTGAAGGCCGCGGCCAACATCCTGGGAGCGGCCGTCGAAAGCCAGAAAGTCAAGGCCAGTCTCGAAGCCTCGGAGAGCGAGCTGCGGGCCCTGTTCGAGGCCATGAACGACGTCATCATCGTCGTCAACCGCGAGGGCCGCTTCCTTCAGGTTGCGCCCACCAACCCCGATCTCCTCTATCTTCCCGCCGAGGACCTTGCCGGCAAGACCCTGCATGACGTTTTTCCTCCCGATCAGGCCGACCGGTTCCTAGGCTATGTCCGCCGCACCCTGGAAACCCGAAAGCCTGTCGAGGCCGAATACACGCTCCCCGTCGGCAAGGAGCGCCGGCCGGCCGAGTTCGCCGCGGCTCTTCGCCCCATGGCCGGAGACCGCGCTCTGCTCGTGGCCCGGGATGTGACGGCGGCGAAGCGAGCCGCCGCGGCTCTCCGGCGCAGCGAGGAGAACTATCGCGGGCTGTTCGAGAACATGATCGAGGGCGTCTATCAAACGGCTCCCGACGGCCGGATTTTGGCCGCCAACATGGCCCTGGTGCGCATGCTGGGCTACGATTCCGAGGCGGAGCTGAAAGCCACGCTGTCCGTCGACGCTTACGTCGATCCCCGCCAGCGGGAGCTTTGGGCCGAGCGCCTGAACCGGGAGGGGGAGATCCGCAACTTCGAATCCACCTTCCGGCGCAAGGACGGGACGGTGATCCAGGCCTTGGAAAACGCCCGGGTCGTCCGCGACCCGGAGGGAGACCTTCTCTATTACGAGGGCACACTGACCGACATCACCGAACGCAAAAACCTGGAAGCCCAGCTTCGCGTTTTGGCCAATCGTGACTCCCTGACCGGCCTTTTCAACCGGCGTCGTTTCCACGAGGAGCTCGAAATGCAGATCAGCCAGGCCAGCCGGTATGACCTTCGGGCGGCGCTGTTGTGGCTGGATCTCGACCATTTCAAGACCATCAACGACAGCTACGGTCATAAGGCCGGGGACGAGCTGCTGATGAGCGTCGCGCGGCTTCTTCAGGAGCAGGTCCGCCAGTCGGACCTCCTGTCCCGCCTGGGGGGTGATGAATTCGCCATTTTCATGCCTCACGCCGATTTGGGCATGGCGGAAGCGGCTGCGGCCCGGATTCTGAAAACGGTCCGCGACGGAAAATTCGAACTCGAGGACCGGACCATCCGCCTGACGGCCAGCATCGGCATCGCGCTTTATCCGGAACATGGGGTAACGGCGGACAAGCTGTTGACCCATGCCGACCTCGCCATGTACCGGGCCAAGGAGGAGGGCCGAGATCGCTTCGGCCGCGAGACGCACGAGGAGGAACAGCTCAAGACGCAGTCTTCCCGGGCCGCCTGGAGCCGGATGGTTCGGGAGGGCATCGAGGAAGGACGGTTTCTCCTCCGCGCCCAGCCGATTCTCGATCTGCGCCGCCGAGACATCGTTCAGCACGAACTGTTGTTGAGATGGGCGGCGGACGACGGGGAGGTCGTGTCGGCCGAGTCTTTCCTGGAGACATTTCTCAACCTCGACCTGATCCAGGAGATCGATCGCTGGGTGGCGCGTCAGGCGCTCCAGCTTCTCGAGCGCCTGAAACGCGCCGGGTCGGAGACGCTCGTCTCCTTCAACGTTTCCTCCAAGGCGCTCGCCGACGGGGAGCTGGCCGGCATCCTGGAAACGGGGCTGAAAACTCTCGACCCCTCGCGGCTTGTCGTGGAAATCAGCGAGCGTTCGACCGTCTCCCAATTTCCGCAGGCGCATCACTTCTTTTCTTTTCTCAAGCGGATGGGCTGCCGGTGCGCCCTCGACAATTTCGGCGCCGGCCTGACCTCGCTGCAGCAGCTCAAGCTGCTCGATCTGGATTTTCTCAAGATCGACAACAGCCTGATCCTCGACTTGCCTCAGCGGCGCGTTCATCAGCAGCTTGTGCGGGCTATGGTTCAGCTGGCTCACAGCCTCGACTTCCGTGTCATCGCCGAGGGCGTGAACGAGGAGTATTCCCTTGAACTGTTAGGCGAGCTCGAAGTGGACATGGCTCAAGGCCATGTCGTCGGTGAGCCGGGAAGTCTCGAACACATCCGCTAGACGCTCTCCCGCCCTTTCTTGCCCTGTCGACGCTTTTCCGTCTTCCGTGAGATGACGCCCTTGGAAGAGAGGCCGGCCTGAACGCAGGGAGAACGTTCTTGTTTTCCTGAGACTACGACCGCCCCCCTTGGGGGGGGTGCGGGCTGTTGTCAGCAAAAGGGGGGTTGATGATGGGAACCAAAAGGTGGGGGCTTTCTCCAGCCCGCGAAAGAAAGCCATCTCTATTATAAGGAAATGAAAGCTTTTGTAAAGAGGGGGAGGAAATTTTTTTATAAATATCAGGTGTCGTGATAAAATGCAGAAATCACAGGGCTAAGGAGCGGAAATGGAAGAAAAAAAAATCGAGATCAAAGTCGACGAGGGCGTCGCCCTCGGACAGTACTCCAACCTGGCGGCCATCCGCCATTCGAGGGAGGAATTCATCTTCGATTTCGCCTTTCTGTTTCCGGACGGCCCCATGGGGAAGCTCGTCGCCAGGCTCATCCTCAGCCCGGCCCACGTCAAGCGGTTCCTAGGGGCCTTGGAGGGAAACGTCGGGCGTTACGAGGAAAATTTCGGTCCCATCACGCCTTCCGAAGCGCCCCCTCCCGTGGGATTCATCCATTGATCGCCTCCGCTCTCCCGTCGTCGGCTTGACAGCCTTCATCGATTCTTATAATACTGGAGCGGGGACGATCCTGACGCGGGACGAAGCGGCGTCCGTTTCCCATTGAGGAGGCGACACTCATGCCGTATGCGCACACCAATTCCAAAGGAATGACCTACTTTCTGCATTCCCGGGAAGTCACGCTGAGGGGCGGCCGGAAGCAGAAGATTTTCTTTTTCGCCAAGGATGTCCGTCCGGACGCGCTGGAAAGCCTGCCCGAGGGCTACACCGTCCAGGAAACGGCCAAGACGGGCATGCCCATTTTGAAAAAAAAGTAATGGCCGGATGGTCCATGAGCCGCACGCGCGCCGCCTTCTCCCTGATTCTCCTCGGATCCCTTCTGATCGCGGGCGCCTGCCGGCCCGACGGCGAGACCCGTTCCGGGAGTGACGGCAGGCTGGAGATCGCCGTCATTCCCAAGGGGATGACCCATGAGTTCTGGAAGTCGATCCATGCCGGCGCGGTCCGGGCCGGCCGCGAGCTGGGCGTCGACATCTTGTGGAAGGGCCCCCAGAAAGAAGACGATCGTGCGCAGCAGATCACGGTGGTCGAAGATTTCATCAGCCGCGGCGTGGACGGCATCGTTTTGGCTCCTCTCGACGACCGGGCTCTGTGCCGTCCGGTGAAAGACGCCGTGACGGCCGGCATCCCCGTGGTGATCATCGACTCCGGCCTCCAGGGCCGGGATCATGTCAGTTACGTGGCCACGGACAATCACCGGGGCGGGGTGCTGGCCGCGCGGCGGATGGCGGAGCTCCTTCCCTTGGGCGGAGACATTTTCCTGGTCCGCTGCCAGGAAGGATCGGCCAGCACCATGGAGCGAGAGCGCGGATTCCTGGAAACCGTCCTCAGCGATTCCCCCGACCTCCGGATCCTCGTCCAGGACCAGTACGCCGGCTCGACGACCGAAACCGCCTATCAGCTTCTGGAAAATCTTCTGTCCCGTTTTCCGGATGTGGACGGCATTTTCTGTCCGAACGAATCCTCGACCTTCGGCGGACTGCGGGCGCTCCAGGAATACGGCCTGGCCGGAAAAGTCCGATTCGTAGGCTTCGACAGCAGCCCCAAGCTCCTCCAGGGATTGAAAGAGGGGCACATCCACGGCCTGGTCCATCAGGACCCGGTCAAAATGGGATACCTGGGCGTCACCCAGGTCGTCCGCCGTTTGAGGGGCCGGACGGTCGAAACGCGGATCGACACGGGCGTGTATCTCGTGACCAGGGAAAACTTGGAGGAACCGACGGTCAAAGCCCTGGTCAATCCCGATTTCTCCGTCTTGGCCCATGACTGAGCCCCGCGGCGTTTCGACCGCCGACCCGTCTCCCGTCCTGCTGATGCAAGGCATCTCCAAGAGCTTCGGGCCGACGCGCGCCCTGCAGGAGGCGGATTTGGAGGTCGGGCCGGGAGAGGTGCGGGCGCTCGTCGGTGAAAACGGCGCCGGAAAAAGCACTCTGATGAAGATCCTCAGCGGAGCGCTCCGGCCGGACGCCGGCCGGATGGTCCTCGACGGCCGACCCTATGCTCCCTCATCCCCCCTCGACGGCCGCCGGAGAGGGGTGGGCATGATCTACCAGGAGCTCAATCTGGCTCCCCATTTGACCGTCGAGGAAAACATCATGCTCGGCCGCGAATCGCATGTCCTGGGATTCCTCCGCAAGTCCGAGATGAGGCGCCGCGTCCGCGACGCGCTGGACCTGATCCGTCACCCCGAAATTTCGCCCGAAGCGACCGTCGGCCGCCTGCGCCTCGGGTTGCGCCAGATCGTCGAGATCGCCCGGGCGCTTGCGGAAAAGGCCCGGGTGCTGATCATGGACGAGCCGACGAGCAGTTTGTCGAGAGAGGACACGGAGGGGCTGTTTCAGGTCATCGGCCGCCTTTCGGCCGAGGGGGTGAGCATCGTCTACATCAGCCATTTTCTGGAGGAGGTCCGGCG
>JAFGAV010000051.1 GCA_016933515.1 Candidatus Aminicenantota bacterium
ATCAGGAAGCCCCTGGGGGAGCGGGAGTATACCCAAGCCCGTGATCGTTGGATAGGCGGAAGGGGACGGCTCCATGCTCCCTATCGAGTCTTGGAAAAAAAAGGAGCGTACGGGAGACCTTGACACCGCGGCGGTTCGTTGATAAATACAGGGGCGGCATACGAAGCCGGAGAACTTCATCTTTCGCGCCCCTGGAGAACGCCATGACGACAAACCGCAAGTCCGTTTTGGTGACCGGCGACTTCACCATCGATTGGAACATCGCCCGGATCCGGCGCGCCGACGGCGCCGGGCAATCCTGGAACCCCGACGACCGCACGCGGGCCTGCTGGCAGCGCGGCGGCGCGGCTCTCTTGGGGGACCTTATCGAGGCCCTGGCCCGGGATCTAAAGAACAAGGATCAGGGCGATTTTACAATCTCTAAGATTTCCAAACCCGGACGGCCCGTCTGTCCTCCGGACGGCCGCTTCCACCACTCCTATGCCCAATGGTCGCTTTTCAATTACAGCGAAAAGGGAGGTCCCGAACCTCCGGCCTGGCGGGTCGCCGAATTCATCGGCCTCGATCGCAGCGAGGACGGCTGGGCCGGATTCATCGAGCCGCAGGTCAAGGCGGCGGGGGAACCCGATCTGATCGTCCTGGACGACGCCGGCCTCGGCTTCCGCGACCGGCCGGAGCTCTGGTCCGGCCTGATCAAGAGGAACGGGACGAGGCCCTGGATCGTGCTGAAAATGTCACGGCCCGTGGCGGCCGGCGGGCTCTGGGACAGCCTGCGCGCCGAGTGCGCCGACAGGGTGATCGTGATCATGACAACCGAAGACCTCCGCCGTACCGAGGTCCAGATCAGCCGCGAGCTTTCCTGGGAGCGGACCGCCCAGGACCTGGCATGGGAGCTCGTCCACAACCCCCGGGTGAATGCCTTGTCCGACTGCGCTGCGGTGATCTGCTCGTTGGATACGTCGGGCGCTTTCCTTCTCCGGGGACGCCGGGGCACCCTTTTCTTCGATCCCATGGGTATCGAGGGGACGTGGAGTCGGAACCATCCCGGGGGCATGATCGGCTACAATTCCAGCCTGGCCGCGGCAGTCGTCCGCCGGTTGTTGCTCGCCCCCGGCGAACCGGATATCGAGCGGGGCGTGCAGTCGGGAATATTCGCCATGCGCCGGCTGCACCAGGAGGGATACGGAGAGCGCGGTTCAAGAAGCCCCGGGCTGCGCCTGGCCTTCCCCATGGACACGGTCGTCGCCGCTCTGGCCGAGGACAAGCGTCCCTGCTCCCAGGCCGCTGTCCAGGATCCCGTCCAGCACCTGCGGCAGGGCGAGGACTCCCCGGAGACGGCGCGCGGCGCGGGTTTCTGGACCATTCTCCAGGATCAGCACGCGGGGGGTCTGGGCTCAATCGCCCGGCGGATCGTCATCGAGGGTCCCGAGGCCGTTCTGCGCGACGTGCCCATGGGGAAATTCGGGGCCTTGCTGACCGCCGACCGCCGGGAGATCGAGAGCTTCCGGGGGATCTGCTCCCTGATCGGCCAGTACTGCTCCCAGGGCCGCCAGAGCAAGCCGCTGTCGATCGCGGTTTTCGGCGCTCCCGGGTCGGGAAAATCCTTCGGCATCAACGAGGTCGCGCGCTCTCTTTTTCCCGGTCTCATCAAGAAGCTCGAGTTCAACGTCTCCCAGTTCACCGGCGTAGAGGGCCTGCATCACGCCCTCCACCAGGTCCGCGACACCGGTCTTTCCGGGAAGATCCCGCTCGTTTTCTTCGATGAGTTTGACGCCACCCTCGAGGGGCAAAGCCTTGGCTGGCTGCGCCATTTCCTGATGCCGATGCAGGACGGCGCGTTCCTCGATGGGCAGATCGCCCATCCCGTGGGGCCGGCGATATTCGTGTTCGCCGGCGGCACCAGCGAGAAGCTGGAGGCGTTCGGCGGCCACCTGACGCCGGAGGAATTCCGCAAGGTGAAGGGACCCGATTTCGTTTCCCGCCTCAAGGGGTTCGTCAACGTCATGGGTCCCGATCCCGCCCGGGGCGATCCCGGCGGGGATCCCCATTACGTCTTGCGGCGGGCCATCCTGCTCCGCTCGCTCCTGCTGCGCCAGGCCGGGCAGATTGCCGTCAAGCGCGACGGAAGGGATATCTTGAACATCGATCCCGGCGTTTTGAACGCCTTCCTGAACGTCGGCAGGTATAGACACGGGGCGCGCTCGATGGAATCCATCATGGCCATGAGTCGGCTTGCGGGCAAGAGCGCGTTCGAGCGCTCCTCGCTTCCCTCGGAATCTCAGCTTGACCTCCACGTGAACGGCCTCGAGTTCCTGGCCCTGGTGCAACAGATCGTCCTCACCCCGGAAACCCTCGAAAGGCTGAGCGCCGCGGCCCACGAGATCTACTGTGAAACGAAAAAAGCCGAGGGCTTCTCCTACGGCCCGGGAAAGAGCGCGGAGAATAAGACCAGCCCGTTGCTCGTTCCCTATGGGGAGCTTCCCGAATGGGCCAAGGAAGCCAACCGTGTCAACGTGCGCACCGTGCCGCACAAGCTGGCCGCCGCCGGCTACATCATGATCCCGGCGCGGAGCAACCAGCCCGCGCTGGACTTTCCCGGCGACGACCTGGAAAAGCTGGCGGAGCTCGAGCACGATCTCTGGCGGGCCGCCAAGATCGCCGCCGGCTTCAAGCCGGGGAAGCCGACCGCCGAGGACCCCAAGCGAAACGAGTACCTGGTGGATTGGGCCCAATTGGACGAGAACACCAAGACCATCGACCGCAACCTGGTCAAGGGCATTCCGCGGATCCTGGCCCGGGCTGGATACGCCGTCGAAAAAATCCGGAAATAGGCCGGCACCAGGTTGACTCCCGGCAGCATTCCCTTCAGGATCCGACTCGGCGTCACGGGACACCGGGTTTTGGCGGCGCCGGAGCGGACCGCGCGAAGCATCCGGAGCATCCTGGAATCGCGAATCGGGGAGCTCTTCGACCGGCCGCTCGCGCCCGAGCGCCGGACCGCTGTGCTGGCCTTTACCGTCCTGACTCCGCTGGCCGAGGGCGCCGACCGGCTGGTCGCCAAGGAGGCTCTCAAGCGCCCCGGGACCGAAATCGAGGTGGCGCTGCCGCTGGCCAGGGAGGACTATGTTCGCGACTTCGGCACCCGGGCATCGATCGAGGAATTCGAAGCGCTCTGCCGGAAAGCCCGGCACGTCTATGCTTTGAGAACGGAGCCGCTGCCGGCGGCGGCTCCGGACGACGCGCGGGCGGAGGAAGAGCGCAAACGGGCTTATGAGGATGTCGGCCGCCATGTCGTCGACCGCTCGGACGTCTTGATCGCCGTATGGGATGGTCGGCCCTCACGGGGCCGGGGCGGCACGGCCGAGATCGTCGCTTACGCCCGGAAGAAAAAACGGCCGTTGATCATCGTGTCTTCGGAAAAGCCCGAGCATGTCATCCTGGAAAAGGGCTCCGGGCTGAGTGGCCGGGGTTTGTGATATCTGCCTGTCGGCAGCTTTCCGGCCGGCGGGTTTCGTCGAGACGGAGGATCCTGTTCCTTCCGGCTTCACTCGTGTCGCGGGCTGGAATCTGATACCGTCGCATTTATCTGATCAGCCCTCAGCGTATCGATAGGGGAGGCCGGTCAGCTTGTGAATGTTCGGATGATCGGCGTTTTGGGCGGCCGAAGCCGCAACCAGAGTCCTTCCCTCGTCCGCGAAGCGGCAGGCCAGGATCCGGCCGTCGATAGCGGACTCCCCGAGCAATCGCTCCGTTTCCGTTTCCCAGACCTTGATCCCCTCTCCGGCGCAAGCCGAATAAAACCGCTTTCCGTCGGGGGAGAAGCCCACCGGACAGGCGATGTCTTTGTGGGCCTTCAGTTCGAAAACGGGTTCATGTTCGCCGATTTTCCAGAGCTTGACGCTGCCGAATTCATCCCCGGTGAGGATATGCCGGCCGTCAGGAGAGAAGCGCATGGCCCGGGTCATGTCCCAATAAAGCCAATCGAGATGTTTCCCGGACTCGACGTCGTAAAGCTGAGGGGCCGTGTAGCCGGACATGGTCCAGCCGCCGGCCGCGACCGTCCGGCCGTCGGGGGAGAAGCAGACGGCCCAAACTCCGCAGACATGCCGGCAGTCCGAGATGACTTCCTTGACGTCGAACGGGTATTCCTGGAGCCTCCATACGCGAAAGGTCGTGCCGCCGTCTTCCAAGGCACCCGTGGCCAGCCACTTCCTGTCCGCCGAGATGTCCAGGGCGACGACATCGGTTTTGTGGGCGCTCCAGTTGAATAACTCCCCCCGGCTTTGGGCGTTCCAGACGACGACCTCGCCGTTGGCCGCGCCTACGCCGAAATATTTTCCGTCCGGGGAGAAGCGCACAGAGAGAAGTGACGACCCGCGCTGCGACTCGCTCAGCCGGCGGAGATGGAAGGGGGCTTCGACTTTTTTCCCCTCTTCGACGATGAAGAGCTGAGGGTTCTCGTCTTCAATTCCCTTGGGATCGAGCAAGATACGGCGTCTTTCTCCCGTGTCCGCATGCCATTCGGCCAGGGTTCCACCCAGGCTTGCCGTGATCAGGATTTCCCCATCCGGAGAGAAATCGCCGGCAAAGATTGAGGTTGGCAGATCGGATTCAGAGAATTTCTCTTCGGCCATACCGTCCTCCGAATTACCGGTTCCTTCACCTTCTAATGGTCAGGGCGTCGTCTTCGACCCGGCGGGCCTCATCGGGAAGCCGCAGGCCCGCGCGGCCGCCTTGATCAAATGGCCCAACTCGATGGAGCCGCCCGGGGACAAGCCCCGGGCGTTTTGAAGCACCTTATCCATGCCGGCCAGGTTCTCATCGGACAGGAGATGATGGATGGTGAGATTGACGTCCGCCACGGTCGAGGCGAGGACGACCCGCAGCACCTCATGGGGAGAAATGTGGGTCAGCGCGCACATGATATGGGCCGCGGTGACCCGCGGGTGTTTGAAGTTGTCGGCGAGAGTCTGCGCCTGGCTGAGGACCCGTTTCACCGGGCCCGGAAGATGGCTCCAATCCGGCCATTTGGATTCTGACATGGATTCTTCCTTTTCCCCGTTCCCCCTAGGCATATATCCGGAGAATCTCGAGGACGTCGTGCTTACCGGCGATCCTACTCACGGGGAAACTTGTCCAGGGCGTTCCGGTAGTCCTCCATGAGGTCGTAAACCCCGCCGTAGACGTTGCGGGCCTCCTCCCGCTGCCCGACCCGCGTCACCGACGAATAGGTGCATTTGGCCTCGAGGAATTCGAAATCGGTCAGCGTCTCGTAGATCGCGTCCCACAATTCTCCCTCGGTCTGTTGATAGGGCAGCTCCGAGAGCTTGCGGAGATTGGGGACTTTCTGCCCGTCTTTTTCTTGAATCAGGGCCTGGTTGCGGAAATATTCGGCCAGTAGCCTGTGCCGCGCCGTCTTGTCCTCGCCGGACAGGAAAGCCCGGCGCACCTCG
Source organism: Candidatus Aminicenantota bacterium (assembly GCA_016933515.1). GTDB lineage: Bacteria > Acidobacteriota > Aminicenantia > Aminicenantales > JAFGAV01 > JAFGAV01. Next base: position 5,454 of record JAFGAV010000051.1, read on the forward strand.
CTGCCGATGGTCGTCGGATGATAAAAGGCCATCAGGGACGCGCCGTCCGCGCTCCGCTCGATCAGGTAGGGCTCCAGGTCGAAGTACAACCGGGACCAGACGACGACGGGCAGGCGGTCCACCAGGGGAGAGCGGGGCGAGCGCCTCAGGAAATCCCCGACGACGTCGGCGTCC
>JAFGAV010000009.1 GCA_016933515.1 Candidatus Aminicenantota bacterium
ATCCTCCACGCGGCGTCGCTGCGTCAGGCTTTCGCCCATTGCGCAATATTCCCCACTGCTGCCTCCCGTAGGAGTCTGGGCCGTGTCGCAGTCCCAGTGTGGCCGGACACCCTCTCAGGCCGGCTACCCATCATCACCTTGGTAGGCCGTTACCCTACCAACTAGCTAATAGGACGCAGGCTCATCCCCAAGCGCCTTTCGGCTTTGATTCCGGAACTTATGTCCCGGAATGTCATGAGGTATTAGACTCACTTTCGCGAGCTTATTCCCCACTCGGGGGGAGATGACCCACGTGTTACTCACCCGTTCGCCACTCATCCCGGGAGTTGCCCCCCGGAACGCGTTCGACTTGCATGTGTTAGGCACGCCGCCAGCGTTTACTCTGAGCCAGGATCAAACTCTCCAGTTATAAAGAACTCCGAAGAGTTCTTTTCGAGAGTTAACTAGGCTTATTGGATCGATCAATGTCGCTCCGCTTTTGTTTCAAAGAACCGAATTCTTTCTGTCACGAGAAAGAAACTGCGCTCTTCAGAGCCTGCCTTGATTTCCGGCCTCGCGGCCGGGAAGGGGTCTAAGAGGCTGTATTAATATAGGAGCTTTTGCCTTGGTTGTCAAGACAATTTTTATTTTATTTATCGTTTTTTTTCGCCGACCGAAGAGACGGCTGATGATAAAGCTCTTCTCCCCTGGAGTCGTCAATACTGGCGCGGTGCCCCCCATCGCTTTTGACTTCCGGGCCGCAAGAAGTAGAATAGCGAGGGAGGAAACGCACATGAAAAAATTTGGAATGGCCGCTATGAGTCTGCTTTTCTTCGGCGCCGGCTGGCTCTTCGGCTGGGTTCAGCGCACGCCTCAGGACCTCATCAGGCAAAGGATCGCCGCCCCCGCCGGCGGGGAGTTTCTGGACGTCCAAATCGTGACCAAGCACGACGACCGTCTTCTTCAAATCCTGGCCCTGCGCCGGTCGGCGGCGCGCACGTCCCTCGGCGTCCGGGGGACCGGGCAAACGGGAGCCGCGCTGGGGCTCTGGCACGCCTATCAAGCGCCCGACGGATCCTGGGTGTCGAACGGAACGGTGTATGAATGGCCTGCTCAGGGATCCGGAGCGAAGGCCGCCCTCGGAAATCTTCGCCTGGCCGCCGCGAGCGACAAGTCCGGACGCCTCCATGCCGTCGTCCTGGACGCCAAAGGAGGAGGTTGGTGCCTCTATCTCCTGCGCGGCGCCGACTCCCAATGGCGCGCCTCCGAGATTGAGCTTCTCGCCGAAAGACTGGACGAGCCGTGCCTCGTCCCTCACCCGGAATCGGAGAGCGTCGTCCTCATCGGTCTCGCCGGGGGAACGCGTCCGGCCGGATACGAACTCTCGCTCACGGCACGCAGCGGGGAGGGTGAATTCTTCTGGGCCAAGGACGAATATCCCGCCGAGCTCCGGGCCGCCTCGTACGCCGTCACCCGGGACGACCGCTATCTTTTCTTCCTGTTCCAGATCCCCGGCGGCGAGTTCCGCGGCGCGGAACGCCACATCACCAGCGGAAAATGGCTCCTGGAACCGCAAAAATTCATGCGCGGCTTCCGCGATCCCATCGGCGGCGCCGAGCTCCGGAGCCTGTCGGGATTCAGGGACGCCGGCGGCCTGATGCAGGTCGTCGGGCTCGCGGGCGGCGGCGGAGTGGTCCACATCTACCGCGATGAAATCGGGACCTGGTACAACAACGGAATCGCTCTTAAGGCCCCGGCTCTTAGCCGGATCTCGGGCGCCGTCGACGGGCGGGGTCTGATCCACGTCGTCGGTTTGACCGAGGACGGCCGCATCTGGCACGGCTGGCGGGCCGAAAGTCACGAATGGCGCGATAACGGCATCATTTTCGAACAACACAGCAAATAAGCGCTTCGTTCTTAAGAAGGAGGATCTTTTCATGAACAGGTCATTTCTGGTCCCGATTCTTTTCCTGTCCTTGGCATGGTGGGCAATCCCCCTGGAGGCTCAGGACGACTGCTCAAGTTTTTTGGTGACCAAAGGGGCCTCCCAAGACGGTTCGGTCATGATCACTTATACTTGCGACGGGGAATTCGTGCCCCATCTCGAACGCGTTCCCGCCGGGGACCATGAGCCCGGCGCGACCATCCCCATCATGGGACGGGACGGCACGGTCCGGGGCAAAATCCGTCAGGTCCCCCACACCTATGCCGTCGTCGGGCTGATGAACGAACACCAGCTGGCCATCGGCGAAACGACCTTCGGGGGGCGCCGTGAATTGAGAAACCCGGACGGACTCCTTCATTATTTCCTGCTGATGAACCTGGCGCTGCAGAGGGCCAAGACGGCCAGGGAAGCCATTCAGGTCATGTCCCGGCTTGTCGACGAGCACGGCTACGCCAGCACGGGAGAGACGTTTTCGATCGCCGACCCCAAGGAAGCCTGGATTATGGAGATGATCGGTCCGGGCCCGGGAGGGAAGGGCGCTCACTGGGTGGCGCTCCGGATCCCGGACGGTTATGTCTGCGCCCATGCCAACATGTCCCGCATCGGCGCATTCCCCCTCGACGATCCGGAGAACTGTCTCTATTCGCCGAACGTCATTTCCTTCGCCGAAGAAAAAGGCTACTACGACAGGACGTCCGGCCGGCCCTTCAGCTTCCGATACGCGTACGGCCCCCCCGAGCCGTCCTCGCTCAGAACCTGCGCCTCCCGCGTCTGGAGCATGTTTCGCCGGAGCGCGCCGTCGCGGAACCTGTCGCCGGATTTCCAGCGCGGCGTCCGGGACGCCGCGCCTTATCCTCTCTGGATCAAACCCGACCGAAAGCTGTCTCTGAAGGACGTCATGGGCATCATGCGCGATCATTATGAGGGAACGCCGTTCGATATGACCAAAGGGCTCGACGCCGGCCCCTTCGGGTGTCCCGTTCGCTGCCGGGATCTCACCTGGGAAGTCGACGGTGTTCGGTACAGCTGGGAGCGTCCGATCTCCACCCAGCAGACGGGCTTCTCCTTCATTTCCCAGTCCCGCGATTGGCTTCCCGACGCCGTCGGCGGCGTCACCTGGTACGGCGTGGACGACACATACACGACCTGCTATGTCCCGCTCTACTGCTGCATCGAGGATGTGCCCCCGTCGTTCGCGGTGGGCGATCTTCAGCGCTTTTCCTGGGACTCGGCCTGGTGGGTTTTCAATTTCGTGGCCAACTATGCCAACCTGAAATACGCCTACATGATCAAGGACATCCAGGATGTTCAGTCCGACCTGGAAGGCCAATGCCTCGCTCTTCAGCCCGTCATCGAGAAGACGGCGCTCGAACTCCGGGCGACCGATCCGAAGCTCATGGTCCAGTACCTGACAAATCACTCGGTCAGCCAGGGGGAACGGGTCGTCAAACGGTGGATCGATCTCGGCCACGCCCTTCTGACGAAATACAACGACGGCTATGTCAAGGACGGGAAGGGACGTCCCGAAGCGGTCGGGTATCCCGTCGAATGGCTCAGGGAGGTTTTGAAATCCAAACCCGAGGCGTTCAAGCTGCCGATCTGGGTCCCGGACGAAGAAAAGGAACGGCGTCCCTGAGAACCGAGGCGGAAAGCCGGGGATCTCATTTTCCCGTTGACGGGAGGCGGAGAGATTGATAGACTTCCTGAACTCAGAGAAAGGAACGCGCCGGACCCGAACGGGAGAGTTGCTTTCGGCCGGGCGCGGGCCCGGAATGCCGGGCCGATGAAAAGACGGAGGATTTAGTGAGCAAAGTGTTGCCGCAGGCGATCAAGTCCAAAGCCGACGCATCGGCCAATTCGCTGTGGGTCATCAATTATTTCACCGCCTGCGGATTCCTGGAGCTTCTTCCCTGGGTCGGATCCGGATACGACATGGAGCGGTTCGGCATTTTGGCCGTGTCGACGCCCCGGCACGCCGATGTCTTCATCATCGCCGGCTACGTCACCGAGAAGGCCGTCAACCGCATCAAGAGGATCTATGACCAGATGCCGTCGCCCAAGTATGTCATGGCCCTGGGAAGCTGCCCCATGACGGGCGGGATGTACTGGGATTCCTACTCCACGGTCAAGCGCATCGACAAATACATCCCTGTGGACTTGTGGGTTCTGGGCTGCCCTCCGAAACCCGAGAACATCGGCCACGCCATCGTCATGGCGATGAACGCCATCAAAAAGGGATTTAAGGGGCATTGACGTGCCGGAAGACATCGCCGCTGCGCTCGCCTCTCGTTTCGGAGAATCCGTCTCCGACCTCATCTTGGGAGAGAGGAGCATCCTTTTCAAGGCCGAAAAAGACGCGTTCCATGAAGCCCTGTCGCTCCTCAAAACCCTGGGATTCGAACACCTGTCCGACGTCAGCGTCGTCGATTACATGAGCGAGGGCGAGTTCGAAGTCGTCTATCATCTCTGGTCCCACGCGCGCAAAGAGCGGGCGACGCAGAAAGTGAGGATCCCCAGGGAATCTCCGGCGATCGATTCGGTCGTCGATTTGTGGCCGGGGGCCCAGATCCATGAGCGGGAAGCGCACGAGCTTTTCGGCATCCGCTTCGAGGGCAATCCCGACCTTTCGCCCCTCTTCCTGGAGGATTGGAAAGAGATCCCGCCCTTCAGAAAGGATTTCGACACCCGTGCCTACGTCAAGAAACGGTATGAGGCCGATGAATAACCCGGAAGAAAAAGAGATCACCTTCGTCATGCCGTTCGGCCCCCAGCACCCGGCCTCGGGGCATTTCAACGCCATGATCACGTGCGCCGGCGAAAACGTCGTCGATCTGAAGGCCTATCCCGGCTACCTTCACCGCGGGTTCGAGAAATTGATGGAATATCGGACCCACGTGCAAAACACAATGCTCTCGGACCGGGTGTGCATTCTCGACCCGTTTTCCAACGAGATGGCTTATGTTCATGCGGCCGAGATCTCCTCCGGCGTCGAGGCGCCGGAAAGAGCCAAATACATCCGGGCGATCATGGCCGAGCTGGGAAGGATCCTCAGTCATCTGACGTGGATCGGGATCATGTCGAGCGCCCTGGGACTGGAGAGCGGGGCCAAGATCGCCTGGGGGGACCGGGAGAAAATCATCCGCTTGAACGAGGTCATCACCGGAGGAAGGCTTTATCCGTGCTATTTCATGCCCGGCGGCGTCCGGGACGACATCACCGGCGACATGGCCGGCGAAATCTCCAGGGTGCTGGACACGCTGGAAGACAAAGGAAAGCTTTACGACGACTTTGTTTTTTTCAACACCACCTTCACAACCCGCACGAACGGCATCGGCGTCATCAACGCCGAAGACGCCGTCGCCCTCGGCGCGACCGGCCCCACGCTCCGGGCCACGGGCATGGGAAGCGACGTGAGGAAAGACGAGCCTTACGACGCCTATCCCTGCGTTGATCTGGAAATCGTGACCATGGAAAAGGGGGACGCCTACTCTCGATCGATGGTCCGGCGGGGGGAAATCGCCGCCAGCATATCCCTGATCAGGCAGCTCCTGCAAAAAATGCCGGCCGGCGATTTCAAGGTCAAATGGCCGATGACAAAAAAAGTCCCTCCCGGCGAAACGTATTTCTGCTGCGAAGCCGCCCGCGGGGAGCTGTGCTTTCACATGGTGAGCGACGGAACGGACAAACCCTACCGGGTGAAAATCCGGGGGCCGAGTTTCTCCCTGGCTCTGGCCGTGTTCCCTTATCTGAGCCGGGGCGTGCAGATCGCCGACATTCCGGCCATCTATTGGAGCTTGGATCCCTGCCCGGCCGACATGGACAGATAAAATGAGCATCATCCGACCGCTGTCACTCGTAAAGAATCTGTTCGCCAAACCCATGACTCTGCGATTTCCCCAGGAATCCTTGCCGCACGTGCCGCGATACCGCGGCCGACAGCTCCTGAACCTGGAGAAATGCACGGGATGTCCCGTCTGTTCCCTGGTCTGTCCCAATCAAGCGATAGAACTTGTGGAGCTCGACGGAAAAAAGTATCCCCAGATCCATCTGGGCAAGTGTTGTTTTTGCGCGCTGTGCGTCGAGTATTGTCCCCGAGGAGCGCTTCAAATGACCCATGAAGCGATGATCACGATTATGAGCACGGCGGACGCGATCTACGACCCCCGGAAGCTGAGCCGCCCGGCGGCTTAGCCTCGGGCTCACTCCTTTTCCCGCCGGTCTGCCGAAAATCCCGCAAGAGCGACGGTGTCTGTCCGTCAACCGGAGGCGTCGTCAGAGCGGCGGCGGCGTCAACGCCGGTTGACTTGAGGGCGAAGGTCCGCCGCCTTTCCCTCGGAAATCCAAGTCTCTTCCCTGGCACGCAAACGGCATTCAATCCTGCCGGAGAAAACAGTGTCGCGACGGGGCCGCGGATTCAGCCTGATCGAAACGCTCATCAGTCTGGCTGTGGCCGTCTTTCTCATCGCCGGCACGGCCGGGCTCATGCTCCGGGCGGCCCACCTGAAAAAACGGTCCGACATGCTGACCGCGGCGGCAGGCCTGGTCCGCGACCGTCTGGCGCTTCTGCGCGCCCAGGCTTACGAAGGCCCGGATCTCGAGGAGGGCGGCCATGAGACGGTCGTGACCGAACGGTCCACGAGGCGGGCCTTCCGGCTGACCTGGACGGTCGAGCCGCTGGGAGAGGCGCTGAAGTGCGTCCGTCTCAGGGTCCGGCCCGATCTTTCGGACGGACAGGGAGTCGAAGCGCGCCTGCTTGTCTCGCGCGGCCTGGAGTTTTGAATGAGGCGCGGATTCGGATTTTCCCTGATCGAAAGCCTCCTCGCCCTGGCTCTCACCCTGGCCGTCGTCCTGGGAGCCCTGGAATTTTTCGGCTTCGGCCGCGTCTTTTTTTCACGAATGAAGGATCGGAGCGAAGAGCGACGGGCGGCGCTCACCGCGCTGGACAAAGTCGAAGATGATCTCGACCGGGCCGGCCGGAGCCTGGCCGTTCCCATCGGCAAAGGCCTGGTCGAAGGACTGGCCGCCGGCGTCGGCCGCCTGACGATCGTCGCCTCCGAGAGGGAGCTTCATCCGGCCGCGGACATTCAACCCGGCCAGACCCGCGTGGCCGTCGCCGATGCGGAGGAGATCATGCCCGGCCGGGAGCTTGTCCTTTATGACGGCGATAACGCGCAAATCTTCAGCATCGTCTCCTTCAAGAGCGGCGAGCTCTTGCTGACCCCCGAAGCCGGAGCGCTTTATCGAAAGGAGGAAAGCCGGCTCCTGCTTCTCTACCGAGTGGAATACTTTCTGGATCCTTCGGCGGGAATCGTCCGCCGAAGGGAAAACGGGGGAAGCGGCCAGCCTCTTCTCGAGCTCGTCGCCGGATGGGAATCGGCCTACGATCGGGACCGGAATATCGCCGCCGTCCGTCTGTCCCGGTCCACTCCACGGGGGGAAATCCATGACATCACTGTTTTTCCGAAAAATCTGGCGCCGTCGTTCTCACGCTGAACACCGCCTCCCGATGCCCAGGCGCGGCGCGGCGACGCTCGCCGTTCTGTGCCTATTCGTCATTTTCTCCTCGCTCGGCCTCGGGCTTGTGTTCCTGACCCAGACCTCCCTCGAAATCGGCCGCGCCGTCAAGACTTTGTCGGTCCTCGAAATCCTCGCGGAGAACGGAGCCAAGCAAGAATACGAAGCGCTGGCTTCGCTCCTGGCCGGGCGGCCCTTTCCCCTTCCCTTGGACGAAGAGCGTCTGGAGGATTGGCGCGGCAATCCCGCGGCTCATGCCTCCGCAATCCTCGAAACGGCCTTGGGACGGGAGGCGGCGTCCGCCTTCGAGGGCGGATGGGGCGCTCATTCCTGGTCCGGCCGTTCGGATGCCGTCATCAAAGGAATTCAGGACCTCGGCCCGTTTGTCCGGGCGCAATGCGGGATCACGATCCTCTCCCGGGGGAACATCGAAGCCCGGCCCGCCTTCCGGAGCGTCCGTCTCGAGGCCTCGCTCGACATCTCGGCCGGATCGGTCCCGCTCTCGTTTTTCCCCGTCTTGCTCGATGCCGGCGCGGACGACGGCGCCCCGGTCGGTCGGCCGCCCTTGCCGGGATTGACGGTCAATCCCGCTCCCGGCCTTCGCCATCTCGGCCGGGTCCTGGAAGCTCCCGCGCCCTTGATACCGGAGTGGTACGGCCCGGCCGTCGAACACGCGCTCGACCTCAGGCTTTTCAAACCGCAGGACCTCTCCGCGGCAAGGCTGAGACAGGCGCTCGGCCTTGAGGCGTCTCCGGATCCGGTTCCCGACGGCGTCTACCTCGTCCGCAGCGACGACGGATTGGGCGGCGTTTATGTCCGGGGCGACCTCGAAGAGCTCATCCTGGCCGTCGACGAAGACCGCCAGATCCTTTTTTTCAGGAACCGGGACTCCGCCTACACGCTCTCCTTTTCCCCCCGCCGGGGGACGACCGAATTCTCCGGGCCGACGGGCGGGGAGGCTTTCGATGCCCTCGTCCGCCCCGTCGTCATCATCGACGGCAAGGTGGCTTCCCTGGGAGGAGGCCGGCTCGACGACTCGGGAACGCCGAGGCTTTCGTCCGGGGAGGACGTTCCCAGCCTCCTCTTCGGCGTCCGGCTGACGATCGTCTCAACCGGCCCGGCGACGATTTCTTCCCACCTCATCCGGCAGGGAGTCGAATGGCGGCCCGGCTTGCCTTACGTCCGCGAGTCGAACACGGAGCTCGTCATCTTCGCCGGCGGAATTCTCATCGGAGAGGAGGCGCCCTCCCGCCTGGTCCTTCAGGCTCAGCTCGTCTCGTCCGGGGCCGGATTCTCCGTTCTCGGACGAAACAGAGACATTCATCTTCTGGGAAGCCTGCAGGCGTCCGGCATCAGCCTCGCCGGCGGACGACTGACCGTTGACCATGACCCGGGAGCCCGGGCGGACGGGGCCTCCGTTCCGGGCCCGCTCGGCACGACCGCGCCCGTTCTCGTCGTTACGTCCTTCAAGCCGGAGTCCTGGAGCCGGGATGAAAACGAATAGACCGCTTCCCGGAACGCGCGCCGGATTCACTCTTTTGGAAACGGCGATCGCGCTCCTCATCCTGACCGCCGTCGTTTCCGTCGGAGCGTTGTCGTTCCTCCATGTCCTCCCCGCGTTCCGGCTCCAGGGGGCGGCCTGGGAAGTGTCATCCCAATTGAACGAAGCCCGCCTCACGGCCCTTCTTCAAGGAGTCGCGGTCCGGTGGCGGGTCCTGCCCCCCGAGAACGGCCGGACGGGTTACGTCATCGAACGCCGCGATCCCGCCGAAGGAACATGGGAAAGAGTCTTGCTCCGCCGACCGCCGGGAGTCATCCTTCGGGCCAACAACACACCGACGTTTTATCCCCGGGGAACGGTCTCCCATCTCTCCACGATCTTCGTCGAAAACACGCGGGGCTTCTACAGGATCACCCTGGCCATCACCGGCCGGGTGAAAGTGACCAAAGGATGATTCGGGCCGAAAAGGACTTTATTTTCGGAACACGACCCGGCCGTCCACGACGGTGGTGAGAACCTCCGCCTCGAGAATTTCCCGGGGATCGATTTCGAGCAGATTCCGATCGAAAACGGTGATGTCGGCCAGCTTTCCGGGAGCGAGCGACCCCCGGATGTTATCCTCGAAAGCGGCCAGGGCGTTGTTGACGGTGTAAGCCCGAAGGGCTTCTTCAACGGAAATCCGCTGTTCGGGAAACCAGCCTCCCTCGGGCGCTCCCGTCAGGGTCTGCCTGGTGACGGCCGCGTAGATCAAGTATTTGGGATGCATGTGATACAGAGCGGCGCTTGTTCCCGGCCAATCCGAGCCGAAGCAGAGAGTGGCGCCGTTCTCGAGAAGGGACCGGAAAGCGTAAGCTCCGCGGCAGCGCTCGCGGCCGATCCTTTCCTCCATCCAGCGCATGTCGTCGGAAAGGTGGTAGGGATTGACTTCGGCGACGACGCCCAGTGCCCTGAACCTCGGGAAATCCCTGGGCCGGACGACCTGGGCGTGGATGACTCGGAATCCCTTGAGGTCATGGCCTTCGTTTTTCAGCCGTTCATACAGGTCGAGCATCTCGGCCACGCCTCGGTCGCCGATCGCGTGGACGTTGGGCACGAAACCGGCCTCCAAACCCGTCTTGATGAATCCGTACATTTTCTCCATGTTGCGGACTTTCATCTCCGGGTCGTCGGACGTGTGGCGCCGCCAGTGGCCGTAATGTCCCGGCCTGTCCGCGTAGGGTTCGAAGAACAGGGCGCCGTGCGTGCCCATGATCCCGTCGATGTACCCCTTCAGGGCGCCGTAGCGCAGCCGGCGGCTTTCCTTCTTCGTCCCGGGGTGGAGGCCCATGCGGAAGCCGGCCTCCTTGAGCTCTGCGGCCCGCGAAAGATCCGGCCGCAGCCAGACGCGGCAGGTCAGCTCGCCGTTCCTCTCGAGCTCGAGAAAACGCTCGGTCTGATCGGGAACGGCGATATCATGGATTTCGACGATGCCCGCCTCGCGGAGCGCTTTGAGAGCCGCTCGGTTCTCCTCGAGGAGCCTCTCGCGGGATTTGGGCCTGCGGGCGGCGGAGAGGCGTTCGAAGGCGGGCGAAGGTCGGAAGATGATTCCCGTCGGCTTCCCGTCCGCTCCCGTCTCCATTCCTTCTAAAAACTCCTTTTCCAGCCCTGCGGCGCTAAGAGCGGCCGTATTGGCCAACCACTCCGCGTAATCATAACGGCACAGAAAACAGGGATTGTCGGGCGTCAGGCCGTCGATCATCCGTCGGTGAGGCCGCCAGGGAACGGCCGACGCCGCCTGTCCGGCCCCCGCGTCTCCGAGGGCCCATTTCTCGTAGGCGCCCCACAGCCCTTCGGTGATCCACTCTCCGGGACCGACGAGAGGGACGACCCTTTGAATTTCCCTCCTCAGCCCGTCCTCGTCGGCCACGGTCATGAGGTTGGCGTCGTTGATCAAGGCGCCGGCATTGTTGAAATGAACGTGCCCGTCGATGATCCCGGGAACGGCGAACGCTCCCCCGAGGTTTACGACCTCGGTCTTTCGGCCCACAAAGGCCATGGCGTCGGCGTCCGACGTCATGACGGCTTCGATGACATTTCCCCTGATCACCAGGGCCCGGGCCCGGGGCCGCGCCTCGTCCATGGTGAAGACGTCGCCGTTCAGCAGAACGAGATCGGCGGCCGAAGGTTTCTTTTGAAAGACGCGGACGAGGACGAAAACGACGAACAGAACCGTCAAAACCGCGGCGGAAATCGTGCGGACCGGATAACGTTTTTTCATGCGTCCTCCCCGGAAGGCGGAGCCCGACTCGGCGCCGCGAACGAAAAAAGTCTAGGGCAGTTTCGACGGCATGTCAAACCGTTTGGAAGCGGATATGGGCGAGTTGAATTTCAGAAAACAATGGTCATAAAATAGCGTCTTATGCACTTCGGTTCTTCACGGAAGGAGCC
>JAFGAV010000052.1 GCA_016933515.1 Candidatus Aminicenantota bacterium
TGGACGACCCGGACGAGTTTGCGGCCGACGTCGAGGGCCACCTCGCCGAATTCCTTCTCGCGGGGGCAGATGTCGGGCACGACCAGGGCCTGCTTGACGGTTTCGGTGGTCGTGGCCGGGCCGGGATTGAGAAGAATGTTGCGTTTGACCATGGCGATTACGCTTCCGAGCGCAGGCGCGGGCCGACGACGCGCTCGGCTCTTTCCAGGTGCTCGGGGCCGTCGATTTCCGCCCAGGCCAGGTCCTCGACCATGACGGTTCGTATGGGATGAAGGGGGCTGACGTCCTCGAAGCAGTGTTCGTAATCGTATTTCGGATCGGCGGTCATGGAGGCGTAGCGGCGGCACATGTGTCCGAAAAGCGTCCGCCCGACCTTGGAGATGCCCACCAGCTCGCCGAGGAAAGGAAGGTCGAGAGGTTTCTTGGACACGGCCTTAAGCGTATGGTCCGCTCCGTAGACGAAAACTTCGTCTCCCGCGCCGGTGGGGCCGGAGAGGAGCACGAGGTCGGTTTCCGGGGCCCCGAGAAGCGCCTCGAGGGCGCGGCGTTCATAGAGAAGGTCGGATTCGAGGAGGAGAAAATCCCCGTCGACCGCGTCCCGGCACAGGAAGAGGGAGTGCATGCTTCCGGTCTGGGCGTAATCGGCGTTGAGGACATATTCCACGGTCAGGGGAGCGCGCTCCAGGGCCCGGCGGTACTGCCCGGCTTCGAAGCCGACGGCGATGACCGCCCGCTCGACGCCCGCTCCGGCCAGGAGACCGAGAGAGCGCTCGATGAGCGTCCCGCCCTCCCAGGGAAGGAGGCCCTTGGGCTTGAGCCCGACCACGGCGCGCAGGCGCGTCCCCATGCCGGCGGCCAGGATGACTGCTGTCTTGGTCATGAGATCAAGCGGAACTTATTGAATCAAAAAAATTAATCTATCATGTCAACACAGCCAATGCAACCGGCGGACGGCCTCAACGGCCGGCCGCCGGCTATTCCGTTTCGCCCGTCGTGAGGAACCCGAAGGCTCTGTTCATGTCCCGGTGGTTGGCCACCAGGACAAGGGTGTCTCCTTCTTCGATCATGAAGTTGGCTCCCGGGCTGGTGAAAGACCGGTCGCCCCTGACCACGGCGATGATCGTCGCGCCCGTTTTTTTCCTCAGGTTGACGGTTTTCAGTTTTTTCCCGGCCGGCCAAGTCCCTCCGGCGACGTAGAACGTCTCGGCCGTCCCGGCGGCCATGAAATCGGCGATTTTTTCCAGCGACGGCCGGACGGCCGAGCACGAGCCGCGCAGGATGCCGTAGCATTCTCCCCTGAGGATTTTGACCTGGGCGTCGATGATGTTCTTGGGTATGAAGAGTTTTTCCAAGACGCGGGTGAAGATTTCGATGGAGGTTTCGAATTCCTCGGGGATGACGTCGGTGGCCCCCAGACGGAAGAGCCCGTCGATTTCGGATGCGTAGCGCGTCCTGACGATCAGAAAGGCGTTCTTGTTCATGTCCCGCGCCGCACGGACGGCGCGGCGGGTCATGGCCGGATCGGAAATGGCGATGACCATTCCCTTCGCCCGATTTATGCCCGCCTCCTTGAGAATCGTCCGGCTTGAAGCGTCGCCGAAGATGATGGGTTCGCCTTCTTTCGCCGCGCGGCAAACGGTCTCGGGATTGAGCTCGAGGATGACGTAGGGAAGGCCCGCTTCCTTGAGCACGTGGGCCAGATTCCGGCCGTTGAGGCCGAATCCGGCGACGATGACGTGATCCTTCCGCCTTTTCCCGGATTCCCTTCCGGCCTTCGGGACGGGGGGCTTCCATCTCAAAACCCGCTCTGTCCTCTCGGCCAGCGCCGGAGAGAGCTGGATGATGAACGGCGTGGCCAGCATGGTCAGGATCGAAGACGCCAGAAAGAGCTGAAAAGCGTCGTCCGGGAGCAAGCCGTTGGCCCGGCCGACGCCCGCCAGCACGAAGGAAAACTCGCCGATTTGAGCCAGGGATAGGCCGGTGATCAGGGCGATGCGCGGGCTGTGGCCGAGAATCCGGGCGGTCAGGACGACGACGGATGCTTTGATGATGAGAATCGAAAA
>JAFGAV010000053.1 GCA_016933515.1 Candidatus Aminicenantota bacterium
AACCTTCGCCGGATTGTTGAGCGAATCCGTTCGCTCAGTGACGAACCGAGGCCCTACGGCTGCCAGAAGCTTTCCGCCCAGGAACGATACAGGATCCGGCAGGGAGATTACCGGATTGTCTATTCGATCGACGACGCCGCCAAGACCATCGAGATTTTCAAGATCGGCCGCCGCAGCGAAATCTACAAGGAATAGCATAATAGGGGAATAATATGGAGACGCCGCTGATGACGTCCCCTGGATTTATTAATTTATTTTCAGGGAATCGGCAAGCCGGTCACCCTCAGCCAGCGGTGCGGCGCGTTACTGCAGAATTTCGAAACGTCCCTTTTCTCAGCTTGGCACTTGGGGCATTTCATCCTCCGCCTCCCGCGTCAAAGCCTGGCAGGGCGATATCAACTCAGACAAAAGGGCATCATCTGGAGACCGGGCACCGCTGTGAGAATACGAGGATTTCCTTTTCTACTGCTCCGGCCGGTTTTCTTTGACACCTTAAGCCCGGTCGGGTAATCTGTCCGCGGAGGTGCCGCAAAATGACCGAACGACACTCGATCGGGCGCAGGGAATTCCTGGGGCGGTCGACCGCGGCCGTGGCGGCCGGGCTGGCCTCCAGGCTTTTCGGCAAAACATTGTTCGGAGAGGTCGATTCGATCGAAGAAGCCGCGGCCCGGGTGGGGCGCCTTCCCCGCCGGACGCTCGGCTACAGCCGGCGCGAAGTCAGCGTCATCATCGGGTCCGGGGACCTGGCTTCAGCCCCGGCGGAAGCCGCCATCCTTTGCGGCGTCAACTACTGGCACAAGGCCAACCGGTGGACGCGGGGCGAAGTCCCGGCGGCCGTGCTCAAGAACCGGGACGCGCATTACGTCCAGGTCACCGTGGACAGGATCGGAGGGAATCACGAAACCGGCCGGATCGACGAGCCGTCGCACTATGATTTCGTCAAGGACGTCCTGAAGCGCACCGGTCTCGGCTATTTCGACGACATGCAATTCCATTACGGATACCACAATAAGAGGGAGATCAAGAACGAGCGCGGTTTCGTCCGGGCCTTCGAAAGGCTGAAGAAGGAAGGCCTGGTCAAGCACCTCTGTCTGTCCCAGCACGGCTATGCGGGAAACGCGAGGGTGCCGGGTGGCGAGAGTGCCGCCGAAGTCCTGACCGCGGTGGTCGAGGACGGGATCTACGAGCACGCCCAGATCATGTATTCCTACGGGCATGATCCTGAGATCAACGAATTCCTGAGCTTCGCCCGCAAAAAGGGATTCGGCACGATCGCCATGAAGACCGCCCGGGGCGTCGGACGGATGAGACAGGACCGGGAGTTCATGGCTCGTTTGCCGCAAGGGACGGCGCCCCACAACGCGCTGGTCCGCTGGCTGACCACGGCCACCGAGATCGACGCGGCCGTCATCCGGGTTCGCAATCTGGATGAATTCGTCGAGACTTTCTCCGGGGCAGGGAAAAGCCTTCAGGCCGGGGACAGGCGGGCGCTCGAGATGATGACGGCTAGGGCCGACCGGACGGCCTGCCGCCTGTGCACCGCCTGCCAGCCTTATTGCCCGCGGAATATCCCCATCGCCGAGATCCTCCGCTTCGAGCGTTATGCCCTGGACGATGGCGACTGGGGGAAAGCGAGAACGCTCTACAGCGGGCTCGACCGCCGGGCCGACGCCTGCGCCGCCTGCGGGACCTGTGTGGCGCACTGCCCGCAGGAATTGCCCATCCCGGACCGGCTGGCCGCCTTTCATTCCCTCATTTACCGGGGATAAAACAGGTTAAGCCTGACGAACGGCCTCAAGGCTTTTTAGGCCTGCCAGACAATTTTTCCCCATCCCCGACGTCTTCGCGGCGGCCGCCGTCCTAGGCGATCCACCGCCGCCGGATGTTTCGCAGGCTGGCGGCGAAGAGGATAACACAGAAGGCCGCCAGCACTCCGAAATCCAGCGCCGGGGGCATCCTTCCGGCCCGGCGGATCGCCCCGTGCAGCAAATCGACCCCGTAGGTCAGCGGCAAAGCATGCGACAGCGGCTGGAGCCAGACGGGCAACCGTTCCACGGGGAAAAACAGGCCGCAGAGAAAGATCATCGGGAAGCGGATGAAATTCGAGAACGTCTGGGCCTCGAAAACCTCGCTCACGGAGACGGCAACGAAAAGACCCAAGAACGTGGAGCTGACGGCGATGAGTGCCACGGCGGAAACGACGGTTCCCCAGGCCACGCCCCGAAGGTCGGCGACGAAGACCGCAATCAAGACCGGCACGAACGCGTTGATCACGCCGAAGAGGATGGCGCCGGTCGTCTTGGCCAGCATCAGCATTTCCAGGGAGATCGGGGCGAGCAGCAGGCGTTCGAAGGAACGGCCCTTTTTCTCGAACGTCACGGTGACAGCCAGAAGGCTCGTCGTCCCGAAAAGCACCGACACGGCCATCACGCCCGGGAGAAGCATCGGAATGCTCTCGAGCCCCGAGCCGGAACGGATGAAGAACATGGCCGTCCAGGCCAGGGGAAAGATCAGGCCCCAGCTGATGTTGGGCGGCTTCAGGTAGTACGAACGCATATCCTTGAGCAGGATATTCCAGAAGGCAATCCAGCGGGTCATGAGGCGTCTCCCGGTTTTTCTTTCTCCTTCCGCATCAAGGCCGCATCGAGACCCGTGATCCGGATAAAGACATCCTCCAGAGATGGACGCAGCCTCCGGGCTTCCATGACCTCTAAGCCCAGGTCCTCCAGGAATCGCACGAGGGGACCGACGCGGATGGGCTCGGCGGACTCGACGCGGATCGCGTTCCCGGCCGGCTCACTGCAATCGAGATCCGGGAACGCCCCGGTGATTTTTTCGCCGAGGCCGGCGGCGGGTTTCGAAAACGCGATCTGCATCGTATGCCTCTCCCGCACCGGTTGGATGAGGTTAGGCACGGTATCGATATGGACGACCCTTCCGGAAACGATGAACGCGATGCGATCGCAGAGCCGCTCGGCCTCCTCGATATAGTGGGTGGTGAGGAAGATCGTCGTGCCGTTTCGATGGAGGTCGGCGATGAGCTGGCGGATCTGCCGGGCACTGGCCACGTCGATCCCGGTCGTCGGCTCGTCGAGAAAAAGGATGGGGGGGCAGTGGATGATGCCGGCGGCGATGGTCAGCTTTCGTTTCATCCCCTTGGAATATCCGGCGAACTTCCTGTTCGCGGCCTCCTCCAGGTCGAACATCGCCAGGAGCTCCCGGGCCCGGGTCCGCCGGGGCTCTTTTCTCATGCCGTGGAGCGATGCGCAAAAACAGAGGTTTTCGAAGCCCGTCAGCTCGGGATAGAGGTTGCTTTCGTCGGGCACGACGCCGACCAGATGTTGGGCGGCTTTGGGATTCCGCGAACAGTCGATGCCGGCGATCCGGATGCGGCCGGCGTCCGGCCGGGCCAGCCCGGTGAGCATATTGATGGTGGTGGTCTTCCCCGCCCCGTTGGGGCCGAGGAAGCCGAACAGCTCGCTTTCGGATACGGCGAAGGTCGCCGAGGCGACGGCCGTCACGTCGCCGAAGCTCTTGGCCAGCCCCTCGACGGCGATGGCGGGCCGGCTCTCTTCGCGTGTCTCGGTTTCCGGAACGGTCATGGGATCTCTTTCTATTGATCGCTCAGCAGGTCGCCGGCCAGCTTCCTCCATCTGTCCAAGACCTCCCTGTGGAGCCGGTAGTGGACGTAATAACCATGTTTTACTCCGCTTACGATGCCGGCATCCCGCAGAACCCGGAGATGTTGCGAGACGGCGGCCGGCGTGATGCCCAATTGCCGGGCCAGCGCGTTGACGCAGAGAGGATGCGGCCTGAGCAACCGGATCATCCGGACTCGGGTCTCCACGGACAGCACCTTGAACATCCGGGCGAGCTGTTCCGTTCCGGCCATGGTGTTCATCTATTTAAGTATTCGCGCAGATAATATAATAGCGGAAGCCCCTACCTGGGTCAAGGTTGTCCAGCCCTGGAGGAATTTCTTCTGCCCTTGGAAGTCGCCGATTTCGATGAACGGGCGGCCTTGGCTTAAAGAACCGTCCGGGCCGACCTGGAGAAGGCGGGACAGCCGATCGGTCCCCTGGACACTCAGATCGGCGCCCATGCGCAGATCCTAAAGGCCGTCCTTGTCACCAACAACACCGCCGGGTTCCGGCGGATCAAAGGCCTCAAAATCGAGAACTGGCTGGATTCAGCTTGCTTCCTTTTCTGCTCAAGAAAAAACGGCTCAATCGGCAAAAGAAAAACCGGCCCTGCGATTTCCCGGTAAGCAGATGGCTTTAAGAATAAGGATTCCCAACAAGTTCAAAAAGAAAAT
>JAFGAV010000010.1 GCA_016933515.1 Candidatus Aminicenantota bacterium
GCGGCCGAGTGCGAGATCATGCGCAACAGCGCCCTGATCAATATCCATATGATCAACGCCGCGGCGACCGCCGGGGTCAAACGCTATCTTTTCTCCTCATCGGCCTGCGTTTACAGGGATATGAAACCCGATGAGCCCGAGCTCTCCGAGGCGGAAGCCTACCCGGCCTTTCCCGATAACGAGTACGGCTGGGAAAAGCTCTATGCCGAGCGGATGGCCATGGCGTACGGCCGCCGCTTCGGGATCGCCGTCCGCATCGCCCGCTTCCAGAACACCTACGGACCCGAAGGCACCTGGGAGGGGGGCCGCGAAAAAGCGCCGGCCGCCTTCTGCCGCAAAGCGGCCGAAGCCGAGGACGGAGGGGAAATCGAAGCCTGGGGCGACGGCACGGCGATGCGCGCCTACACTTATATCGACGACCTCCTCGACGGGATCCTCCTTTTGATGCAGTCGGACCTGGAAGACGGGGTCAATATCGGCCGCCGGGAATACGTCTCCGTTGACGAGCTGGCCCGAACCGTCGCTGAAGCGGCCGGTAAGCGTGTCCGGATCAAGCATATCCCGGGACCGGTCGGCGTCAGCGCCCGGAATTTCCGGGTGGACCGCATCTCCGCCCTGGGCTGGACCTCCAGGATCTCATTGAAAGAAGGCATCTCCCGCACCTATCCCTGGATCAAAGCGCAGATCGACGCCAGGAAAAAATGAAGCCCGGGTGGGATTACCTGATCGTCACGGCGGCCAACAGAGATCAGGCCAAGGCCTATGAAAACCAGCTCCGTATCCGCCGGGACCTCGGGTTAATCCATGGCGTCAAGGAGGTCCTGGTCGTTTCCGATCCGGACGGGCGCCGCATCGGGAGCGGCGGGAGCACTCTCCTCTGCCTTCTCGAAATCATCAACCGGGAACTCAAAGGCCGGAAAAAGGACCTGGTCTCGCCCGGCGCCTGGGAGCAGGCGTTGCGCCGGCTTCGCGTCCTGGTCGTCCATGCGGGCGGAGACGCCCGGCGCCTTCCGGCATACAGTCCCTGCGGCAAAATCCTGATCCCTGTGCCCGGCGAGTCCGACGGCGCTCTCGGGATCACACTCCTCGACCGGCAGCTCCCCCGCTATCTCTCTTTGCCGTCACCCGTGAACGGGTCCGGACAGATCGTCGTGACGAGCGGTGACGTCTTCCTGGACTTCGACTCCTCCCGCATCCGCTTCGGCCGTCGGGGGATCACGGCCGTCGGATGTCTGGCCGATCCCGAGCTCGCCTCGGCCCACGGCGTCTTCTGCCCCGGCCCGGGCGGCGAGGTGCGCAAGTTCCTGCAAAAACCCTCTCCCGCCGAACAGGAAAGGGAGGCCGCGATCGACCGCCACGGCCGGTCCCTCCTCGACATCGGCGTCATGAGCATCGACGCCGCTGCCGCCGTGCGTCTTCTGGCATGTTGTCATCCCCGGCTGGGCCGCGGCGGAAAGCTCGGCTGGTCGGGCCGGGTCGCCGGAATGATCCTGCGGCACGGCCTTGACTTGTACCGCGAGGTCTGCTGCGCCATGGGCCGGGAGGCAGACCGAGAGGGCTACATCAAGGAAGTTCGCAGGACCGGCTCTCCCCTAAGCGAAGCGGAATTGAAGAGCCTCTACGGCATCTTCTCCCCTATTTCTTTCTCGGTCGAAACCGTTCCGCGCTGTGTCTTTCTCCATTTCGGGACGATGCGCCAGCTCATGGCCAGCGGCGCCGACCTCATCAGCCTGGACGGGAACATATCCAACATCCGCGCGCCCATCATTCTCAATTCCGAGATCGGGCCGGAAGGAGCCGTCATCGGCAAGGACGCCTGGGTCGAGGGATGCCTCATCCGCGGGACGATTTCTCTCGGGGGCGAGAACATCATCGTCGGCGTCGACGCGGATCAATCGCTCGCGCTTCCGAGAAAAGCCGGTATGGACGTGCTCAGGGGCAAGGCGGCGGGAGGCAAGGAAGTCCTTTTCGTCCGCTGCTATGACATCGAAGACCTCTTCCACCTTTCGCGCGACCGCGGCGGCCGGTTGAACGGCCTCGCCCTCGGGGAATGGCTGCGGGCGATGGGCGCGAGGGACGATGATGTCTGGGCCAAAAGACTCCCTGAAAGACAAAAGTCCGTGTGGACGGGCCGATTCTTCCCGGCGGTCGAAGGCCCGGCCGATATTTCCGCCTGGCTTTGGCTTTTCGACCTTCCGGCCGCGACCGAGGCCCAGAAAAACGTCTGGCGAAAGAGCCGCCGGTTCAGCCTCGCCGAGATGGCCGGACTCGCTTCCCATGAATCCTTCCACGCCCGCCGGCTGACCATCCGCGCCGCGTCCCTTCTGAACGAACCGGGACGCCTTTTCCGTCCCGAGAGCAGTTTCTCGGCGTCCGACCTCGCTTTCCTTCTCCGAGAAAGTCCGGCTGCGCGAAGGCCGCTCTGGGTATCCGCAATCGTTAAGGAGGCCTGGCACCGCCATGGCCCTGAGGAGCCTCCGGGCGGTGTGGAAAGCCTGGGATTGTCCCGCATCCTGCATACTCTTGGAACGGCTCTGCTGAATACAGCCCGCCGACAACCCGGTCTGAGACGCTCCGTCCTCGCTCAGGCTGGGGAAAAGAACAGCCGGAAGGAGAAGGCCTGGCTGAATTCGCTCGGCCTCACGCTCCAGGGGAAGACGCCGGCCGCCTGGGGAAAAAGGGCCCAGCAGGCGGCCTTTGAACATCTCGGGAAGGCGATCGTCCGGAGCGGACACGAACGGCTCGATTCGCCGGAAAACGCCCTGCGCGAAGACGAGATCGTCTGGGGACGGGCGCCGGCGCGGCTCGACCTCGGAGGGGGCTGGACCGACACCCCGCCTTATTCCCTCGAGCGGGGCGGCTGCGTCATCAACGCCGCCGTCAATCTCAACGGGCAGGCCCCCATTCAGGCCTATGCCCGCGTTATCCCCAATCACGAAATCAGGATCGGTTCCATCGATCACGGCGTGCGCATCGCCATCCGCGAGCTCGATGAACTCCTGGATTACCGCCAGCCTGCCAGCCGTTTCGGTCTGGCCAAGGCGGCCCTGGCCCTTTGCGGGTTCTCGCCCCGCGAAGCGGCCTGGCCGAAGGGCATCACGCTGAGCCGGATGCTGGGCCGGTTCGGCGGCGGCATCGAGCTGACCACCCTGGCCGCCATCCCCAGCGGAAGCGGATTGGGCACCTCGAGCATCATGGGGGCTGTTTTGATCTCGGTCATCAGCCAGGTGACCGGACGAGTGCTCTCCCAGCGGGAGCTCTTTCATGCCGTCCTCAGGCTGGAGCAGGAACTGACCACCGGCGGAGGCTGGCAGGACCAGGTCGGCGGCGTCATTGAAGGAGTCAAGGTCATCCGGACCGAACCCGGAATGGTCCCCGACCCGGTCATCCATTTTGTCCCGGCCGACGTTCTGGATCCGGGGATCAACGGGGGACGCACTCTGCTCTACTACACGGGTTTGCGCCGGCTGGCCAAGAACATCCTGGCCGACGTCGTCGGCCACTATCTGGATAGGGACAGACACTCGATGGAGACGCTCCGGCAGATCCATGAAATCCCGCCGGTCATAGCCGAAGCCATGTCCCAAAAATCGATCGAACGTTTCGGCGGCTTGATCGAGTTTGCCTGGGGTCTCAAGAAGGCCCTCGATCCGGAATCGACAACCCCCGTCATCGAGGGAATCCTGGAGCGCGTCCGGAAACACACCTGCGGCGCGACGCTTCTCGGCGCCGGAGGAGGGGGATTCCTCCTTCTTGTCGCCCGGTCGGAAGACGGTGCTCGAGCGGTCCGCCGTCTGCTGACCGACGACCCGCCGAACAGGCGCGCCCGGTTCTTCGAGTTCGAGGTCAACCGGGAAGGCCTGGTAGTCACTGTTTGCTGAACGACGCCGTCCCAGGGCTCCGGTTCGTCGCCGATCAGCCGGTTGATCCACGGGTTGGCCACCTTGATCTCGGGCCGGTTGCCCATTTCCCATGCCGCCCCATCGAGTCAGACGCGGAAGGACGGGGTCCAGACGGTTCCGAGATCCCGGCTGTTAAGCTTCACCCGGGCCAAATGCTTCGCTCTGCCCAAATCCAGGTAAAACGGTTCGGTCACGCTGCCGGCCGTCGTCTCCACGCGCGAAAGGAATCTGAAACTCCTCGTGGTTGAGGGGAAATCGGGTTTCGGCCCCATCAGGGATTTTCACCCCATCTGGAGAGGAGTCCGGCAAAATAAATTAACACTTGACCGCTGCCCTACGACTAAATAATAATGTAGAAGAGTATTCTTTCAATCTGGGAAGAAGGCTTTAGCCGAGCTCACTAAAGGAGGCCCGGGTGAAAGACAAGAAATGGTATTTTCTCGTCATCTGCCTCATTGTTCTGACCTCACTCAATACTTACGGCCAAACGAAAAAGCTGAGGGAAGTCGGAACTTTCAAATTCATCCCCATCAAAGCGGAAACCTCCCCTCAGGAAGTGATGAAGGCCATGCTGGAGAAGTATGCCGGCGACATCGAGCGCGGCTTTGCTCTGGCGGGCTCTCCGGACCTGGTTCTCCCGTTCATGGACCAGGTGAGACAATCCGCCTACAGCGAAGGGGAACTGGCGGTTGGAGAAACCATGGAGTGGATGATTTTCCGTTCCCAAGGCCGGATCAAGGTCGTCCAGGACCTGGAATGGGCCGGCACGGAGCCCCTCCCGATCTACGCCTTCGCCGTTTCGAAAGAGACTATGCGGTATGAAATCATCATACCGAAATCCTGCGGCAACATTGCGTTGCGGAGGGCTGTGCCCGTGCCGGGCGGGGAAGAGCCTCCTCGTCAGTCGCCTCCCCAGGAGAAGCCGGAAGATCTGCATCAGATCACCAAAGCCAAGATTTTCCAGGATTTCGCCGACCTGGTCAACGAGGTCGACCTGTATTGCTCCTTTTTTATATGGGAAAACGACCTCCCCGGGATCACGGTTATCGGGGCGGAACGCGAGTTCGAAAAAGAGATGCTGAGCGATCACGATGTCATCTACCTGAATCAAGGAGCGGATGACGGAATCGAGGTCGGACAAATCTTCCGGGTTTTTGAAATCGAGCAAGACCTTCCGGGCTATGGCCTCATCGCTCGCGGGAGGGGCCGGGCCCGCGTCCAGTGCACGCTGGCCGACACGGCGGTGGCCGAGGTCGAACATTCCTGCAGCGATGTCCGCCGCGGCCATTATCTCGTTCCCTTTAAGGAAATTGAGGGCGTGATCGGGAAGGACCTTGGATACAATTTCTGTCCCGTGGAAGACGAGGGCGTTAAGGGCCGGGTCGTCTACCTGCAGACGGATCTCAGACAGCTGGGAAGCAATCACTGGGCGCTCATCGACCTTGGCGCGGAGGACGGCCTCCAGGTCGGCCAGCAGCTGATCCTCTATCAGAGGCAGCGCGCCGGCCTCCCGATCCAAATCCTGGGAAACAGCGTGGTCGTCGACGTCCAGAGCCGGACTTCGACGATCAAGGTCCTTTCCTGCCGGGATGTGATCCGCAAGGGCGCCCTGATCATGGAACGGCCGGCGCAATAGCGTTCTCCCAGCGGTTCAGAATTCTGTAGTCAGCGCGCCGCATCGAGAGACGCGCCCAGCTGCAAGCTGTATTTTAATCCCGCTTTGATCGATTGGATTCATGCTTTTTTTCAGCGGCCGAATTGATTCCGGTGACATCAACCTCAATTCCAGATTAACGGCTGCCTTTTTTCACCTCAGCGCAGACCCTGCCGCGGAAGCATTTCCAACTTGGAGGGCGGAGGTCGGCTCCCTCCCCCCTCCAGTCACGGAAAAAGAGCCGCATACCCTCCCCACTTGAAATTTGACAACGACTGGGCCAACATATCTCTGCCATAAAAGGAGGAATATCATGCCGTTGATCGAGATCCGTCTTCTGGAGGGGCGAACGGATGAACAGAAGGAGAAACTCCTGACGGCCGTCACCCGGGCCGTCGAGGAGTCGATCGGCGCGCCCCTGTCGACCATCCGGGTTTGGATCCAGGAGCTCTCGCCGAAAGAATACATGTCCGGCGGCGAGCTCGCCGCCCATAA
>JAFGAV010000054.1 GCA_016933515.1 Candidatus Aminicenantota bacterium
GCGCGGCCCGGCAATGCGCGGAGCGGCGCGGCGAGAGATAAGGCGCGGAAATGCGCGGCAAGGCACGGCGCGGCAATATGGCAATAAAAAGACCGTTCCTGCGTCTTGAGAGTGTGAAACCCATAAAAAGGCAGGCGCGGCGATGACCGGAATGGCTGATTTCTTCAGGGAGAAGCGCGCCGCCCTCGTCGCCTACGTCCGGCGCCGCATCGACGACGCCGCGGACCAGGAGGCCGAGGACATCGTCCAGGACGTCCTCACCGGCCTTTTCGACCGGGCGGACCCCACCATCCCGATCCAGAATTTGGCCGCTTTCGTCTACCGCTCCCTGCGCAACAGAATCATCGACCGCTTCCGGCGCCGCCGAGAGACGCTTCCCCTGCTGGAAGAAGTCCTCGGGTCGGGCGGGGACGGGGACCCGGTCCTCGAATTCGAGCGGCGGGAAACCCTGGAGGCGGTCTTCGCCGCCCTGGAAGGCCTCTCCCCGGCGGAGAGGGAGGTCATCCTGGCGACCGAGCTCGAGGGGCGGACGTTCAAGGAGCTCGCCGCGGAATGGAAGGTGCCGCTGGGGACCCTCCTCGCCCGCAAAAGCCGCGGCCTCGAAAAGATCAGGGAACATCTGACCGGTCGGTCAATATGAATCAAGGAGAGCTAAAATGAACATTCATCAAAGACTTCATGAGCCCGGATTCGCCGGGCGGCACGGCCGAAGCGCCCTTCGCATCGCCGGCCTGGCGGTCGGGGGCGTCGCCTTCGCCGCGTTTTTCGCCTTCCTCTTCGGCATCGTGGTCAAGCTCCTCTGGAACTGGCTGATGCCCGCCCTCTTCGGGCTGGGGACGATCACCTTCTGGCAGGCTTTCGGCATCGTCCTTCTGGCCAAGATCCTTTTCGGCGGCCACGGGCACGGTTCGAGAGAGCATGACCGCTCCTTCGAGCGGCGCTTCCGCGACAGGTTCAAGAAGCCCGCCGGTGCCGGCGAGGACGCCGCCGACGACGGCCCGGTTCCCGGCGACGGAAAGCAGTGGCGCCAATTCCGCCGCTTCTGGCAGGAAGAGGGGAAGTCGGCCTTCGAGGCCTATCTCCGGAAAATGGAGGAGTGGGAAGCCGAAAAGCCGCGTCCGGGATGACGTCCGGGGCCGGAGGGGCGGGCTCCGACAGGGAAATGCCGGTCCGCTCCGCTCCGCCGGGCTCCGACAGGGCCGGCGCGGAAATAAGGCATCGGGTCTGAGGAAACCGCAGGAGGCGCTCCGACGCCTCCTGCGGCTTTTTTCTATTTCGCGGTCCAGATTTGAGGCGTGAGGTTGTGGGGGTCGTAGTACTCGATGAGCGAGGGCCGCACGCGGACGACGACGTAATTCGGATCATCCGGCCCCTTGAAGTAGCGCCGCAGCTCCTCGTTCCAGAGTGCGCGCTTCTCCTCCGGATCGCCGCTTACCTCGGCGCGGCCGGCGATCTGCAGATAGGCGGAGTCCTCCGGCGGCTGCAGGCTGCCGCACACGAGGTGCACATCCGGCCGTCCGCGGATGTGGGCCACCTTGCGGGAACCGGCATCCGTGACGAAGAGCAGCATCATCCCCTCGGAGAGGCGCACGGTCACGTAGCGCACCCACGGCTTTCCCTCATCCGTCACGGTCGCCAGCGCCGCAACCTGCGGCGTAGCGAATATGGCCCGGATCTTTTTTTCCAGTTCGCCGGAATTCTTGTTTTCGCTCATGCGTCCATCATAGCACACGACAAGGTGTTCGCCGTGTTTATGCGGGACTCCCGTCCGCGTTCGGACTACGGAGCCGACGCCTCCTGCGGCCGATGCCCCAAACCGAATGTGCTTATCCGCATGAGACCATAACAAGCTCCATTTCGTCTCATTCATTAGGCCTGGTTTCAGCGGCAGCGGGATCAGCCGAAAAGCACTTTGATATTGGTATGAAATAGATGCATACTATAGGTATGAAAATCGCGATTTCCGTTCCCGAGGACGTCTGCGTGGAGATCGATAAGCTGGCCAAGGAGAGGAAGACTTCGCGAAGCCGGGTCATCACCGAGGCCGCCCGGGAGTATATCCGCAAAACCGAGAGCCGGCGGCTTATCGCCCGGCTCGACAAGGCCTATTCCGAGCCCGAAAGCGCCGAGGAATCCGCTCGGCGCAGAGCCATGTCCGCCTACCAGAGCCGGCGGATGCGGGGGAAGCGGCCTTGACCGTCAGGCAGGGCGGCATCTTCCGGCTCGATTTGGGCGAGCCCGAAGGCTCCGGGCCGGGCCTCAGGCATCCCTATGTCGTCGTCCAGAGCGATCTCTTCAACGCGAGCCGGATCGGAACGGTCGTTGTCTGTGAGCTCACATCGAACCTGAAGCGGGCTGCGGCTCCGGGAAACGTCCTCCTTCGAAAAGGCGAGGGCAATCTCAAGCGGGACTCGGTGGCGAACGTTTCGCAGCTCTACACCGTGGACAAATCCGTTCTGGCCGAGCAAATCGGCGCTCTCTCCCCCGCACGCGTCGCTGAGATCTACGCCGGCCTGCGCCTCCTCCTCGAGCCTCGCGAAGTTTGAAACCGGTGTCATCATCCCCTTCTCTTAACTTGGGATTATGTCTCCGGAAGAAGCCGTTGCCGCCTACGAAAAAGCCCTGGAGCTCGACCCTTCGGATGCCAGGGCGAAGGACGAACTCGAGAAACTCCTCCGGCGGAAAACGGCGCCGCCCCGCCTATGACTTCTTGATGACCACGAGCGTCCGGTCGTCGAACGCGGGCGCGTCGCCGATGAAGCGGTTCCCGTCGTCCGTGACGGCCGCCACGACGCCGGCCGCGGCCCCGGCCGCGCCCGCCCGTACCCCGGCGATAAGGCGCTCCAAAGTGTATTCGGCCCCCTCCCCGTTTCGGGCGTCCGGTATCCCGTCCGAATAAAGGGCCAGGATATCGCCCGCCTCCAGGCGGATCGATTTCGCCTCGAAGACCGCCCCGGGGAACATCCCCAGGCAGAAGCCCGTGCTCTCGAGCGTCTCCAGCGAGCCGTCCGTCCTCAGGACGAGCGGCGGGACGTGGCCGGCGTTCACGTAGCGGACCTCGCCGCCGCGCCGGTCAATCTCGCAGTAGAAGAAGGTGATGTAGCTCGAGACGGCCGAGCTCTGATGGACGAAATCGTTGATCCGGGTCGCCATGTCCTCGATCCGGTAGCCGGCGTGGACCTCCGCGCGCAAGGCCGCCCGCAGCGAGGCCATGAGGAGAGCGGCGCCGATGCCTTTGCCCGAGACGTCGCCGACCGCGATCCCCAGACGGTAGGGATCGATCGGCACGTAGTCGAAGTAGTCCCCGCCGACCTCGTAGCACGAGACGTTGAGCCCGCTGATGTCGAAGCCATCGACGCGCGGGTCCCCGCGGGGAAGGAAATCCCGCTGGATCTTGGCCGCCAGCTTCAGATCGCTCTCGATCCGCCGCAGGAGGCCCTCCGACCGCTCCTTCTCGGCCTGGAGGAGCCGGACAGTCCGGTCGCGCTGGCCGACGAAGTAATAGATCGCCAAAACCGTGAAGACGACCATGAGGAGGAAGGTGAACCAGAAGAGCAGGTTGAAAACGGGGGGGCGGGGCCAGTCGGACCGGAAGACCGTCATCTCCAGGACCATCGCCGCGCCGAAGAGGAGAATGTAGGCGGCGAAGATGAAGGAGGCGCGCTTCCGGCTGGGAAAGACTATGGCGTAGAGGACGCCGATGAGCCCCATGAAGATGATGCCGTCCGAGCGGATGAATCCGCCCAGGAGACAGGTGGCGGCGAAAGATACGACGACGAGAAAGCCCTGGCTGAGAAAGCCGATGAGCTCGATGTGCCTGCGGGCGACGGCCATAAAGAAGAGCAAAGCAATCCAGTACCCCGCTGAGACGAGCCAAACCAGGGAGCTCAGGTTCCTGTCGAGGAGAAGGTAGGCGGCCGCCACCGCGAGCGACAGCGGCACGGCCAGGGTGATGGTGACCGACCAGATCCGCTTGAGCAGCCGGACCTGCTCGGAATCGGA
>JAFGAV010000055.1 GCA_016933515.1 Candidatus Aminicenantota bacterium
AAAAACGGGGAGGACTGTCATGCGGAACCGCTCTCTGAGAATCCATGCCGGACTGCTTGCCGCGTTTTTGATCCTGGCGTCCGGAGCCTGCGATCGCGGGCCGAAGCCCGAACAGCCCCCGGTCGTCCGGCCGGCGGACATGACCGTCGAAGCTTGGACGGACGCCTGGCGGAAGGCCGTCGAGATCACGGGCGAGCTCACCCAGGGCTCAAGCAGACAGACCTGGGGATATACGGATATGGCTTACCGGACCTACTCGCCCACGGTCATCATCCGCAACACAAGCGACTATGATCTCGAAAGCGGCGACAACCTCTTTGTCATCGAAGCGCGAGACGCGCTCGTCTCGCCGAAAACGGTCCTGGTCATCGCCGGGGGGACCTTCGTCAAGACCCCACCGGAAAATTATTCCGGAAGCGTCGAGTTCCGCGGCTCTGGAAAGGAAGGGCGCGGCGCTGCGGACAATCCGTTCGCCGTCTTTTCGACTGTTCGCGCCGGACATGAAGAGCCCGACGACATGGGGCTCTACAACAGCCAGACCTGCCTGGAGGGAGGGGGCATGTTCCGAAACATCCCCCCGCTTTTACAGTTCACCATGGGCGGGGGCGAGGATGATTCCAAAGACGCATTTGAAAACATCCCCCGCGGAGAGGAGAGAAAAATCGAGACCGAGCTCCAGCTTTCGGTCATGGTGCTCCGGGAATATTGCGACAAAGCCTGGGTCCTCACGCCTGAAATGACCGCCCGCGACCGCGACGGCGAGTCGCTCTCTTTCCGGGGCATGCTCGAATTCGCCCCCCGCGTGGCCTCGGACGAAGCGTCCGGCGAAGGCGGCTGGGAGCTCGTCTCGTCCAGGTTCCTCCCCATGACGGCCGAGACCGTGGTCCCGCTTCTCGACGACACGGCCGCCCCGTTGTGGCAGCGCGTTTTCGCGTCCTACTGGGCCTATCGCTGGCCGGAGGCGTCCGCGGCCGCTCTTCATCGCATCGCGTCGGCCGCGGGAACGGAAAACGAGGCCCTGCGCGCCGGGGCCATCCGCTCTCTGGGAAAGATTCGCCATGAGGAGTCCTTCGCTCTCCTTCACGAAATGGTCCGCGATGCGAACGCGTTTCCCCGGACGCGGGGCGAAGCGGTCCGGGCGCTGGGCCGGCTGGGGAACTTCGCGGCCACGCCCGACATCATCGCCCTGGCGAAAAAGAGCGGCGACGTTCTTTCCGATGACGCGGTCAAGGCTCTCGGAGACATGGGCGACCGGGCGGCCGTGGAGCCGCTGCTGGCGATGCTGCGCAGCAACGACCGTGAGGATGATCATTCGGCCGTCGCCGACTCCCTGTCCAGGCTCGCCGACGAGAACACGATCGGGCCGTTGGCGGAGATCGCCCGCGGCTCGCGCAAAGGCGCCGACGACGCGATCGTCGCCCTGGGCAAGGTCAGAAGCGGACCGGCCGTTGCGGCGCTGACAGCCATGATGCCCGGCGTCGACGCCTCCAAGAGGACGAATATTTGCGCCGCGCTCGGGGAGAACGACACGCCCGAAGCGCTGGAGGCCCTCGTTGCCGCCCTGGAGGACAAGGATGCCGACGTCCGGGCGGCTGCGGCATCCGCTCTCGGCGGGGCGGACACCGACGCCCGGGCCGCGGCGCTCGTCGCCGCCCTCGATCACAAGGACGAGAAAGTCAGGGAGGCCGCCGTCGAGGGGCTGGCCGGGCACAAACGCCTGGAAGGCCGCGCCAGGATCGCGGCCATGGCGGCCGATGCCGAGGAGAAAGAGGAGGTCAGGACGACGGCGATCAAGGCGATGAGCGTCGTCCCGGAAGAGGGGACGGGGCAGGCCCTGATCGGACTGGCTCAGGACTCGAAGGCCGGCATCCGGGCCGCCGCCCTCCAGTCGCTGGGAAAACTTGGGAGTGTGGAGGCGCGGGCGGCGATCATCCAAGCCCTGGGCGACAAAGAGTCCGACGTCCGCGTCGCAGCCGCCTGGTCGTTCCGCAAGATGGGAAAGACGGATGACTTCGCGCCGTTCATCCAAGCCCTGCTGGCCGAGAAGGAGTCGTCGGTTCTGACCGCGGAGGTCGGTGTCCTCATTGCCCTCGACTTCAAGGATCTTTCATACTTGCCGGCGATCGCCGACCGTCTCGCCGCGCTCGATGAAGACGGGCGTGAGCAAATCCAGCGGCTACTGGAACACATGAGCGGGAACAAGGACATCAAGCTCAAGAGCGGGGCCAAGAAAGCCGAAATCGAAGCCTCCGTTCAAAAGTGGAAGGATTGGCACGCCGGCCGGACGCAGGCGGAAGACAGCAAGGAATAGTCGGGTTTTTTGCGCACCGATTTCTTTCAGCCGCTTGGCGGCCGATTCGTGTAAAAGACTCGCGCGTTGTTGTTGAAGAGATTTCTCTTTCTAGAGGTCCATGATGCCGCGCATGAAATAGGGTGAGTAAATATTGTGTCCCCCTATTTCCTCTTGCGGCGGATGCCGATTCCCCGAACGGTCGCTGCGGGTGTCCTTGCCCTTCCCGCTCGGGAGCCGGTCTCAGCACCCGAGGAGGGAGGGAACCTCTTGAGTTAATGGATTCCGATCCGAATGCGCGCGGAGACCGGTCAGAGGCACGGTTCTTTTTCCAGCTTGAGAGGCGCAAGCGCACGGTAGACGGGATAGGGCAGGAAGCCGCGGCCCCACTGGGGAACGAGTTGCCGGTCGAAGAAGTTCCATAGAAGCAGGCCGTCATCGCTTTCGGGATCGAGCAGGCAGGCGGCCAGGCTCCCCAGGGGGTTGGCCGTGCCGACGAAGACCGTGCCCGCGGGGAATTCCCTCGTCTCCTTGAAGCGCTCGCCTTTGACCTGGGTCATCCAATGGCCCTGGAAGAGGCGCGGGGCGGGCTTGAGCTCGGTGATCCTGAACCCCTCGACCTCGGCCTTGACGGGCCGGGTCAGCTTTTCGACGACCAGGCCGTGCTGCAGAAGTTTTTTCACGACGTCGGGATCGGCCGCCGGCAGAAAGTAGCCCCAGGCGAACGGCGCCGAACTCGTGGGCACGACGTCGGCGTAATAGTCGACCGTGTAGGTCCTCTTGCGGTCGGTCCGCTTGACAAGAGGCCAAGTGCCCTCGCGGGGCGTGACCTCGACTTCGTAGCCCAGGATGACGATCTTTTCCGGAAGGGGCTTGAGCTCGAAGGCGGTGTGGAACGGATCCGCCGGCGCGGCGTTCCTCCAGCGCTCCGAAGCCCGTGCGTCCGCCGCGCTCACGAGGCCGCGGATTTCCCCGGCATGGTCGCGGCAGTAATCGAGGATCGAGCGGAGCAGAGCGTAGCAGCTCAGGACGCGCGTTTTGTAGTCGGCATAGACGTAGTTTTCGTCAAGAATGGCCAGCCGGTTGCGCAAGCCCACGTAGTTCGTCAGGTAGCGCGGCTGGTGGCTGTAAATCTCCCATCCCTTGGCGAGGTC
>JAFGAV010000056.1 GCA_016933515.1 Candidatus Aminicenantota bacterium
TTGTCTTGACGTCTTCGTTTCGCCTCATCTTCCGGCGTCAGAAAGGCATATCACACATCGCCGCCGTTCGCAACGCGGCAGACTCGATAGGCCCTGAAAAACCCCCGCTCATCGTCCGATAAGGGACAAGACTCCCCCTGATCAGGCCCCGGCCGGAAAGAACCGGATCCTCGTTTCCGGCCCGGACTGAGGCGCAAGGCGGATTCGTTTTGTCGGGTTGGAACGGCGGGCGTTCGGAAAGCGCCTTCCCGACAGTCCTTCCGGCTCGCGTTGCGTTGTTGTAGAGAGTAAAATGTGCGTGTTAGAGACAATGATCAAACCGGACGCAGCGGAACATTTCGACAAGTCCTGGAAAAAGTATGATCGGTGGTATGAGACCCATCCGGCGCTCTACGGCTCCGAGCTCAGGGCGCTGAGCAAAGCGGCTGTCGCCGGCCGGGGGCTGGAAATCGGCGTCGGCTCGGGCCGATTCGCCGTCCCTTTGTCGGTTCGTTTCGGCCTCGACCCCGCCTTCAACATGCTGCGCCTGGCGAAGCGGAGAGGAATCCGCGTCGTCCAAGGATGCGGCGAGAGCCTCCCTTTTGCCGACGGCGTTTTTTCCCTTGTCCTCATCGTGTTCGTGCTGGAATTCGTCTCCCGTCCCCGAGAAATTCTTCAAGAGGCGACCAGGGTCTTACAAAACGGAGGACGCCTCATTGTGGGTTTTATCGACGCCGACAGCCGGTGGGGAGAATACTATGAGAGGACGGCCTATCAATCGGGACTGTACGACCCTCTCCCCGCGCGAAAGATGATCCCGATGATCGAACAAACGGGCTTGCTCGTCACCGAGGCGAGGCAGACGCTCTTCGGACCTCCTCCGGAAAGCAGGCGGTCGGAGGAACCGCGAAAAGGATTCGGCCGGGGCGGTTTCGTGGTTCTCCATGCAACCAAGTCCCTCAGGCGGCAAGCCCCCTGATCCCGGGTCTCTTCCGGGGTCGCGTCTACACTATGCTATAAAAAAAGTGGAAAGTGCAGACGCGACCCCTTGATTCTCCGATAACGCGCGCCTCGGCCGCGAATTCACAGACCGTCTTGATCCGAGATTCCCAAGCGGATGTTTTTGCCGGAAGCCGCGAAACGGTCGATGCCGTCGCGGCGGCGGGGGGCGTTCCCGCCCCGAAAGCGGAAACGCCGCAGTAAAGAATCGCCGCCGGGCGGACGAGCGCGGCCCTTGATTTTTGAGGCGGCGCTCCCCTATCATGATTCCCATGCGACGCATCCGAACGATTTCCTTCCTGATCCTGGCCGCGGCACTTACGGCATTTCTTTCCGCCCAGCCCCCTCGACCGGACGCCCGGAAGCTTTCCGACCGCCTCGCCGCCGTCCGCACCGCACCCTGGCCGACGCTCGAGTGGGCCTTCTCCTCCCCTGAAGCCCGGGACATGGACGACGCCGAGCTCGAGCGGGCCTTCGCCTACGCCGAGAGCCACCGATCCAAGGCACTGCTCGTCACCCGCCACGGCTACATCGTCAAGGAACGGTACGCCTACCCCTGGGACAGGCACTCCACCAACTCGGGCTACTCGGTGGCCAAGAGCTTCACGTCCTGCCTCATCGGGATGCTCATCGACGAAGGCAAGATCGCCGGCCTCGACCAGCGCGCCTCGGACTTCATCCCGCAATGGCGGGGCACCGCGCACAACGCCATCACCATCCGCCACCTGCTGAGCATGACCTCCGGCCTGTACACCACCACGGTCAGCGACTACCTCGAGCTTCTGGCCGCGCCGAACCAGACGCTCTTCGCCCTCAACCTGCCTCTCGAGGCTTCGCCCGGATCGCACTGGGAATACAGCAACGCCGCCGTCCAGGTCCTCTCCGAGGTCATCCTTAAGGCCTCGGGCCTACAGGCCAAGGACTACGCCCGGGAGCGCCTGTGGTCGGTGATCGGCATGTGGAACGCCGACTGGATGACGGACGATGCGGGCAACACGCTGACCTACCAGTCGGTCATCGCTTCCGCACGCGAGTTCGCCAAGTTCGGCTATCTTTTTCTCCGGCGGGGGCGATGGGTCAGCCGCCAGGTGGTGAGCGCCGGATGGGTGGACCAGTCCGCGGTTCCCTCCCAAAACCTGAACCGCCGCTACGGCTTTCTGTGGTGGACGAACGCCGACGGGGATTTTTGGGTCGACGTTCCGGCCGACGCCTACGCCGCCGTCGGCGCGTTCAACCAGCGCATCTACGTCGTGCCCAGCCTCGATCTGGTCGTTGTCCGCCTGGGCGAGGAAGACTTTCAGTGGTCGGACAATGCCTTCCTCGGCCCGGTCTGCAAAGCCGTCATCCGCTGACGACCGGCGCCTTGCGCGCCGCCGTTCACTGCTTCCCGAGGGCGCGCAGCTTGGAGTCGATGGTCGCCTCTTTGTCCAGCCGGTGGTCGACGCGCAGGTCGATATGGATGCGGCCGACGCCCATGCGGACGAGGGCCGCATGGGCCTCGGCCACGGCCCGCAACAGGCTTTCGAGATCGGGAGCCTCGATGACCGTGGACATGCCGCCCGTCACGGTTTTGAGGCCCGTCGCTTCGACGGCGCGGATCGCCTCTTTGACGAAGCGGCTGACCGACGAGCCTTCGCTCGTGGGGAAAATGGCGAATTCGGCGATGATCATGGCTCGACCCTTTCTCTTGTCTCGCTCGAAATGTTTATCATACCGCGACCTCAACCCGGCGCTCAAGAGGATTCGGACGTCTCGCCGGAAGGTTCCGGAAGGGACCCGGATCAGCCGTCCTTGCCCTTCGGCTCCGGTCTTTCCTACAACAAGCCAAGCCCGTTAAAGCCTCATCGGGCAAGACGACATCCGGCGGCTGATTGCATGAGCCCGGCAGGCCGAGATACCCGTGAGGTCCGAAGTCATCCGGGCGGAACATTGACGGCCGGAGGCCCTTGTTTTATATCTAGTCGTGCGTCCCGCAATTTCCTTGTCGTTATGAGAACCTGCAAAGACGCGCCACCGCCGCCATGAAACGAAAAGGCTTCAGAATCATCGCCGTTGCCGGGTTGCTCATCGCCTTCTGCGCCTCCCTGCGGGCCGGAAGCGACGGCGCCGTTCCCCAGCCCGGGATCCTGGAATCGACTTTCAAACGCATGCAGTCAAGGCTCGAAAGCGTGGAAGATTATCAGTGCCTCTACACGTCTTTCGCGGTCAAAGGGACGCGGCGGGCGGACACCGTTCTCAGATATTTCTACAAAACACCCGGCTTGATCCGGGCGGAAATCGTGGACGGCGAAAACAGGGGGACCGTCCTCCTTGTCCGCGAGGGCCAAGTCCGGGTCAAGCCGCCGGGGATTTTCTCGCTCCTCGTTTTCCATTACCCTTCCTACCACCCCCGCGTCACCGACATCCGCGGCAACAGGCTCGACGAGACGACGTGGGAGTATTTCGTCGAGGAGCACGTCCGGAACCTCGGCCTGATGACGCTCCGGTCCCAGCGCCGCGAAACGCTTGACGGACGCCGGGCTCTCGTCCTCGAGACCGTGTCCGAAGACCCTCTGCGGACGCGCGGCATCGCCCGGGAAGTCCTGTGGATCCGCGCGGAGGACGACATCCTTCTCCGCTTCGAGATGTACGACGCCTCAGGCCGGTTGATTCAGATGTCTCGATTCACCGACATCGTCATCAATTCCGGCCTCCCGGATTCGCTTTTCACCCGCTTCAGGAAAAGGTGAGGCCTCGAGCGGCGCATGACCTTTCTCCTTCTTCTGCTGGCGCTGCTCCTGAGCTTCGCCGACCAATCGCTCCTCAGCCCGCTCCTCAATCCTCTCCTCCGGGACTTTTTCGGCGGCACGTCGAGCGTCGTCCCCCTGGGCTGGGTGTCGTTCGCCCTCACCCTGGCCATGGCCGTTTCGACCGTGGCCTCGGGAATCCTTTCCGACCGCGGCTCGCGGAAAAAGCTCGTCCTGGCCGGCTGCCTCCTTTTCAGCCTGGTCTCGGCCCTGACCCCGCTCATCCCGCACGGCCGGGCCGGTTATGCCCTGTTCTTCGCCGGGCGCGCGCTCGGCGGCCTGGGGCTGGGGGCGATCCTGCCGGCCGTGTTTTCCATGGTCGGCGACGCGGTCGCCGCCGCCCGGCGCGGAGCGGCCTTCGGCCTCGTTTCCATGTCCATGCTCGTCGGCCGCATGGCCGGATTCCTGACCGCCGGCGCGCTGGCGCACACGTGGCGGACGGCCTACGCGCTCGTCGGAGCGGCGGGGCTGCTCCTCGCCCTGGCGCTCGCCTTCGCCCGCGAGCCGCGCCGCGGCGCGCAGGAGGAGGAGCTTCGCGACGCCCTCCAAGCCGGGGCCGATTACCGGTTTCGGATCCGTCGCAAGGACTTCCGCACCCTTCGGTCGGTCGGCAGCAACATCTGGCTCATCCTCAACTTCGTGGATGTCGTCCCCGGCGCGATCCTCGTCTTCCTCATCTTCAAGTTCATGAAGGACGACCACAACATGGAAGCCGGTCCGGTGAATTTCATCGTTTTACTGGTCATGATCTTCGGCGCCCTGGGGGCCCTGCTCTTCGGCCGGCTGGGCGATGTCCTCTTCCGGCGCGACAAGCGCGCCCGCGTCGCCCTCGCCCTGGCCTGCAACGCCCTGCCCATCGTCTTCCTCGTCTTTTTCATCACCGCCGACTTCCGCCTGCCCGAGGGCGCGTCGCTCGGGCAGGCCCTTCAGGTCCCGGGCGTCTGGGTCGTGCTCGTATCGGTCGTGGGAGCGATGTTCGTCAATCAGGGCGTCAATCCGAATTGGTACGGCACCCTGACCGACGTCAACCTGCCCGAGCACCGGGCGACCATGGTCTCCCTGGCCTCGGTCATGGACATGCTGGGCAACGCCTTGGGGCCGATTCTGGCTTCCTACATCGCCCTGCTTTGGGATCTGAGAGCGGCGCTCTGGGCGGCTCTCATCATCTGGGGGCTCAACATCGTCCTCTGGCTGCCGGTGCTCCATCACGTGCGCCGCGACCTGGAGAGGCGCCATCGGCTGCTCGCCTCCCGCGCCGCCGAAATGGGGACGAAATAGAGAAACACACTTATTCGTCTTCTTTCGCATTCTCCCTGAGCGTCACCGTCCATCGCTTCTCGGCGGCGACATAGGACCGGACGCGTTCGAGCGTCTCCCCCGCCCAGCGGCCCTCGGCCAGCGCTCTCTCCAGGGCGTAAGGGTCGAGCGTCGAGACCTCGTCCCAGACGCCGAGCTCCCGGAGCTCTTTTTCCAGCGCCTCCCTCTCGGCGGTTCCCTTGCCGGGAGAGACGATTTTTTCCTTGCCGTTCACCCGGAGCCTCGCGTCCGAACCGGCGATGACCCGGACGCCTTCCTTCTCGGCGAAGGCCACGGCCGCTTCCCGAAGCTTCTCAAGATCTTTCTCGACGACCTCTTTCTCCGCCTCGAGCACCCGCTTCTTGCGCCACCGCTCGGCATAGGCATCGACGATCCTGACCCCGGGCTCGTTCTTCCATTCGTTCTCGGGGAGCCCTTCGACTTTGACCAGGTGTTTCTTAAGAGGGCAGAGATCCCAGTAGGAGCACCAGTCACACAGAGCGCTCTCATTCGGCCTGAACTCCGTTTCGGATTCGATGCGGTCGATGAGACGCATGGTGTCGTCTTTCAGCGCCTCGAGCTCTTCGGGCGTCCGGCTCGAGCGCATCTCCATGTCGAAGGCGACATAATGCCAGATGAGCCGCACGTCTTTCGCCTCGGGCCAGAGCTCCTGGACGCCGACCTGGTAGATGGCCAGCTGGCGGTCGGTGTCGAACTTGGACTGCTCGGGGAGGGTTCCCCCCGCTTTGTAATCATGGATTTCGAACGCGCCGTCCGGGGCCTTCATCAGCCGGTCGATGACGCCCTTGAACCCGTAGCGCCCCTCTTTGTCCAGGGAAAAACGGATCGTGCGTTCGAGACCCAGGATGCGCCCTTCGTCGAAAGGCCCATAACGACGGTAATAGTCCTCGATGCAGCGGCGGCCGATGAGCCGGTATTCGTCCGCCGTGCGGCCTTCTTTCCTGATTCGGACCGCCGCATGCCATTTTTTGGCCCATGCCTTCTCATAGAAATCCAGAAGCTCCTCGAGGGGCACGAGCCGGAAAGCGCGCTCGCGGTAAAGCCGCTCCATGGTTTCGTGAAACCGCTGCCCCAGAAAAGCTTCGACGCCTTCCTCGTAGCGCCTCAGCCGGTCGACATACACGAACTTGTACTGCAGCGGGCACGTCTCGAATTTTTCGAGCTGGGAGTGGGAATATTCACGCATGACATGCATCCTTTATCCCATGGTCTTTAGGCCCTCATTCGAAGACCTTTCAAAGGACGATCCCGGCGGATTCAAGAGCGGCCTCGGCCTGTCTGTCCGGCGACATGTCCCCAGCCCCCCCGAATCGGGAACGATTCTAGAAAGTGTTATTATAATGCCAGTGACTGCCGACGACAAACAGGGGTTTCGATCCGAACACTGTCTGTCGGGTAAGCCGTCATGATCAAGCGGAGGCCATGATGATTTCAACCGAACGCCGGAAGGGATCCGCCGTCGCCCGAACGGCGCTGATAGGGATATCCCCTATCCTTCTTGCAACCGCCGTGGCCTTTGCCGGCGCGGCGGGCGGCCCTCAAACCGCAGGAACGGAACACGCGCCCGCAGCCGTCGCGGCTCCCGCCCTCTCCCCCGCCCAGGCCGAAGAGATCGACAAGATCTTCGCCCCGTTCGCCAAGCCGGACACGCCGGGGTGCTCGGTGGCCGTGCTCAGGGACGGCCGCGTCGTCTTCGCCCGGGGCTACGGCCTGGCCGATCTGGAACACGACGTGCCCATCACGCCCGAAACCGTGTTCGAGGCCGGCTCGGTGGCCAAGCAGTTCACCGCCGCCTCGCTCCTCCTCCTCGCCGCCGAGGGCAAGCTCAGCCTGGAGGACGACGTCCGCGTCACCCTGCCCGAGGTGCCCGATTTCGGCCGCCCGATCACCCTCCGCCATCTCCTGACCCACACCAGCGGCCTCCGGGACCAGTGGAACCTGCTGAATCTGGCCGGACGTCCGACGGGCCTGGCCGTCCACACCATGGAGGAAATCCTTCACCTCGTCAGCCGCCAGCGCGAGCTCAACTTCATGCCCGGCGACGACCACCTCTATTGCAACACCGGCTACGCCCTGGCCGCCTGGATCGTGCTCCGCGCCTCGGGGCGGTCGCTGGCCGACTTTACCCGCGAGCGCATTTTCGAACCTCTGGGCATGGACCGCACCCGGTGGCGCGACGACTTCACGGCCGTCGTCAAGGGCCGGGCCACGGCCTACGCCGCCGACGACGAAGGCCGCTTCCACCAAAACATGCCCTTCACCATGGTCTACGGCAACGGCGGCCTGCTGACGACGCCCGCCGAGCTCCTGAAGTGGGCCGAAAATTTCTGGAATCCCCGCATCCTCGGCCGCGAGGCACTCGATCTGATGGAAACACCGGGACGGCTCAACGACGGCACGGAGCTCGCCTACGCCTTGGGCCTGCGGAGAGAGACCTACCGGGGCCTGAGCGAGGTGAGCCACGGGGGCGCGACCGCCGGCTACCGGGCTTTCCTCGCCCGATACCCCGCCCGGCACACGGCCGTCGCCCTGCTCGGCAACCACGCCGGCCTGAATCCGGTCCTCCTCTCCCATAAAGTCGTCGATATCGTCCTTGCCGGCCGGTTCAAGGACGCGCCCAAGCCGCGCCTGTTCCCGGTCGGGGCGGCGGAGCTCAGGAAAAAAGAGGGGCTGTTCATCAATCCCAGAAACGAGGCCGTGATCAGGCTGGAGTCGAAAAACGGAAAGCTCCTCCTGACCGAGGGAAAACGCGAACAAGAGCTTGTCCCGGTCGGGAGGCGCCGGTTCCTGACTGCGGCCGCCGTCGCCTTCGAGTTCCAGGCCGGAAAAGGGGACGAGCCCGACCGCTGGCGCCGCATCCCGGCCAACGGAGATCCGCCCTCGACATACGAGCGCGCGACGCCGGCAGAGCCCTCTCCCGACAAACTCCCCGAGTACACCGGCCGTTACTTCTGCCCGGAACTTGAAGTGTTCTACTCCATCGAGGTCGCGGATGAACGGCTGGTCCTCAGCCTCCGGCCGATGATTCTTATCCCCCTCGCGCCGACCGACGAGGACGGATTTATGAGCGAAACCGGCTCCGTTTATTTGCGCTTCCGCCGGGACGAGGCGGGGCGCGTCGAGGGTTTCAGCCTAAGCTCGAGCCGCGTGATCAGGATCCGGTTCACGCGGGAATGA
Organism: Candidatus Aminicenantota bacterium; assembly: GCA_016933515.1. GTDB lineage: Bacteria > Acidobacteriota > Aminicenantia > Aminicenantales > JAFGAV01 > JAFGAV01. The sequence continues at coordinate 8,259 of JAFGAV010000056.1, forward strand.
AACGCCGTCCCGGCGCCTGAAACCTTGCTTCGGCTTTCCTTGGAGAGAAACGCCCGGCAGAGCTTCCTGGGGGACCGGCGGCGACGACGATATTGTCCATTTGAACCGACGGGATTGAATATGTTTGAATACGGATGACATGATGCGGAATAAAGCTCTCGTTCTGTTCAATCCATCAGCGGGGATGGGCCGGGCACTGCGCGACAGGGAAACTCTGGAGGGATTGCTGCGGGACTCGGGATTCGCCCACGAATTCGTCGTCACCGCAAGCGAAGCCCATCTGAGAGACTTCGCCCGGCGCGCGGCGCGTTCCGGCCGCACGATCGTCGGCGCGGGCGGCGATTCGACCTTCCACCTCATCGTCAACGAGATCATGGCCGCCGGCGGCAAGGCGGCTCTCGGTTTGCTCGGCCTCGGCTCCTCGAACGACATCACCCTTGAGTTCGGTCTCGAGACGCCCGGGCGGGCCGTGGCGGCTCTCCAAGCGGGAAGGACGAAAAAAATCGACCTGGGCGTCATCGCCCAAGAACGGCGCGTCGTTCGTTACTTCCTTGGCCAGGCGAACATCGGCCTGGGCGCGGCGGTCAACGACTACGTGGCGCGCCTCGCCCGGCGCCGGCCCCGCCTGGCGCGCCGGCAGACCCTGGCCGGCATCCTGGGGATTCTCGACGCCTACAGAAAACGCCGGATTCCCGTTCCTCTTGAAGTGCTGTCGGACCGGGAGACGATCGACGGCTCCTTCGCCGCCGCCGTCTTCTCCAACACGCGCTACTGGGCCACGGGGAAAATGATCGCCCCCCGCGCCCGCCCGGACGACGGACGGCTCGACGCCTGTCTCATCGAACAATGCCCGTTCCCGCGCCTCGTCCGCATCAACGCTCTGGCGTCCAAGGGCCGCCACGAACGCGCCCGCGAAGTCCGGCTCCTCCAGGCCCGCGAATTCACGGTCTCGTCCGCCGCGCCCTTGGCCGTCCAGGCTGACGGTGAACTTCTCCCCGCCCTCCGTCCGGGCCCGGTTCAATTCCAGGTCGCGACTCGCGTCCTGCGCCTGATCTGCTGACCCGACAACCCGCCCCCTTCTCAGGCCCGGGCCTCTCCCGTCCCGATCTTGAGCCGGGCACGCCGCCCTTCTCATTCCCCCCGGTCTTCATCCGCCGGAGCGAAATCCAGCGGAACCCCTGCTCTGGTATTGATGCCGATCGAACAAGCCGTCAAGGGGGCCATCCATCCGCCAGAGAGCACGAAGATTGACAGCCGTGAAAAATCCAGGCATTTATTTTGCATAGACAAGGAGGGATCTTGAAAATTCGCATCCTCAAGTGGGGCAACAGCCTGGGGCTCCGCATTCCCAAGTCCGTCGCCGGTAAGATCGGGCTCAGGGAAAACGCGTCTGTTCAGTTGATGCTGAAAAAGGGGTCGTTCGTCGTGGTGCCTGAAGCCGAGCCGGAATACGATCTGGCGGGTTTGTTGACCGAAATCACCGAAGAGAATCTTCACGGAGAATGGGAAACGGGCCGGAACGAGGGGAAAGAAATTTGGTAGCCGGGCAGGGATCGGTTCCCGGCCGCGAGAGCGGCGGGCGGCGGCTTCGTGACGGGCTCCGAGCGGCCGCGGAAGCAGGCCCGTTCGATTCCCGGCATCCCGGGGTCGCGTCTTTTTGCGTCGATATTCGCTTCACGATACCGTGCATTTGTGATATTCATTAAAACTCAGGAGGGTCAGAGGATCGGACGTCCCGGCCGGACGGCCCGTTCCGCTCTCTTGCCGTCTCGTCATTAAAAGCATTCAATATGGAGAAACTCAAATGATCACGCCCATGCCCGTCATCCGGAAACGGGGACTCCCCGTGATCGGCCTTCTGGCCGTGGCGATGCTGTCGATGCCGCTTCTCATCCGCGCCGCCGACACAAAAAAGATCGACAAGCTGGCGGCGGAATGCTCCGCCGGCAAGGCCCGCTCCTGCCTGGAGCTCGCCAAAATCGCCAAGAACGCCAAGAACACCCCGGACGTGCGGCTCGCCGCCGTCTCCGTCCTGTCGGACCAGGCGGCTCTCGCCGACGTCGCCATCAACGCCCGGCATGAGGGCGTGCAGTTGAAAGCGGTGGAAAGGCTGACGGACCAGGCGGTGTTGGGGAAGGTCGCGACAACATCTTCCTACATCGTCAGAAACAGTGCTTACTCCGTCCCCCTTCAAGTGCGCTCTGCGGCGATCGCGAAGCTGACGGACCAGGCGATTCTGCGCCGAATCGTCAAAGAGGGCGACCGTTCCGAGATCAGAGAAGGCGCTCTCGAGAGGATGACGGACCAGCGCCTTCTGGCGGACATCGCCAAGGACAGGGATGTTCGTTCGGAAAAAATGCGCCTCAATCTGTTCGCCAAATTGACCGATCAGGAGATCCTGGCCGACGTGGCCGAGAACGCCGGAAGCCTGGACGAACAGAAAGCGGCCGCCGAAAAATTGACGGACGAAACGGCCCTGGCCCGAATCGCCAAGACCCACATAGACAAGAAGATCAAGAAGATTGCCGCAGAAAAATTGAAGGACCCGGCGGTGCTCGCCGACCTGGCGAACAGCTCCGTGGAGGAGGACGTGGCCAGGGCCGCGGTCTCGAACCTGGCCGATCAAGCCTTCCTCGCCGAGGTCGCCGGGAGATCCCTTTTTTCGAGCGTCAGGACGGCGGCCGTCAATAAGCTGGTCGACCAGGCGGTCCTCGCCTCGATCGTCAAAACGGACATCCACGGCGAGGTGAGGAAAGCCGCCCTGAAAAGAATAGAGGACCAGGCCGTTCTGGCGGATATCGCCGAAACGGTTCCCGAAACCGAGACCCGCGTCGCGGCGGTGCAAAGACTCGCGGACGCGAAGCTTCTGGCCAAGATTGCCGCGGCGGACCCCGATCTCGAGGTGCGCAAGGCCGCAATCGGGAACGCCGCCCTGAAGGACAAAGCCCTCTTCGCTCGGACGGTCAGGACCGACAAAGATCCCGCTATCCGAGAAGCGGCCGTCAGGCGCCTGGAGGACCAGGCGCTCCTTGTCGCCGTCGCGAAGTCCGACGCGTCCTGGGATGTCCAGAAAGCCGCGATCCGGCGGGTCAAGAGCCGGAAAGACCTGGAATCCATCGCCACGGTCCTTCCCGGCCCGATCATCGTGGACCTGAAGATCGAATCCACCAGCTCTTGGAATTGCCGGGTCGACTATGTTCTCGCGGTCCATTGCCGGGAAGGAACGCTCGGGGACAAACCGAAAGTCTCCATAACCCTGAGCAGCGAGGGCAGCTGGCTTTTCCAAACAACCCGGGCCTCGGACCTCAAGAAGACCGGTCCGGGAGCATATGTCGTCACCGGAACCTTCAGCCATTCGAATGCCACGTGCCGAGGCGAGTGTACGTTTTCGATTTCCGTCGAAACCGAAGAGAAACACGGAAGTCCCTCCATGAGCAAAAAAATCGCCTTCTGAATTCGATTCCGGTTTTCTCTTTACCCGGTCTCGCGTTGCGCCCCGTCGCCGCAAGACGCATGACGGGGCCGCGTCTGCAATTTCCACGTCCGCCTCGTGTTCAAAACGGCAATTGCCCGTTATGATTCAACCGATCTTACGGACGACGCGCTCATTTCCGCGGCCGTCCGGGTCAGGACGGAACTTTTCGTCACCGGCGACGCAAAGCTGCTCAAGCTTGTTCTTTCCATCGGAACGACCGTCGTATCCCCCAAAGAATTCTGGGAGAGGCTGGCCCGCCGAAAAAGGTAGTAAATCATTCTTTTTTCCTCAAAATCGCAACAAAAATAGGCGTTCCAACGTAATAGCATAAAAGAAAAGAAGAGAGATAAGGGCGCGATGTCGGATCTCATAGAAAATGAGTGCTTCTCCTTTAAACGCCCGGGTCCTTTGGAGTGCGGCAACATGATGCCGCTTTTAAAGCGGCGACACGTCGCCGCACTCCAAAAAGACGTCTATTTTCATCATTCGCAGGCGGTCATATGAACCTTGACAGTTAATAGTAAGCAGGAATGGCATAAATATTGCTGAATGCGACAATAGGGGAAAACTAGGGTCATTAATGGGCATGTCGCTCAAGGCATACTAAAGAATATTTACAGGAGAGCACTATGGAGCCGTTGAAAAACTCCTTTCGGGCGTTCGTCCTGATTCTCCTTCTCGCCTTGCCTTTCCTGGTCTCGGCTCAAGTCGAAGAAGTCGATATCGAAGCCCTGAAGAAAACAGCGCCCAAAGTCTTCATCGACTGCCAGAACTGCGACCTCGAGTTCATCAAAACCGAGGTGACGTTCGTCAACTACGTCCGCGACCGCAAGGAGGCCGACGTCCATGTTCTGATCACCACCCAGAAGACGGGCAGCGAGGGCAAGGAGCACACCTTGACCTTCATGGGGCAAAACGGCTTCCGGGGGGTGGACGACGTCCAGAAATTCGTCTCGGGCAAGAACGACACGGACGACGACATCCGCCGCGGCCTGGTCAAGGCAATGAAAATCGGGCTGATGAGCTACGTCGCCCGGACGCCCATCGCCCGCCGGATCGAGGTGGCGTATCAACCCGCACCCGGCGCCGCCGCCGCCGTGAAGGACCGATGGAATTCCTGGGTGTTCAACCTCGCCGCCGAGGGATATTTCAACGGCGAAGAATCCTACCGAAACCGCTATATGGAATTTACGGCCTCCGCCAACCGGGTGACTCCCGGCCTCAAACTCCAGTTTGGTCTTTCCACCGGCATCACGCTCAACACCTACGACTACTCCGGTTATCAATACGAAAACCGCCGGAACGAATACAGCCTCAGCGGTCTGGCAGTGAAAAGCCTGAGCCCGCACTGGTCGGCCGGTCTGTACTTCGACGCAGATTCCTCGGATTACAGCAACCTCCGATGGGCCCTGTCGGGGGCGCCGGCCGTGGAATTCAACATTTTTCCCTATGCCCAATCCACGCGGCGGCAGCTCCGTTTCCTCTACCGGATCGGCCCGTCCCGGATGCGCTACCATGACGTGACGATCTACGGAACAACTTCGGAAACGCTCTGGCGCGAATCCCTGTCGGTCGCCCTGGAGCTCCGGGAGAAATGGGGCACGGTCAGCACATCGCTCACGGCCTCCCATTATTTCCACGATTTTTCGAAAAACCGTCTGAACCTCTTCGCCATGCTCAACCTCAACCTGTTCAAGGGCTTGAGCCTGGTGACCGTGGCCAGCGCGGCGCACGTCCGCGACCAGTTGTCCCTCCCCGCACGCCCCCCATCCCTGGAGGAAATCCTCCTGCAGAGCCGGGAGATCGAGACCCCCTACCGCTATTTCGTGTCCTTCGGCCTCAACTTCACGTTCGGCTCGATCTATTCCAACGTCGTCAATCCCCGCTTCGGCGCGATCTCGAGCGGCGGTATGCGCGTCACGATCGATTGAGGAAGAACCATGAAAACAAGAACAAAACCGGATCGGCCCAGCCGCCTGATCGGCCTCCTGGTCCTGCTGCTCTTCGCCGCGGCCTTCGCTTCGGCGCCGGCCTCGGCCCAGACATCGGCCGAGGGGACGGCGCTCGACAGGCCGACGGTCTTCCTCGACGCGCCCGACTGCGACGCGGCCGCCATCCGAGCGGAAATCGGGTTCGTGGACTGGATCGAATCGGCCGGCGGGGAGCATGTCCTGGTCACGGTCCGCTGGCAACTCCTGGAAAGCGGAGAAACGGAATACGTCCTGGCCTTCGAAGGCCGGAGAGAGTTCGACGGCGAGCGCCAGACGCTCTCGGTCCCCACTCCGGCCGGCTCCTCGGCAGAGGAAACGCGCCAGGCGCTGGTCCAAGGCCTCAGGCAGGGACTCCTGCGCTACGCGGGCAAGACCGCGGTCGCCGACCGCCTGTCGGTCGTCCTCCTGGACAAAGTCAAGCCCACGGCCGTCCGGGATAAATGGAACTTTTGGGTGTTCAGCGTCAACGCCAACGGTTTCCTCAGCGGCGAACGTTCCTATAAATCCCTGTCCCTGAACGGCAACGCCGCGGCCAGCCGCGTCACTCCGGAGTGGAAGCTTCATTTCCGCCTCAGCGGCTACCTCAACCGGAGCTCCTTCCTTTACGACGGCGGCGAAATCGTCAACACCACGAACTCAAAATCTTTTTCCGGAATGGCGGTCAAAAGTCTCAACGACCATTTTTCCTTAGGCGCCTACTTCGAAGCTTATGCTTCGACCTACAGCAACATCGACATCAATCTGTCCCCGGCCCCGGCCGTGGAATTCAACCTCTTCCCTTATTCCCAGTGCACCCGGCGTCAGCTCCGATTTCTCTACCGCCTGAATTTCCGGTCCGTCCGCTACATGGAGGAAACGATCTACGACAAGCTCCGCGAGAGCCTGTGGAATCAGTCCCTGTCGGTGACCCTGGAGCTCAAGGAAAAATGGGGCACGATTTCGACCTCGCTGGAGGGTTCGAATTATTTTCACGATTTCAGCAAAAACCGCTTGGAGCTCGCGGGAGAGGTCGTCATTCGCGTCCTGAAGGGATTGAGCGTCAACCTTTACGGAGGCGGGTCCCGCATCCGAGACCAGCTCTCTCTGCCCAAAGGGGACGCCACGCTCGAGGACATCCTTCTGCGCTTGCGCCAGCTCGAGACGTCCTACAACTATTATTTCTCGGTCGGCCTGAGCTACACCTTCGGCTCGACCCAAAGCCGCATCGTCAACCCGCGCTTCGGCTCCGGCTCCACGCGGATTTCAATAAGCATGTGACCGGCCGAAGAAGACGAAGAAGACGGGGCCGCGTCTCCACTTTCCACTTTTTCGGCTTGGTGTGCGACCCCCGCAATCTCAGGCCCGGGAGATCACGAAATCTCCTTTTTTTACTCCCAGGCGGCCGGCCACATGGTCGCACTTGGCCATGAGAAGGAAATAGATGTTCTTCTCGACTCCGCACAACCCCTCGTAATTGCCCTGACCTTTGGAAATGACCAGGTCGGCTCGATCGAAGACGCGGCGGAACTCCGGGGAAACGGCCTCCAGAATCGTTCCGGGAGCGTCGTCGCCGTTGGACAGGATGCGGGCCAGGCCGTCTATGCCGGCCGCCCGCGCGTCCTCGACCGTCGCGTCGTTGATGACCGGCGCCCCCCGGACGGCGAAAATGACGTTCGGATGCCCGATCGTTTCCAAAAGGACCCGGTCCATGACGATCTCTCCCGCGTTGTCGCCGAGATAGAGAAGCATCCGCGCCGTCGAGACGGCCTTCCGCAGGGACTCGGATGCGTCCACGGTCGGGACGATCGTCCGGGCCCGCTCCACGGCGTCCTGGAAATCAAAAGGCCGGTTGGGGCCGAAATCGATGACGTTGCCCGCTACGGCCAGTTTGACGGCCGCCAAAAAGGGATCCTCCGCCTCGGCGACGATCTTTTTGAAGCGCGGGTATTCCTCCAGCATCCGTGCATTGAAAGACCGCTTGATTTCGCGATAGGGGTCCGGGTTGTTCAAAACATCGCGGATGAGGCGGTGCATTTCCCGTCCCATCCGGGGCGGGGACTGCTTGAAGTCCAGGCGGCTCAGATAGGAGAGCAGGGCGCGCATCGCCTCTTCCCTCTTGTGTTCCGGCACGACGCCTTTGTCGAAGAGGGTGACCAGGCTTCCGACCGCACAGGGGAGGCATTCAAAGGCCAGGGGCAAAGAGTCTCGGCGCGGGGAGGGCAAGAGCGTTTTCCTTCAAAAAGAAAATTCAAAACCCGCGAACAGGGAGCGGGGTTTCGCCGGGCCGTAAACGTAACCGGAATCCCTGTCCTGCCCGCTGTCCAGGTCCGGCTGATAGGAATCCAGAATGTTTTCCAATCCCAGAAAGAACGTCGCGCGGCTGTTGCCGGTGAAAACGAATGCTTTTTGAATTTTTCCGTTCAACACCCAGAAGGCCCGAGTGGTTTCCAGCCGGTCCGCTTCGATATCGCCCGCATAATGCGGCGCCTTCATGGAACCCGTGTATTCGGCGGACAGATCGATCGTCGCGATTTTCGCGCTCTTGTAGCTGGCGACGACGTGCCCATAGACATCGGGAACCCGGAAGAATTCCCGGGAGCCGAAATCCGGCTCGGGCTCGTCCAGCCGGCTTCGCTGCACCGTCCACCCCGAGGACAGGGAAAAACGCGATCCCAAAACGAGGCCGAAATCCAAAGACGCCCCGAAAACCTCGGCCCCGGCCCCGTTGATTCGCTCGAAAATCCTTGCCCGTTCCGACCGATCAACCTCGTGGAGAATGAAGGTGTCGAACAGCCGGTTATAGAATCCTTCGACGCTGAATTGAACAAGCGAGCCGCCGAGCGTCTTTCCGAAGTCCAGGCTCCCGTTCAGGCTGGCCGACCTCTCTTCCCTCAAGTCGGGCGCATTGGTGATCAACATTCCCTCCCCGCCGACCTGGGTGATGTGCAGGTCCTCGTCAAATACCTGGGGAGCCCGGAACCCGGTTGAAAACGAGGTCCTCAAGCTGAGATCCTTCGTCAGGTTGATCAGAAAACTCAATCGGGGCGTGAAAATGGCCCTCTGAAGGGCGGTATGGGTATTGAGCCTGACGCCCAACAGGAGGGAAAACGCCCTGCCGAAGCGGCAGTCGTCTTGAAGATAGATCCCGGTTTCCTCATAAACGTTTTGGATCATTCTGCCATAGCCCGTCGCTTCATCCCGGATCCTGTCCCGTTTGTATTGCCCGCCCAGGGAAAACACGTGCTTTCCCCGCTGATAATTGAACTGGCCGTTCAGGAACCACAAGGGATTCTCCGTGAAGCCGTAAGCGTTGAGATCCTGCCGGCTGCCGTAATAACTGTTCCTTTTCGCGTCGACCAGGGAAAAAGAAAAAAGGCCGTGAAGGTTCGCCGAGAGCGTCTGGCTCCATTCCGAACTCAGTCCCACCTGATCCGTCTTGATCCATTCCGCGGTGTTCGCTTCGTGAGGAGGCTTGTCGAAGAGATCCCCCCCCCGTCTTTCCTCGCTGATTCTGAAAAAGCTCATTTTCAGCTTGGCGCGCAGAGCGGAAAAATCCTGGTAAAAATTCAGACCGAAAGACGTGTTGGAAATCGAACCCAGCTCGGAAAAACCGTCGCCGTTCACATCCACGGGCTCCCGTCCCTGGTAGCTGGCGAAGAGAAACGCCCGAGTGTTCAGATCCCGGGAAACGAGGCCGGAGCGGACTCCGACGTTGGTGAACGGCTCGCCCCGGATGGCCTCCCGGTGCAGCCGGACAGCGGTCCGGTTCGACTGGGGCTCTTTGGTCAACACATTGACGACTCCGGCGACGGCATTGCCGCCGTAGAGAACCGAGCCTCCGCCCTTGACGATTTCTATCCGTTCGAGCATCTCGGAGGGGATCTGTTCCAGGCCGTAAACGCCCGTCATGGCGCTGACGACGGGAGAGCTGTCGATGAGAATTTGGGTGTATTTTCCCTCCAGGCCGTTGATCCGGACCTGCGTGAAATTGCAGTTCTGGCAGTCGTTTTCCACCCGGACGCCGGTCGTTTGGTGAAGAGCGTCGGCCAGGTTGGAGGCCGTTTTTCTCGTCATGTCTTCGCTGCTGATGATTTTCGTTCTGACCGGCGTTTCGGCGAACAGCTTCGGCGTCCTCGTGGCGGTAACGACGATTTCCTCGGAGATTTTTTTCATCATCACCACGACGACATTGAGTCTGTCCTGCCGGAGAGAAAAGATCTCCGACGAATAATCCATATGGCCTTCGGCGAAGACCTCGAAATGGTACGTTCCCGGCGGAATCCCCTTGATCTCGAAAACGCCGTTTTCATCCGTCTCTGCGGTTTTTCCGATTTCCGGGACGACGACCACGGCCTTGGAAATCGCAGTGTTCTCCCAATTTTCGACTTTCCCTTTGAGCGTGAAAACAGCCTCGGGTTTCCGGCCGTGTTGATGTTGACGACGGTGAACCTGTTGGGCGAACACCTCCCCGGCCAGTACGATCAACAGAACGCCTGTCATTCCCACGGTCCGCACATTCATCACCGCCTCCTGCTCGCAGCACAATCGCGTCGCGACGTCCCGAGGGCATCGTCCTGTCCCGTGTTCCGACACGGGCGATTCCGGCCCCGGCGGGACAACCTAAAGAGAAGCGTTAAAAATGAGGAGGGGACCGAGCGGAAAAATCTTTTTCATAGAGATACTCATAATCTCGGGAAGGGAAAAATCTCAAAAAGACGGCCAGAACCAGGAGCACAAGAAGGAAAAACTGTATATGGGAAACGGCCAGGGAGGATTTCTGAAAAGTGCAGGCCGGACAGTTATCGTCTTCTTGGGCCGTGTGTTCCGTGTGAAAGAAGTGAATAAACAGCACGGCGCACAGAAAAATCAGAAGAAATCCCAAATGCAGACTTTTCATGCGCCCGTGAATCATATCCTGATTATGCTACTCTTCCCGGGACAGCAAGTCAAACGAGCCGGCGCCGCTCCCGGGGCGGGGCCGTGCGCCCCCTGAAACCCGGCGGCCGGAAGGCCCGAAAAAACCGAAAAAAATTGTTGAATTTTGAAATGTATTATTATATAAGTAGCCTCTTATAAAACGATGCCCCTGACCCAAAAACGCAATAAACAAGCTCAGGTGCTTAAGGCCCTGGCCCATCCCCTCCGCATTCTTGTCGTGGAACACCTTCTCAACGGCGAGAAATGCGTCAACGACATCAAAGATCTCTTTGACGTCAGTCAGCCCAATGTCTCCCAGCATCTCAACATTCTCAAATACTCGGAGATCGTCGATTTCCATCAGCGGGGCAATCTGCGCTGCTATTTCCTGAAGGACCCCAAAAACATCAAGAACCTGATCCGGGTCACGCAGGAGATGATCAAATGAGTTCCCATAAACAAGGTTGTCCGGCAGTCACCAAAATTTCCTAAGGAGGTTTTCCATGGCAAAAGTCGCCATCACCGTCAACGGAGCGGAGTCCAAGAACGTCTTTCCGCCCTTTATCCTGGGATCCTCGGCCGTTTCCCTGGGCGATGAAGTGAACATTTTCTTCTGCCCCGGCGGCGCCGAAGCGATGGTCAAGGGCGCCGTCGAAAAGATGCAGGGCAAAGGCCTGCCCAATCTTGCGGAGCTCGTGGAAGGCGTCCGCGCTCTGGGCGGAAAAATCTACGTCTGCGAGCTTGCCTTGACCGCCAAAGACCTCAAGAAAGAGGACTTCCGGGACGGCGTGGAGATCATCGGCGCTACGACCTTTATGGACAAGATCAAGGACGCGACCATTACCTTTTCTTTTTAATATTCAGAAAGGAGACCACTATGGCCACCAAAACACTCGACACCTTGGGCCTCAAATGCCCACAGCCCATTCTCAAAGTCGCCACCATGGCGCCGCAGATGCAGCCGGGCGACATTCTCGAGATCACGGCCGATTGCGAGTCTTTCCCCAAAGACGTCAAGGCCTGGGCGGAACGAACCGGAAAAACGCTGCTTTTCTGCACGGACGAGGGCGGGGGCAAGTACAAAGCCCAAATCCAGTTCTAAGGCCGTTCTCCCGGGGCTTCGAAACAACGGCGAAAAACGGCGCTTCCTTCCCGTCGGAGGGAGAATCGCCGGGAAGACAAGGGTGAGGAAATGACTCAAGAATTCAAACCGAATCTGGTGGGGTATCTGTGCAACTGGTGTTCCTACGCCGGAGCCGATCTCGCCGGCGCGACCAAGCTGGAGATCAAGCCTACCCTTTCCGTTGTCCGGGTCATGTGCTCCAGCCGCGTCAATTCCAACCTGGTTCTGACCGCCTTGGCCTGGGGGGCGGACGGAGTGCTGATCGCGGGATGCCATCCCGGCGATTGCCATTACGAGCAGGGGAACTATTACGCGCGGCGGCGATTCGCTCTGCTGAAGAAAATTCTGGAAAGCCTGGACCTGGAAGCCGACCGCATCCAGCTGTCCTGGATATCGGCCGCCGAGGGGAAGCGGTATGCGGACATCGTCAACGACTTCGCCGAAAAAATCTCCCGCCGCGGCCCCAGCCCTCTCCGAAACCACTCCAAGATTTAGGGGAAAGCACATGAAGAACGAAAGCGTCCTGATTTTGGGCGCGGGCGTGGCCGGAATGGAAGCGAGCCTGCTTCTGGCCGCCGCCGGGAGGAAGGTTCATCTCGTCGAAAAAGAGCCCATGATCGGAGGCCAGCTCATCAAGTTCGAGGAAGTCTATCCTCACATGGAATGCTCGACCTGCATGGTGGCGCCCCAGCAGCAGGCCGTCCTTCAGAACGGCAACATCGAGATCCACTACCTCAGCGCGCTGGAAAAACTGGAAGGATCCGCGGGCGCCTTCAAAGCATCGGTCAAAAAGAAAGCCCGCTACGTCAGCCTGGCGAACTGCATCGGCTGCGGGGCGTGCTACGATCCCTGTCCCGTCAGCCTGGAAAACGAGTTCGAGGAAGGCCTCGCCGCCGCCCGAAAGGCCATCGCCGTCCCGTGCGCCGGGGCTCTGCCCAACGTTCCGGCCATCGATCCCCGGCATTGCCTGTTTCTCAACGGCAAAGACACACAATGCCGGGCCTGCAAGGACGCCTGCGTTTTCGACGCCGTCCAATTTGAAGACAAAGACGAAACCGCCGTCCTGGACGTGGGCGCCGTCGTCGTGGCCACGGGTTTCGGCCTCCTCGACGTGAAGCAAAATCCCCAGTACGGCTACGGCGAGGGAAAAAACGTTTATACCGCCCTGGAGTTCGAAAGGCTGTTCGCCTCCAACGGCCCCACCGGAGGCAACCTCACTCTCAGAAACGGCCAAACGCCCAAAACGGTGGGAATCGTCCACTGCGTCGGACGGAGCGAACTCGGCTATTGCAGCGGCGTGTGCTGCATGTATTCCGTGAAATTCTCCCGGTTTCTCAAACACAAGCTTCCGGACGTCCGGATCCGCGAATTCCACACCGACCTTTGCGTTCCCGGAAAAGCCTATCAGAAATTTTTTGAAAAAACGCGAAGCGAAGGAGTCGAGTTCGTTCGGGCCGAAACCGTCAAGATCGCGTCCAAAGAAAGCCGCCTGCAGGTGCTCTATCAGAACGGCGGGCGGGGCGAGGAGGTTTTCGAGGCCGACATGGTCATCCTTTCCCCGGCCATGATTCCCGCCGCCGGCGCGAAGGAGCTGGCCGAGGTTCTGGGTATTAAGCTCGACGCCAAAGGCTTTTTCGCCGGCCGGCCGGGGAGCCTGTCTCCCGTCGAAACTCCGGTGGAGGGGATTTTCGTCATCGGCTGCGCCGAAGGACCGAAGGACATTCCGGAATCCGTCGCCCAGGCCGCGGCGGCCGTGGGAAAAATTTTGTCTTTGATTCCCCATGAAGCAAACTGAACGATCCTTGGAGCGAGGACATCAAGAATGAGCGCACGAATCGGAGTCTATGTCTGCGAATGCGGGCCGAACATCCCGGACCGGATCGACATCGACCGCGTCCTGGAGGAAATCTCCCCCCTGAAAGACGTCGCGGTCGCCAAAAGATACAGGCTTCTCTGCTCCAACGACGGAAAAAAGTACTTGGCGGATGAAATCCGCAGCGAAAAGCTCACCCATCTGGTCGTGGCGGCCTGTTCGCCGCGGGATCACGAAAAGACGTTCATGAAGGTTTGCCTGGAAGCCGGGCTGAATCCCTTCCTTTTCCAGATGGTCAACATCCGAGAGCAATGCGCTTGGATTTTCTCCGAAAAGAGCGAGGCCACCCGGATGGCCGTGAAATACATCCGCGCCGGGATCAGCCGGGTGACCCTCCATGAACCCCTGCTCCAAAAAGAGATCAAGGCCACCCCCGATGTCCTGGTCGTCGGCGGCGGCATCGCCGGCGTCGAAACGGCCCTTTCGCTGGCCGGGCAAAAACGGAGAGTGTACCTGGTCGAGCGATCGGACGCCCTGGGCGGAACCGCCGCGCGATTGGGCCGTCTCCTCCCTCATCAGGGGACGGACATGCGGCTCATTCAGGAAAAAATCGAACACGCCGAAAACAACGAAAACATCTCCGTCTTCAAGGGATGTGAGGTCGAGGACATTCGGGGCTTTCTCGGAAATTTCGAGGTCAGCCTGAAAAGGAGCGGCGGCGAGCCTCCTCCGGAGATGTTCCGGGTGGGCGCCGTCGTCGTCGCCACGGGTTTCGCCCTCTGGGACGCCTTCGATCCGGACGTTACCGGCTACGGAAAAATCGACGACGTCGTCACGTCCTTGGAATTCGAAGCCATGAGCGCCTCAGGAAAAATCCTCAAGAAAAACGGGTCGCCGCCCCGATCCGTCGCTTTGATCCACTGCGTCGGCCGGAAGGAAAAAGGGTACTGTTCGAAAGTCTGCTGTCTTTATTCCCTGAAGTTCGCTCACCAGTTGAAAGACAGCCAGCCCGCGCCGGACGTCTTTGAATTTTACTCCGATCTCTGCCTTCCGGAAAAAACGGATCAGGACGTTTTTGAAGAAGCCAAAAAGCGCGGGGTGCGTTTCCTGAGAGCGGACGACATCAGGGTCGAAGGCCGAAACGGGAAAATCCGCATCGCCTACCGCGACGGAAGCGCGGAAGAGGCCGTGGAGGTCGAAATGGCCGTTTTGGCTCCGGCCATGGTGCCCGCCCCGGACAGCGACCGGCTGGCGCGGATGCTGAACATCCCCCTGGATGAGACGGGGTTCTTCAAGGAAGCGCATTCCATGCTGGATCCCGTGTCCGCGCCGATTTCGGGAATCTACATCGCCGGCTGCGCTTCGGGACCGAAAAGCATTCCTGAATCCGTGGTTCAGGCCCAGGCGGCCTCCGGAAAAATCCTCTCCGTTCTCATGTTGGGAAAGACGCTGGAGCCCGAGGTCAAGGTCTCCACAATCAAGGAAGAACTCTGCACCGGCTGCCAGACCTGCCTGAACGTGTGTTTTTACGGAGCCATAAGCTTCGACGCGTTCCGCGGCGTTTCCGTGGTCAACGAAGCCATCTGCCGGGGATGCGGGTCCTGCGTCGGAAGCTGTCCCTCGGGAGCCATCAGTTCCAAACAATTTACTTACCAACAGCTTTTCAAGGAAGTAATGGAAGCCTTGCGCTGAGGTCATCGACAAACGGGAGAGACCCATGACGCCACATCAAGAAAGAACCGGGCCGGGGGCGGTGCCCGCCCAAGCGGCGTTCCTTCCCGCTCCGGAAGGAACGAAAAAAGCGGTCACCGATTTTTTGAAAACATTGATGGACCAAGGCGGCCTGGACGCTCTCCTCGTTCCGGTGGAAGTCCCGGACACCCCCTTTCATGCCTGGGTCATGGTGAAGAAATCCGAAGTCCTCGACAAGGCCCATCCCCTCCCGCCGGTGATGTCCGTTCAGGGGGGGCGGGCGCTCTCCTCTTTGACCAAGCACGGAACCCCCTGGCTCCACATCGCGGCGGTGATGAGACCGTGCGAAGCCCGCGCGGCCGTGGAACTGGCCAAGCTCAAACAGGTCCGTCTGGACAACGTGGTCCTGATCACGATCGATTGCCCCGGGGCCCTGCCCCTGGCGGAATACGTCGCCGATCCCGAAAAGGGGCAAGAACGCTATAAGACGGTGGCGGACACATGGCACGAAAACGAATTCCTCCGCCCGGCCTGTGCCCGATGCCACCGCTTCAGCCTGACCGGCCTTGAGGATGGTCCCTCCGAAGGTCCCGCGCCGGACGACGCCCCGGCGTCGGTCGACATCCACATCGGCCTTCTCGGCGAGGATCAAAACGGGATCCTGCTTTTGCCCGTGACGCCTTCCGGGGCGGAGATCCTGAAAAAAACGGGACTCGAGGCGGATCGCCCGACCGCCGGATGGGAAAGCCGCGTCCGGGACCTCCTCAAGAAAAAAAAGGAAAAAAGACAAGCCGCCCACGAGGAATTCCGCAAAGACATCACCGGCCTCGATCGCTTTCTCACCGTCTTCGACCCCTGCATCAACTGCCACAACTGCATGAACGTTTGCCCGGTTTGCTACTGCCAACAGTGCTATTTCGATACTCAAACGCAGTTTTGCACTTCCTCCGTCTACATGGACCGGGCCCGCAAGAGGGGCGCCCTTCGTTTCCCGCCGGATCCCCTGCTCTTCCATTTGGGACGGATGTCGCACATGGTTCTCTCCTGCGTCTCCTGCGGAGCCTGCGAGGACGCCTGCCCGGTCTCGATCCCTGTAGGCAAAGTCTTCAGTTGGGTGGCCGACGAGACGCAACCGGCGTTCGGATACTCCGCCGGAACGGACAGGGGCGACCCCCTGCCCCTTCAGAATTTCCTCAAAGAAGAATTTTGCGAGATCGAGACCCCCTCCGCATGCGGACAGGCTCAATCCACCGAGGTTAAAGAAAATGCCTAAGGCGCTGAAAATGGACGTCGAGGCCTCTCAGGGCGTCAAGAATTTTCTCAAACACCTTCTGGAAAGCGGCAAGGTCAAGGGCGTTTTTGCGCTGAAAAAAATGAACGATTCCGGAGCGGTGTCCTATTCGCTCATCACCAGCGTCGAAGAGCTGGCCTCGGCGGAGCCGCTCATGCCCCTGATGCCCGAGAACGCCGGTCAGGCCCTCTCCCGATTGACCGTCAAGGAAGCGCTCAAAGAGCCGGTGGCCGCCGTCCTGCGGCCGTGCGAGCTTCGGGCCTTCACGGAACTTGTGAAAAGAGTCCAGGGGAGCGAGGACAACCTGCTTCTCATCAGTCCCATCTGCGCCGGCGTTTTTCCCTTAAGCTCCGCAACCGACGGCTCTTGGGAAAAGCAGATGGCCTCTTACGCCGAATCAAGCCGGGAGGGAAAAATCCACCCCGGCGTGAGGAAAATGTGCCAGGCCTGTACCTCCTTCATCCCCGGCCGGGCGGACATCACCGTCGCGTTCGCCGGACGAAAAGATACGGGCAGTTCGTGCCATCTCATCCTGGACACTCCTCGGGGAGAGGAATTCGCCCAGGGCGCGCCGGGAACGCCGGAGACCGTTGAGAAGGAGCCGGCGGAGCTCGCTCCCCTGCGCGAGGCCCGGGCGGCCCGGAGAAGCGAGGTGTTCAAGGAGATCGATGTCCAGGGCCAAAAGGGACTGATCAAGACTTTCGCTCCCTGTCTGGGCTGCCACGGCTGCATGCATGTCTGTCCCATTTGCCACTGCGTTCTGTGCGTATTCGACTCCAAGATGTACGAGCTCCAACCCTGGAGCATCGAATCGGAGCCGGAAAGCAAGGGCGGGATCCGGGTGCCCTCCGGCACGTTGTTTTTCCACCTGGGACGAATGGCGCATATGGCGGTGTCTTGCGTCAACTGCGGCATGTGTTCCGATGTCTGCCCGGTCAACATCCCCGTGTCCGAGGTCTTTTCCATGGTCGGCGACCAACTGCAGAAGGTCTTTGAATACGTCCCCGGCAGGGATGTCGAGGAAAGCGTGCCGTCCGGCACTTACAAAGAAGACGAGTTCGCCGGAATCGGCGAGCAATAGACGGCCCGGCCGAGAAGCGACGATAAAGGAGCCGCGAAGATGAGCGATGCGTATAACCCCCGGATCGTCGGATTCCTCTGCAATTGGTGCGCTTATACCGGAGCGGATCTGGCGGGGGTGTCAAGGGCGAGAGTGTCGTCGTCGCTTCACGCCATTCGGGTCATGTGCTCCGGGAGGATCGACCCCCTGTACGTGATCATGGCCTACCTCAAAGGCGCCGACGGCGTGATGGGCATGGGATGCCATCCGGGCGACTGCCACTACCTGAAGGGGAACTACAACGCCCGGAGGCGATTCGTCATGCTGGAATCGATTTTCAAAACCCTCGGCCTGGACGGGAAGCGCATCGGGTTGTGGTGGGTTTCGGCCTCCGAAGGAAAACGATTCGCCCAGGTCACGAACGAATTCACCGAACTCATGAAAACGAAAGGGCCGAATCCTTTTCGGGAAGAAATGTTCATCTAGGCCTTCGGGCCGCACCCCTCTGCCGGCCGCCCGCCCCGCGGCGGCCCTCTTGCGAAAGTCGCTCCTCTCCATTATGTTTAGAAGCCGGTTCCGGCGCGGCCGGCCGCGGCGGGACCGTACGTCCTTCGGCGAAAGGAGCCCCTGATGACCGAGACGAACCTCCCGCCTCCCGGCGCCGGGCGGAAATTCCCCGCCACGTTTTGGACGGCCAACACCATCGAGCTCTTCGAGAGGGCGGCCTATTACGCCATGGCCTCCTTCATGGTCATCTTTCTCAAAGAGACCCTGGGCTTCAAGCCCACCCTCGCCACCTTCCTCAACGGCACGCTTCTTTGGGGTCTGATCTACTTCCTGCCCATCCTGTCCGGCACCCTGGCCGACAAGTTCGGCTACAAGCGCTCGCTCTCCGTGGCCTTCGTCCTGATCAGCTTCGGCTATTTCGTCATGGCCGGGACCGAGCGGCTGGCCCCGGTCCTCTTCGACCGGGGAGGGGACCCGCTGGCCGGCTTCCTGCTTATGGCCGTCACGGGAATCCTCCTCATCGGCGTGGGCGGCTCGATCGTCAAGCCCTGCATCGCCGGCACGGTTCAGAAAACGGCCGGCCAGAGAGCCACGCTCGCCTTCGGCATTTTTTACATGGTCATCAACATCGGCTCGGTCATCGGCCGCATCATCGCCTATTTCATCCGGCAGGGCGGGTTCAGCATCAAGGGCCTCCTCGAGCTGCGCGTCGAGCGGATCTTCGGGGTGGCCGGCATTCCAAAGATTTTCATCGTCTCCACGGCCTTCGCCCTCCTGGGCCTCATCGTCACCCTCTTCCTCTACCGCGAGCCGGAATACGTGAGCGACGGCCGCAAGGACGGCCAGGCGGTCCGAAAGCGCACTCTCGGCCAGGCCGTGCTCGGCATTTTCACCGTCCTGGGCAATGTTCGCTTCGTTTTCTTCATCCTGGTCATCGCCATGTTCTGGTTCCTCTACATCCAGCTCTACAACCTCATGCCGCTCTTCCTGCGCCACATCGACCCCAACGCGCCCGTCGAGCTTTACACCCTGGCCAATCCGATCATGATCGTCGCCCTGCAGATGGCCATCACCCGCCTGGTCAAGCGCTGGACGCCCGTCCAGTCGATCATGATCGGCGCCGGAGTGGTGACCGCGGGCATGCTCGTCAACGTCATCCCGCCGCTTCTTGTCTCCGACATCTACCGCCAGGTCCACCTCGGCGCGCTCGTCCTGCCCTTCGCCGGCCTGTTCCTCCTCCTGTCGATCGCCTCCATGGCCGTGGGCGAAATGATGGCCTCCCCTCGCATCTTCGAGTATATCGGCGCCATCGCCCCCAAGGGCCAGGAGGGCCTGTACCTGGGCTACGCCAACCTGCCCATCGCCCTGGCCAGCATCGTCGGCGGACCGATCGGCGGACGGATGTTCGAACACTTCATCTCCGACCGGGTGGAAAAAGGGCTCGCTCCCCAGACGATCCCCATCTGGCTGATCATCGGCGGCATCGGGCTGGTGTCCATGATCCTTTTGTATGTTTACGACCGGCTCGTCCTGGGCCGCAAAAAGGAGTCGTCATCATGAGTCTTCCCCTCTTTCAGGTGGATGCCTTCACCTCCCGGCCTTTCCGCGGCAACCCGGCGGGCGTCTGCCTTCTCGACCGGCCGGCCCCGGCCTCATGGATGAAGAGCGTCGCCGCGGAGATGAACCTTTCGGAGACGGCCTTTCTCCTTCCGGAGAAAGGAGGCTTCCGGCTGCGATGGTTCACGCCCAAGCTCGAGGTCAATCTGTGCGGCCACGCCACCCTGGCCTCGGCCCACATCCTGTGGGAGGAGGGCATTCTCCCCCTGGGAATGGAGGCCCGCTTCCACACCCGGAGCGGGCTTCTGACCGCCGCACGCCGCGGGGGCTGGATCGAGCTCGATTTCCCGGCGCGGCCGGTTGCGGCCGCCCCGGCCTCCTGGGCCGGGGGATTGACGGAGGCGCTCAAAGCGAAGCCCCTGTTCGTCGGCCGGAGCGTTGAAGACGCCCTGGTCGAGGTTGACGGCGAGTCGCGGCTACGCGCCTTGAAGCCCGATTTTGCCCGGCTCGAGAGGCTTCCCGTCCGCGGGGTCATCGTCACCGCCCGCGCTTCCAAACGCGGTTTCGACTTCGCCTCCCGCTTTTTCGCTCCGGCCGTCGGCGTCAATGAGGATCCGGTCACAGGCTCATCGCACTGCGTCCTGGGGCCTTTCTGGGAATCCCGGCTGGGCAAAAAAACGATGACGGCCTGCCAGGCTTCTTCGCGCGGCGGAGTGTTGAAAGTCGGAACGGCGGGCGGCCGGGTGAAGATCGCCGGGCAGGCGGTGACCGTTTTCCGCGCCGCGCTCCGCGCCTGATCTTTCCCTAACCGCCTTCGAGCCGGGAAAACGGGGCGCGGCCGCCTTTCGGCCGGGCGCGGACAGCCCCCAAACGGCGCGTCCCGAATGCATCCCATCAACGGCTAACCGTTGCGCCCTAACGGCTAGTCGAAATTTAAA
>JAFGAV010000057.1 GCA_016933515.1 Candidatus Aminicenantota bacterium
ACCGCGCCGACCGTGACGACGGCGGCCGTCATCAATGTCGCAAGCTCAAGCGCCGACTCCGGCGGGAACGTGACCTCGGACGGCGGCGAAGAGGTGTCGGCCCGGGGTGTGTGCTGGAACACGAGCGGCGCGCCGACGACGCTCGACAGCAAAACCGAAGACGGGACGGGCACCGGAGTCTTCGTCTCGAATATGACCGGCCTTGCCCCCGGCGTGACCTATTACGTGAGGGCGTATGCCGTGAATTCCGTGGATATCGCCTATGGCGGCCAGGAGTCCTTCACAACCCTGCCTGAGGTCCCGTCGGCGCAGCCGGCAAGCGCGATCGGCGCGACGTCCTTCCAGGCCAATTGGAGCGCGGCAGCGGGCGCGGCGGGCTACCGACTCGACGTGGCCACGGACGCCGCCTTCTCGTCCATACTTCCGGCCTATAACAGCCTCGACGTCGGCAATGTGGTCGCCTATAGCGTCACGGGACTCTCCTCGGCCACTCCCTACTATTATCGACTGAGGGCCTACAATTCCGTGGGAGGGACGACCGCGAATTCGAATGTCATCGGTGTGACCACCCTGGCCGTCCATACCGTGACCTTCACCGCCGGCGCCGGCGGAACGCTGTCCGGCAACTTGTCCCAGACCGTCGTTCACGGCGCCGACTGCACGCCCGTGACGGCCGTTCCCGACGCGGGATTCCTCTTCATCGATTGGAGCGGGAGCGGCGGATTCTGGTCGACGGCCAATCCCCTGACCGTGACCGCCGTCCAGGCCGACATGGCCGTCACCGCCCAGTTCGCCAACGCCGCCCCGTCGGTGCGCATCATCAACCCGGCTGACGCCGCAACCGTCTGGGGCGCGGTCGAAGTGCAGGCCGAGGCCGTCGATGACACCGACGTCGAGAGCGTCGACTTCTATATCGACGGCGTTCTTGCCCAAAGCGCCGGGCCGGCGGGCGTGCAGACCGCACGCGCCGGCAGCCTCTATTCCTTCGTCTGGGGCACGCTCGGTTACGCCAACGGGCCGCACGTCATCCGCGCCGTGGCCGTCGACGCCGCGGGCGCGACAAGCATGGACCAGATCACGGTCAACCTGCAAAACGTGACCATGACGCTCTCCGGGCAGCGCCTGGAGGACCGGGCCTGGATCATCCGCCGGGAATTCGTCCGGCTCAACCTGGCGGCCGTGAACAGCGGCGGCGCGCCTGTGGCGCGCTACATCATCACCCGCCGGACGGGCGGCGGCCCGGAGGAGACGATCGCCTCGATCGACGCTTCTGAAGTTCAGGGCGGCGCCGCCGAGGTCAACGATACGACCCTGCCGGAGGGCGCCGTCTGCACATACCGCGTCGTGGCCGTGACGGCCGGCGACATGGTGGTCGGAATATCGAACGAAATCACTATTTGATGACGTCCGGCGATGCCAAGGAGCATTGAGATGAAAAAAACAGGGATTCTCATCGTGGCCGTTACGGTTGTTCTGAGCAGCCTTTGCGGCGGGCAGACATTCACCGTCAGCCTGGGCGCGGGCATACAGTCGCCAGCCGATTCCGGGTATCGCGACATTTATGGCCGGAGCGTTTTTCTCCCCGAGATTAAGGGCGGGATCTCTCTTTCCCCCTCTTTATATGTCTGGACGGGCTACGGCCTCGTGACCGCCAAGGGGGAAACGCCCGAGCTCAAGTCGGCCGCCGAGTCGAGCCAGAATTTCCTGTCGCTGGGCGGCGGATACCAAGGCGCTCTGTCGGACAGCCTGGGATTCAAGGCCGAGCTCGGCCTGGCCGACGTTTTTTACAAAGAGGAAGCGTTGGGGGAGACCGTCAGCGGCTCGGCGCTCGGTTTCACGGCCGGAGCGGGTTTGACCTATGCTTTGGGAAAGATGTTTTTCCTGCAAGCGGAAGCCGGCTATCTCCTCGCCCAAAAGACGATCAATGACGTCAAGGTGAAAATGGGCGGCCTGAAAGCCGGTCTTGGCGCCGGCATCCGCTTTTAAGAAATGGACAGGAGATCGAGACGAGACAAAAACCGGTGAAACCAAAGTTTGGAGAGCGTGATTTATAATCTTTATATTTAATAATTTAGAGAGATTGATTTCTTTGTTGCCTCTGAAAAATCGCTCCCATATTTTTCCTAATCGATCGGAAAAGGAGATGTCATGCGAAGAAAACTGCCGTTGATTCTGGCGGCATTGCTTCCACTTTTATCCTCCTGCATTGTCGTTCATTCCCCGGGGCCCTGGGATGTGCCTGAGCCGCCATGGGAGGAACCCGGCCCCGACGAACCGGCCGCCGCCATAGAGGCGCACGATCAATTGTATGCCGTCCTGTGGATGCAGGCATCAGTTGAATACGGGGCCGTATGCCGGACGTCCTACGACCGGGCGCAAGTCGCTCTCGATGCGGCCTTGTCCGACCCGAATTGGACGGCCGCCCTCGAACAGCGGGGTCTGGGAAACTTGCCCGTCAAAACGGCGGTCATCATGGATATCGACGAAACCGTCCTCGACAACTCTCCCCACCAGGCCCAGCTCATTCTCGACGGACGGCCTTTCGACGCCGCTTTCTGGAGGAAGTGGGTCCTTCGCGGGGAAGCGGGAAGCGTCCCCGGCGCGCTGGAATTCATCCGCTACGCAGAGAGAAGGGGCGTGTCGGTGATCTTCGTCACCAACCGCGATGCCGAGACGCCCGGCGACCGCAACTCCCCCCAGGAGCGCGCCACGCGCCGGAATCTCGAAGCGCTCGGGTTGTCGCTTCCCGAAGACGAGGACACCCTGCTCCTGAGAAATGAAGTCCAGGGCTGGGGGTCGGACAAAGGTTCCCGGCGGGTTCTCGTCGCCCAATCCTACCGCATCCTCCTTCTTGTAGGCGACGACTTGGGCGATTTCATGTCGGCCATCCGCACGACTCCGGAGGACAGGGCCGCCAAGGCCGCGGAGCACAAGGAAATGTGGGGCCGCGGCTGGATCATGCTTCCCAACGCCATCTACGGTTCCTGGGAGGGCGCGCTCTACGGATATGAAAGAAATCTCTCTGACGTTCAGATTCTTAACGAAAAAAGAGCACGCCTCCGGGGGACGGGGAACTGATATCTGTTCCAAAGTCCGAGGAAAGGAAGGCCCGCGGAGCGGCTGTTCTCCCAACGAGCGAATGATATTTTTGGAGTGCGGCGACATGTCGCCGCTTTGGAAAGCGGCCTCCTGAGGCCGCACTCCAAATCCGTGCCTGAAGTCCGAACGCCGATGGCCTTTTCCAACGCGCAAGTTGACTTCTCCCCGTCTATCGGATATTTTTGAGTCGGATTCCGAGGCCGAAATCCATGCCGGACAAAGAAGAATTCGTTTTCAAGCATGTGGCCGTAGAGGGGGTGATGAAGTCCGGCAAGACCCTGCTGGCCGACTTGTTGTGCCGGCGGCTCGGCGGCCGCGCCGTTCTCGACAAGACGGACAATCCCTATCTTTCGGACTTCTATGAAGAGAAGGAGGGCTCGTCTTTCCTGACCCAGCTCGTCTTCCTCGTCAGCCGCTACCACCAGCAGGTCCGACTGGCGCAGAGAGACCTTTTCGAAGAGCGCATCTTCTGCGACTACATGTTCGAAAAGGACAAGATTTACGCCTACCAAACGCTGACCGACGACGAACTCGTCGTCTACGACCGCATCTACGGCATCCTGTCCGAGCGGATTCCGAAGGCGGACCTGGTGATCTATCTCCAAATCGGCGTGCCCACGCTCCTCCGCCGCATCGGGGGAGCGGGGACTTCCATGGAGAAGAACATTTCGGAGAAATACCTGGAAGACCTCGTCGAAGCCTTCGATTACTTTTTTTTCAACTACCAGCAGTCGCCCCTGCTGATCGTCAAGGCCGACAGCCTGGACCTCAGTCGGGAGGAGGATCTCGAGGAGGTCGTGCGACAGCTCCGCGACATGAAAGCGCGGCAGCTCTATTACGTCCCCCTGGGGGATTCCGAGAAAGGAAGCCGGCGAAAAGGCTGAACGATTCAGACTTTACCTCAATCCCGATGAACAGGCGGGATGGGGAGAAAGGACGATCATGGCTGAAGACTCGAACGCCAAAGTCACCGTCCCCGCGCTCCGAGCGAAGAAGGCGTGCGGCCAAAAGATCACGGCTTTGACCGCCTACGACTTTCCCACGGCCCGGGTGGTCGACGAGGCCGGCGTGGATCTCATCCTGGTCGGAGACTCTCTGGGCATGGTCGTTCTGGGCTACGAGAACACCGTGCCCGTCACCATGGAGGAGATGCTGCATCACACCCGAGCCGTGACGCGGGCCGTGCGGCGGGCGCTCGTCGTCGGGGACATGCCCTATTTTTCCTTTCACCTGTCCAAGGAGGAAACCATCCGCAACGCCTCCCGGTTTCTCAAGGAAGCGGGCGCCGGCGCGGTCAAGGTCGAGGGCGCCGGGCCGAAGCGCCTCAAGCTCATCGAGGCCATGGTCGAGGCCGAGATCCCGGTCCTGGGCCATGTCGGCCTGACCCCGCAGTCCATCCACCATCTCGGCCGTTTCAAGGTGAGGGGCAAGTGCCGGGAGGAAGCGCACCACATCCTGGAAGGGGCGCTGAGCCTCGAGAGGGCGGGCTGCTTCGCCGTCGTCTTGGAGTGCATCCCGCGGGAATTGGCCCGGGCGGTGACGGAGCGGCTGCGCGTGCCCACGATCGGCATCGGAGCCGGGCCGCATTGCGACGGACAGATCCTCGTCTTCCACGATTTGGCGGGGTTCACGACGGGCTACCTTCCCAAGTTCGTCAAGAAGTACCTCGACCTCAGGAAACTTTTGGGCCGGGCTGTGGGGGATTATGCCCGGGATGTCCGAAGCGGCGCGTTTCCCGAGGACGCTCATTCCTTCCACCTGCCGGAAGCGGATAGGAAGGCCCTGCCGTCTTGGCTGCGAACGGGGAAAAAGCGGCCGTGAGGATCGTCACTTCCGTCCGGGCGATGAAATCGGCCGCGGCGCGATTCAAAGCCGCAGGCCGGACGATCGGCCTGGTGCCCACTATGGGTTCTCTTCACGAGGGGCACTTGAGTCTTGTCCGGGCTTCGAAGAAAGCCGCCGACGTCACCGTCGTCAGCGTCTTCGTCAATCCCTCCCAGTTCGGTCCCGGGGAGGACTTGAAAACCTATCCGCGCGACCTCAAGCGGGACGCCCGGCTGCTCCGGGCCGAGGGCGCGGACATCCTGTTTCATCCCCGTCCGGAGGAAATGTATCCTCGGGGATACAGAACCTATGTCGAGGTCCATGACCTTCAGAACAGACTGTGCGGCGCGTCCCGACCGACCCATTTCCGCGGAGTCTGCACCGTGGTTCTCAAGCTCTTTCACATCGTCCGGCCCGACCGGGCTTTTTTCGGCCGCAAAGACGCCCAACAGGCGGTCATCATCCGTCGAATGGCCGAAGACCTTGATGTGGACGTCCGGATCGAAATCCGGCCCATCATCCGCGACTCGGACGGTCTGGCCCTCAGCTCGCGCAACGCCTACCTGTCGGCCGAGGAAAGGCGGGCGGCGCTGGTTTTGACGCGCAGCCTCAAAGAGGCTAAAATGACGATCGAGCGGGGTGAAAACCGTTCGGCCGCCGTCTTGGCGCGCATCCGGCGCCGCGTCGCCGCCGAGCCGCTGGCGCGTTTGGATTACGCGGCCGTCGTCGACCCGGAGGATCTGGAACCTCTGGCCGTCATCCAAGGCCGGGCGCTTGTCGCCGTGGCGGTCTTCATCGGCCGCACCCGGCTCATCGACAATGTCACGGTCGAGACGGCGAAGAAAAAACGCCGCTAAGGAAAAGACGCCATGAAAAGAATCGTTCTCGGTTCGAAAATCCACAGGGCCGCGGTGACCGAATCGGTCCTGGATTACGAAGGCAGCCTGGGGTTGGACGGCGACCTGATGAAGGCCGCGGGAATGATCCCGTTCGAACAAGTCCATGTCTACAACATTTCCAACGGCGAGAGGTTTTCGACCTATCTCATTAAGGCCAAGGAGGGCTCGGGAACCGTGGCGGTATACGGCGCCGCCGCTCACAAGGCGAAAGTCGGAGACAAGCTCATCGTCGTCTCTTACGTCCTCCTGGAGGAGGAGGAGACGGAATTCATCGTGCCCAGGATCGTCATTCTCGATGAGGGGAACAGGATCAAAGAGGTCAAATGATCCGCCGCCCGTCTGCTCCCGGGAGAGGGCGATGAAAGGGGGCGGAGCCCTTCTCGCCCTGTGCGCGGCCCTGACCGCATGCGCGCCTTCTTTAGGCCCGTCTCTAGGCCCGCCTCTGCCGGCCGATTACCGGGTTCTCCTCGGTACGGCCCACGATCATCTCCAAGCACGGGAGTGCGACGCGGCCGAGGCCGTTCTCAAACGGGCCGTCTCTCTCCGGCCGGCCGCCGCCGAAGCCCACAATCTGCTGGGCATCGCCCATTTTCTGCGTGAGAACTTGCGGGCGGCCGAGGAGTGCTTTCTCACGGCCATCAGGCTGAGGAACGATTACAGCGCCGCCCACAGCAATCTGGCGAATGTCCGTTTTCTCCAGGGCCGCTTCGGGCCGGCCCGGGAGAGCTTCAAAACGGCCATCGCCTTATCGCCCGACTCGGCCGCGGCTCACTACGGTCTGGCCACGCTTTTATTCGCCCAGGGGAAGCACGAGGAAGGCCTGAGGTCTCTCGCCAGGGGAATCGCCCTCGACCCGGATTATTTCGAGCGGAACAAGGGCTTTTCCGCCGGCGCGGCCGTCGGCGGTCTCCTCTCGCCCGAAACGTATTACGCTTGGGCCAAGGCCTATGCGATCCAAGGCCATGCGGCCAAATCCGTCGCTTTCCTTCGTAAGGCCGGGGAGGCGGGCTTTAAGAACTGGAAGAGACTCGACAGCGACAGCGAGTTTGATGCGATCCGGGAGAGCCCCGAATTCCTCCTTTTCCGGAGGAATTTGAAGTCCGCGCCGAGCCGTCAGTCCCGTCCTTCGGCGGCGTTTTTCTTGACCCAGGCCTTAAGACGCTCGTATTCGACTTCGCCGCACATCACGTCGCCCGATTCGGGGTTGAAAAAGGTCGGCGTGCGCAGCTGACCGCCGCACCGAGGCGCCAGGATGTCGCGGTAGGAGCGCATCAGGTCCGCGTTTTTCTCGTCGTGCCACACCTCGAATTTTTCGAGGATCAGCCCCTCTTCTTTTTCCAGGCGGTCGACCAGGGGCATCATCCGCCGGCAATGGGGGCATTCCCGTCCGTGGAACATCATCAGCTTGGCCATCATCTCACCTCTTGACGAACAGACCGCACCAGCACTCGCCCTTTTCCTGTCCTGCGTAGGTTTCGTGGATCAAAAAATTGCAGGGGCATATGATTTTGAGGTCCTCGGCGAAGTCCTTGGTGGACAGGCGGCAAGGGCAATACTTGAGCCCGTGATTGGCTTCGTTGGCGAAGATTCCCTCGAGGAGGGTCTCGACGCGCTCGGCGTCGGCGTTGACCCGGAACGCGTTTCGGGAGGCGAAGTCCGTGATGGCCCGGCGGAAGTCGTCCTTGGTGAACGGTGCGGAGGAGGGAAGGCGGATTTTCTGCGCCTCTTCGGTCGAGATTTCGACATACGCGTGCCGGACCCCGCAGGTCGGGCAGACTTCGGGCGGCTTCGTTCCGTAGTGGATGTCGTTGCACACGAAGCAACGCCACGATTTTTTCATGAAAACCCTCCGTGAAACCTCATTGTAAAGGCGGGGGGAAGAGCCTGTCAATAATCTCTATAGGATTTCTAATCATTGCGCCCGCCGGGGGAGGCGGCGCACCGGGGCGGGCGCGGGGCTAATCCAGGCTGTAATTGGGGGCTTCCCTGATGATGGCCACGTCGTGGACGTGGCTCTCCTTGAGGCCGGCCGGGGAGATCCGGATGAACCGGGCCTTGGTCTGGAGCTCCTTGAGAGTCCGGCAGCCGGCGTATCCCATGCCCGCTTTCAGGCCTCCGACCATGATCTGCACGATATGGGTCACGCTCCCCTTGGTCGGGACGCGGCCGACGATGCCTTCCGGGACGAGCTTGCTCTCGCTCAAGGGCGAGTCCTGAAAATAGCGGTCCCGGCATCCCTCCCTCATGGCCTCCAGCGAGCCCATGCCCCGGTAGGTCTTGTAAGACCGTCCCTGGAAGATTTCCATCTCCCCGGGCGATTCGTCCGCTCCGGCCAAGAGGTTTCCGAGCATGACGGAGCTTGCGCCGGCGGCCACGGCTTTGGTGATGTCGCCCGAATACTTGATGCCTCCGTCGGCGATGACGGGGATGTCCTTTTCCCGGGCCACGGCGAAGACATCGGCCACGGCGGTGATCTGGGGGATGCCGGCGCCCGAGACGATGCGCGTGGTGCAGATCGAGCCGGGGCCCACGCCGACTTTCACCGCGTCCACGCCCAAAGCGATCAGGGCGCGCGCGGCTTCGGCCGTGCCGATGTTGCCGGCGATAAGCTCCTGATCGGGGAACTCTTTTTTCATAAGCTTCACCCGGTCGAGGACGCGGCTTGAATGGCCGTGGGCCGTGTCGAGGACGAGGACATCCGCCTTGGCGGCGATCAAGGCCCGCGCCCGGTCGAGGATGTCTTCGCCGACGCCGATCGCCGCTCCCACCCGCAGACGTCCCATCGCATCCTTGGCGGCATTGGGGTATTCGATGCGCTTGAGGATGTCCTTGTAGGTGATCAGGCCCTTGAGGCGGCCCTGCTTGTCCACCATGAGGAGCTTTTCCACCTTGTGCCGGTGGAAAAGGTTTTCGGCTTCCTCAAGGGCGGTGCCCAAGGGAACGGTCACCAGGTTGCGGGTCATGACGCTTTCCACGGGGAGGTCGTCCCGGGTCTCGAACCGGATGTCCCGGATGGTCAAGATGCCCACCAGGCGGTTGTTCTCCTCGGTGATCGGGAGCCCGGAGATGCGGTATTTGGACATCAACTCTTTGGCCTTGAGGATTTTGTCCTTGGGCCGGATGGTGATGGGATCGACGATCATCCCGCTCTCGTGACGCTTGACCTTGTCGACTTCCTCGGCCTGCTGGCTGAGGGGCATGTTGCGGTGAATGATGCCGATGCCCCCCTGCTGGGCCAGGGCGATGGCCATCTTGGATTCGGTCACCGTGTCCATGGCCGAGCTGACGACCGGAATGTTCAGCCGGATGCGCCGGGTGAGGTTCGTGGAGACGTCGGCCTCGGCGGGCAGCACGTCGGAGTGTTCCGGAAGGATGAGGACGTCGTCGAATGTCAGCCCTTCCTTGATGTCGGCGTCAAGCATGATTCGCCCTCCTCTCCGGAAGAGACGTTAGCGTCTCCTCTTCTTGCTGGGAATCAGGGAACGCGCCTCCCTCATTTTCTGCGTTTGGGGCGGGTGGGACTGGGGCGTCTGGTAGGAATACCGCTCCGGCCGTCGCTCGGGCATCTCCTGTTCGGTGACGGGTTGCAGCAGGAACAGGTAGCGGACGGCGTCTTCCTCGATGCGGTCCATCATCGCCTGAAACATGTCGAAGCTCTCTTTTTTGTATTCCACCAGAGGATCGCGCTGGCCGTAGCCCCGCAGGCCGATGCCTTCCTTGAGATAATCCATGCCCAGAAGATGGTCCTTCCACTGGGTGTCGATGACCTGAAGCATGATGATGCGCTCGAATTCCCGCATCCGTTCGGCGCCCAGGAGCCGCTCCTTCTCCTCGTAGAGCTCGTCGAGCCGCTTGAGGAGCGTCTCCCGGAGGTCGTCGTAGATGACCGCATCCCAGTCGATTCCCAGGGAGTCGAGATCCAGCCCGAACTGGGCAAGGACGGCTTTTTTCAGAGCTTCGACATCCCAATCCTCGGGCGACTTGTTCTTGTGGGCGTGGGTGTCCAGGAACCAGTCGACGAGCGATGCGACCAGCTCCCGAACGTCCTCTTTGAGGTTTTTCCCCCCGAGGATCTCCCGCCGACGTCGGTAGACCGACGTCCGCTGCTTGTTCATCACGTCGTCGTATTCGAGGAGGTGTTTGCGGATGGTGAAATTGTGGCCCTCGACCTGCCGCTGGGAGCGTTCAATGGCCCGGCTGACGATTTTGTGCTCGATGGGCACGCCTTCGCCCATGCCGATGCGGGCCATCAGGCCCGAGAGGCGGTCGCTGCCGAAAATGCGCATCAGGTCGTCTTCCAGGGAAAGATAGAAACGGGAAGAACCGGGATCGCCCTGCCGCCCGGCGCGGCCGCGGAGCTGATTGTCGATGCGCCGCGCCTCGTGCCGTTCCGTGCCGATGATGTGCAGCCCGCCGAGCTCGATGACTTTTTCATGCTCCTGGCGCGTGACCTCCTGAGCGGCGTTCATGGCCCGTTCCCAGTCTTCGGGCGAGGCTTTCGCCGTATCGATTCCGGCGCGCCGGAGCTGCTCCCGGGCCAGAAATTCCGGGTTTCCCCCGAGCAGAATGTCCACGCCGCGGCCGGCCATGTTGGTGGCGATCGTCACCGCGCCGATCCGCCCCGCCTGGGCGATGATCATGGCTTCCTGCTCGTGGTACTTGGCGTTGAGGACGATATGCTTGATCCCCCGCTTGCGCAGGAAATTGCTCAGGCTTTCCGATTTCTCGATGGACACGGTGCCCACCAGGGCCGGCCGGCCTTTCTGGTTGTTTTCGAGAATCTCCTCCACCACGGCCTGCCATTTCTCCCGGGCGGTGCGGTAGATGAGGTCCGGGTGCTCATGGCGGATGAGAGTCTTGTTGGTCGGGATCTCGATGACCGAGAGGTTGTATATCGTCTGGAACTCGGTCTCCTCGGTCTTGGCCGTGCCGGTCATGCCCGCGAGTTTCTGATACATGCGGAAGTAGTTCTGGAAGGTGATCGAGGCCAAGGTCTGGTATTCCTCCTCGATGCGGACGTTTTCCTTGGCTTCCAGGCATTGGTGGAGCCCGTCGCTGTAGCGGCGGCCGGGCATCAGCCGTCCGGTGAACTCGTCGACGATGATGACCTTGCCCTCCTTGACCATGTAGTCCACGTCCCGCTTGAAAAGGTGGTGGGCCTTGAGAGCCTGGTTGATGTGGTGAATGAGGTCCATGTTTTTGAGGTCATAGAGGTTGGTGACGCCTAAAAATCTTTCCGCCTCCTCGACGCCGTCCTCCAAGAGGGAGACCGTCCGGCTTTTCTCGTCCACCTTGAAGTGGCGTTCCCGGCTGAAGCGCCGGACGAGCTTGTCGACCTTGTAGTACAGGGACGTGGACTCTTCCGTCGGTCCGGAGATGATGAGAGGAGTCCGCGCCTCGTCGATGAGGATGCTGTCCACCTCGTCGACGATGGCGTAGTTGTGCGGTCTCTGGACGAGGTCGCTCAGACGGAACTTCATGTTGTCCCGCAGGAAGTCGAAACCGAACTCGTTGTTCGTCCCGTATGTGATGTCGCAGCCGTAGGCCTGCTTTCGCGCCGCGTCGTCCATGCCGTGCTGGATCGTACCGACGGTCAGCCCCAGGGAAGTGTAAACGGGCCCCATCCATTCCGTGTCGCGTTTGGCCAGGTAGTCGTTGACCGTGACGATGTGGACGCCCTTGCCCTCCAGGGCGTTGAGATAGGCCGGCAGGGTGGCCACCAGCGTTTTGCCTTCGCCCGTCTTCATCTCGGCGATGCGCCCCTGATGGAGGACGACGCCCCCAACGATCTGGACGTCGAAGTGGCGCATGCCCGTCTTCCTCCGGGCCATCTCGCGGACGACGGCGAAGGCCTCGGGCAGGATGTCGTCCAGGGAGGCGCCCTGTCCGAGTTTTTCCTTGAAGGCGGCGGTCCGGGCCTTGATCTGGTCGTCCGTCAGGGGTTGGATGCGGGGCTCGAGGTCATTGACCGCCGAGACGAGGGGTCTGAGCTTTTTCAGGAGGCGTTCGTCGGGGGTTCCGAAGATTCTTTTCAGAAGCCACTTAAACATTTGATATCTTATACCTGAACGTCCTCCGGAAGTCAATTTTGCGGGGGCTCCATGACGTTTTGTGCGGTCCTTAATTCACCGCACGATGCGTCATAGAGCCTTTCGCGGGGAGGGTCTCTGCCCTTCGGGCTTCTCGAATACACCCCCGCGCCGCAGTTCGGGCGCGCCTCAGGCTTTCTTTTTCCTTTTCTCGGAGCGGCCCTCGAAGAAGCTGTAGACGACGGGCACGACGATAAGAGTGATCAGCGTCGAGCTCAACAGGCCTCCCACGACGGCGCGGGCCATGGGCGCCTGGGCTTCCCCCCCCTCCTGGAGTCCCAAGGCGAGGGGGATCATAGCCATGATGGTCGTGCTGGCCGTCATCAAGATCGGACGCAGGCGCCGGCGGCCGGCTTCCTCAACGGCCTCCCGGACCGGCATCTTGTCCCGCCGCCGGAGAAGATTCGTGTAGTCGACGAGGAGGATGGCGTTGTTGACCACGATGCCGCCCAGCATGATGCATCCGATATAAGATTGGACGTTGAAGGTTGTGTTGGTCAGGAACAGCATGAGGATGACGCCGATGGCCGCCAGGGGCACGGAGAACATGACGATGAACGGATCGCGCGCCGATTCGTACAGCATGGCCATGATCATGTAAACGAGAAGCAGGGCGAGGATGATGCTCATGAGCAGCTCGCGGTTGGCTTTTTTTTGCTCCTCGTAGTCCCCGGCGAATGCGATGCTGAAATCGCGGGGGACGGGCACGGTGCGCAGACCGGCCCGAATGTCGGCCAGAATCGC
This sequence comes from Candidatus Aminicenantota bacterium, assembly GCA_016933515.1. Taxonomy (GTDB): domain Bacteria; phylum Acidobacteriota; class Aminicenantia; order Aminicenantales; family JAFGAV01; genus JAFGAV01. The sequence goes on from JAFGAV010000057.1 coordinate 12,656, forward strand.
GCTCATCTTGCGGCCGGCGTAGTCGGCCGAGATCGTAAAGACCCGTTCGCGGTCCCGTCGCTCGATCCGGACAGGGCCGCGCTCGGGACGGACCTCGACCACGTTCCGAAGGCTGACCTGCGTTCCGTCGGCGTTGGTCAGGGTCAGGTCGAGGATGTCGTTGATGTCCAAAAACTCCGAATCCTTGACCTTGACCAGGATCCGGTATTCTTGTCCTCCCTCGCGGAACATGCTGGCCTGCTGCCCGGAGAGAACGGTCTGAATCATTTCTCCGATCTGACTCACGGACAGTTTCCGGTCGGCGGCCGCCTGCCGGTCGATGACGAACAGCTCCTCGGGATTGCCCGTTTCGCGGCTCACGGAGACGTCCGTGATGCCCGGGACGCGTTCGACGATTTTCTTGACCTGCTGGGAAAGAGCGTCGCCGGTCTCGAGGTCGTAGCCGCGGATTTCGACCTGGATCCGCTCCTGACCGCCGCCGCCGCGCATGAAGAACATGCCTCCGCCGGCGCGGGTGCGGATGATGACGCCCGGGATGTTCATCAGTTTTCTTCGGAGATCGGAAGCGATCCGCTCGCTCGACCGGGATCGTTCGGACTTGGAGACGAGCCGGGCGGTGATGCTGCCCGTTGTGGCGCCTCTTCGCCAGCCTCCCGAACCGGCGCTTTCCTCGATATTTTCAAGTTCCGGGACTTCTCGGCGGACGATGTCCGCGACCTCCCTCACCCGCTCGTCCATGACGCCCAGCCGGGTTCCGACCTCCATTTCCACCGTGACCTGAACCTCCCCCTCGTCGGTGGAGGGCATGAATTCGCTTCCTACCAGGCCGGTGAGGGCGATGCTGCCGACGAGGAGAAGGACCGACGCTCCCAGAACCTGCCAGCGGTGATCGAGCGAATAGTGCAGAATATTTTTATAGACATCTTCCATCCGGGTGAAGCCCCGGCGAATGGCGGCCGCCAGCCGAGCCGTCCGTCCTCCGCCTTCGTGCGGATGAGAGGTTGAGGCGCGGAGGATGCGGCTGGAGAGCATGGGCACCAGCGTCAAGGCTACGACGAGCGAGCAGAGGAGAGAGAACGTGACCACGTAGGCCAGCTGCTTGAACATGATCCCCGACATGCCCCGAATGAAGACCATGGGCAGGAAAACCGCGATCGTCGTGAGTGTGCTGGCCAGGATGGCGGCCGAGACTTCCTGGGTGCCGATGAGGGACGCCCGACGGGGCGGAAGCCCCCCCTCCTTGAGGCGGTAGATGTTTTCCAAGACGACGATGGCGTTGTCGACCAGCATTCCGATGCCGAGGGCCAGCCCGCCCAGGGTCATGATGTTCAGTGTGAATCCGCCGAAATAGATCAGCCCGAACGTGGCGATGATCGAGATGGGAATGGCGGTGGCGATGACGAGCGTGCTTCGGATATTGACGAGGAAGACGAGAAGGACCAGGATGGCCAGCAGGCCGCCGTAAAGGGCCGCCGAGCTCACGTTGTTGATGGCGTTTTTGATGTACTGGGCGCTGTTCCTGACGGGGACGATTTGGATCTGGGGCAGGTCCTGCTGGATGGTTTCGATTTCCTTCAGGACGCCGTCGGCCACGGCCACCGTGTTTTTGCCCGATTGCTTGTAAATGGCGATCCGCGTGCCGGGCTTCCCGTTGATCCGGGCCAGCCGCGTGATCCTCTGGTGCGTGTCCTCAACGCTGGCGATTTCCTTCAACGGAATGGGGACGCCGCCGCGGAAGGCCACGACCGTATCCCGAATTTCATCCAGATTTGTGTAGACGCCGGGGACCCGAATCATGACCTCATAGTTCCCTCTTTCGATCGTGCCCGCCGGCAGGTCGATGTTTTCCTGGCGGATCTTGTTGATGATCTGGTCGAGAGACAGCCCGAGCGCTTTGATCTTGTCGGGCAGCAGGTTGACCTGGATCTCGCGGGTCAGGCCGCCGTAGATGTCGACCGAGGCGACGCCCGGGACGCGCTCGATGCGGTAGGAAATTTGCTCGTCGATGAGCCGCCGTATCTGGATGGGATCGAGGTTGCTCACCACGCCCAGCATGAGGATGGGAAACATGGCCGGATCGAATTTCCGCAGCATCGGCCGGGTGACTTCTTCGGGCAACCGGGGGATGATCCGGTCCAGCCGCTCCCGGATGTCGTCGGCCGCCGCATCCAGGTCGGTGCCCCAATCGAACATGACCCGGACGGTGCTGCTTCCCGTCGAGGAGACGGAGAAGACCTCCTCCACGCCCGGGACGGCGCTCATGGCCTCCTCGATCGGCCGGGTGATGATCTGCTCCATTTCTTCCGGGCCGGTGTTGGGGTAGGAGGTGATGATGTTCAGGGTGGGATAGCTGATCTCCGGCATGAGGTCGATGGGCAGCCGGGTGACGGACACGATGCCGACGGCGACGATGATCAGCATCAGCATGACGGTGAACACGGGGCGTCGGATCGAAAAATCGGAGATGTTCATGGCGTTCCTCCGGGAGCGGGACTTACCGGCTTCGTTGTTTTTTCGCGGGCGGCTGTTCGCCCGCCTTTCCTGCGGGGGATTCCCTATGCGGCAGGAGGATGTTCGCCCCGTCTTCCAGGAGGTGATGGCCCAGGGTGACCACCTGGGCCCGGGGCAGGGCGGGCTCAAGAATTTCCGCCCGCTCGCCTTCGACGATGCCGATTTTGACAGGAGTGAACAAGGCTTTGTTCTCCTGGATGTCGACGACAAAAACTCCCTGATGTCCGTTCCTGTTGACCAGGGCGTTGAAGGGGACGATCGTCGCTTTTTCCCGGCGGGAGAACTCGACCTGGGTGTTGATGAACATGCCGGGTTTGAGGAGCTTTTCGGGATTTTGGATTTCGATCTCCACCCGGGCCTGACGGGAGGCTTCTTTCAAGAGAGGCGCGATTCTCACGACCCGGCCCTCGAACGTCCGTCCCGGAAAGGCGCTGGTGGTGATGGACGTTTTCTGGTTGAGCTTCAAGCGAAAGTAATCCTTTTCCGTGACGAAGACGACGGCCGTCAGGGGGTGAAGTTCGATGATGGACAGCAGGGGAGTGTTGGGCGACAGAAGCGCCCCTTCGTCGACGAAACGCTCTCCGACGTACCGGGTGTCGCTTCCCCTCTCCCAAGTGGCCGTGATGCGGGCGTAGGACAGGCGGACGCGTGCGGTCTCGAGAGCCGCCTCTTTATTGGCCAGCTGAGCGGCCGCCACCTTGTTCCTGGCTTCCTGGGCTTCGTATTGGGCCGCGACGGCGTCGAGCTGGGAGTCCGATTGGATGCCCTTCTCGTGGAGCGTTTTGGCCCGTTCGAGGTCGCGGAGCGCCGTCTCGAGCGAGCTTTCCGCTTCCTCGAGATTCGCCCGGGCGACACGGATGTCCGCTTCGGCCTGGAGGAGCTGCTGCTGGTATTCCTCGTCCTCGAGCACGGCCACGAGCTGGCCGCGCCCGACCGCGTCTCCGATGTCGACCAGGAGGCGGTTCAGGCGTCCTGAGATCTTGGGGGCGACGGTGATTTGCGACTTGGGAACGAGCGTTCCGGTGAACTGCCCGAGATCCCTCAGGGAGCCTGTTTCGACGGGGGCCACTTCGACCGCGACGGCGAAGCCCCTGGAACCCGGTCTCTCGCCTCCGCCGGTCAGCACGGAGAGCAGAATGCGGATCACGACGTAGCCGAGGACGACGGCGCCCGCGGCCAGGGCGATGTTTTTTTTCGTAAGATACCTGGTCTTGAAATTGGCGATCATGGGTGGATTCTTTCTCCGCTTGTCGGCCGCGCTTGATCCGCCCCGCGGCTGGGCGCCTTCGTCGGTCATAGGCTTTCGATTCTTTCCCGGATTTCCCCGGCGGTCCGGCCGACGGCCATCCTTTCGTTCTCCAGTCCTTTGCCCTGGACGCGCTTGAGGTTGGCCAAGGAGATATTATAATCGACTTTGGCTTTGAGCTCCATGATTTGAGCCGCGGCCAGGTCGCGCTGGTATTGAAGGATGAAATAGTTCGTGCTCAGGCCGACCTTGAATTTTTCCTCCTCGGCTTCGAGCTTTTTCTCGGCCAGTTCGCGGGCCGAACGATAGGCTTCGACCCGCTGGGAGTTGGTCTGGACGGCCCGGACGGCGGTTTTGACTTCCAGAAAAATCTGTTGTTCCTGATTCTTGAGTCTCAAACGAGCCTGGTCGAAGCTGAGCTTGGAAAGAGCGAAAGACGCCCTGGTCAGGATGTTGTTCAGGGAGTAGTTGAGCGTCAGGCTTAAGGACCAGTTTCTATACCTGAAACGGAGGGCGTCCTTGAGCGCGTCGCTGCTCGGGCCGGGAATCGTCCCGATGATTTGTCCGGTCAGGGCGTTTCCGCCTTCATAGATGATCTGGTCGCCCGAGATGCCCGGGCTCCAGTAGGACGCCTGAAGCCGGAGGTCGGGGAAAAGCTGGTTCCGGGCATAGCTCAGGTTGAGGTCTTTGTTCCGGAGATCGATCCGCGCCCCTCGGAGGTCGGGCCGGTTTTCCATGGCTTCCTGAAGACAGCGCTCGAGGATGCAGTCCTCGCCGGCGATCGAAGGGCTGTCGGTCGGGACGATCAGGACGGCTTCGGCATCGTCCCTTTCCGCCGGCAGGTTGATGATCGTCTTCAGCAGATCCTCGCTGTTCTTGACCATGGCCTCGGCTTCCAAGATGTCCGCCGTCCGGGTGGCGACATCCGATTCCGCGGTCAGGATTTCAATGGGCGGAAGGACGCCGGCGTCGATTTCGGCTCTGTTTTTTTCCAGCAGCTCCCGGGCGAGCTTCAGGGATTGGCGCCGCACATTCAGGTTCTCGATGCTGTAAACGAGGTTCCAGTAGGCGCTTTCGGCGGCATAAACCGTGTCCTCCAAAACCTGGGCGAGATTCTGCTCCGAGATGTCGCGGTTGTTCCTGGCCAGAAGGATGTCCCGGCGGCTCATCTTGAAACCGAAATCCCTGAGGAGAGGTTGACTGAAAGAGAAGCGCAGCGTACTGCCGTAGCGGGGATTGATGCTTTGGAACCTTCGGTTGGTTTCGGTTTTGTATTGGGTCAGGCTGGCCGTCAGGCTTCCGCCTGTGGGGAGAAGCTGGGAAAATTGCGCGGTGCTGTCGTTTTGAATGGTGGACACCATTTCCGAGGCGTCGAGAAAGGAATAGGAGGCCGAATTCTGATCCTGCTGCGCATAGCTGAAGGACAGGGCCGGCAGGAATTTCTCCCCGGCCAGCGTCACGGAAACGTCCGCCAGCTCGGGCGTGAGAACCTCGACGGCCAGTCCGAGGTTGTTCTTCAGCGTTTTCAGGATGCACTCTTCGAGCGACAAGTTAACCATGGCGCTCTCGTCCTGTCCGGACGAAAGCGCCATGGCTGAAGAGGCTGATAACAGGGCGGCCAGGACGGCGGCTTTCCATCGGGAAGACATGATGCTCCTCCTCGGGCTCACTTCGAGCAAGTTTTTTGTCATTTTCGCAAGAATTTGTCAAAAATCGCGCCGAGAGGCAAGCCCCGAGGCAAACCACACCGGCTGATTTTAGACGCCGGATGAACGGAATTTCTTCCCTTCTTTTTTGATTTCATGAAAATGAACGGTTCTTCCGAGGCCGGGGAAGACGGATGAAGGCCTTGAATTTCCGCCGGCCTTCGGGTAGAGTGAAAAAGAATCCGCATTCGATCCGGATCGTCAATCATGTTGATAACGATATCCAACCGCCTCCCCGTCAGCGCGGTGAGAAGGGACAACGGCCTGGTGTTCGAATCGAGCGTCGGCGGATTGGCGACCGGCCTTGCCCAATTCTCCAAAACCCACCCCTGCGCCTGGGTGGGCTGGCCGGGAATCGCCCTGGCGGGGAGCGAAGGGCGCGAGGGCCAAGAGATCCGGAAACGGTTGGCGAAGGATTCCTGCCATCCGGTGTTTCTTTCGGGATACGAAATCGACAACCATTATCACGGCTTTTCCAACAGGACAATCTGGCCCCTGTTCCATTATTTTCCCCTGAATGCCGCATACAGCAAGACCTACTGGGCGGCCTACAAGAAGGTCAACGAAAAGTTCGCCGAGGAAGCCGCGCGGCTTGTCCGGGCCGGAGACCAGATCTGGATTCATGACTATCACCTCCTTCTCCTTCCGGAATTGCTTCGCCGCCGGGCTCCGGAGGCCACGATCGGATTCTTTCTTCACATCCCCTTTCCCAGTTTCGAGATCTTCCGCCTGCTCCCTTGGCGCGAGGAGCTTCTGCGCGGGCTGCTCGGCGCGGATCTGGTCGGATTCCACACCTTCAGCTATGCCCATCATTTCTTGGAAAGCGTCTCGCAGATCCTCGATATCGAACACGACCAATGGCAGATCCCCGTGGAAAACCGGGCCGTCAAGGTCGACGCCTTTCCCATGGGAATCGACTTCGAGCGTTTCGCCTCCGCAGCTTCCCGGCTCAAAGTTCGGGAGGACTTGGCCAGGATCTCCAAGCGCGGAAGCGGAAGGAAAATCGTCCTGTCCGTGGACCGGCTGGACTACACGAAAGGCATTCCCCAGCGGCTGGAGGCCTTTGAGCTGTTTCTGGAGAAAAACGCCGCTTGGCGCGATAAGGTCACGCTCATTCTCATCGCCGTTCCGTCCCGGACGGCGGTCCCGGCCTACGCCCGCCTCAAGAAAGAGGTCGATGAGCTCGTGGGCCGGATCAACGGACGGTTCGGCTCGATCGGTTGGGTGCCGATTCAGTATCTGTACCGGGCGCTTCCTTTTGAAGCCCTGTCGGCCTATTATCTCGCCGCGGACGTCGCCCTCGTGACGCCCCTGCGCGACGGCATGAATCTCATCGCCAAGGAATACCTGGCCGCCCGGACTGACGGAAGCGGCGTTCTGATTCTCAGCGAGATGGCCGGAGCCTCAAGGGAATTGAACGACGCGATTCTGGTCAACCCGAACAACCGGGAACAGATCGCCGAAGCCATCCGCGAGGCCCTGACGCTCGAATCCGGGGAACAGTTCGAACGCAACCGGCTCATGCGCCGGCGGATCGAAAGCTACACCGTCCAGCGCTGGGCCCAAGATTTCCTGTCCGAGCTCCGCCGAGCGAGGAAGATCGTCGAGGAACTCGCGGCCCGCACTCTGGACGACGAAAATCGAAGGGGCCTTCTGACGCGCTACCGGCGCGCCCGGAAACGGTTGCTTCTTCTCGACTACGACGGCTCGCTGGTTTCCTTCGTTCAGAAGCCCGAGATGGCCAAACCCGACCCGGGGCTTCTGGGCCTACTCGAAGCGCTCGGGAATGAGCGTGGGAACCTGGTCGTGATCGTCAGCGGGCGGGACGCTCCGACGCTCGACGGCTGGTTCGGCGGTCTCAACGTGGGACTCATCGCCGAGCATGGAGCTTTGTTGAAGCCCCCCGGAGAGGAGTGGAGGGAGATCGAGATGCTTCGGCAGGAATGGAAGCATGAGATCCGCGGTTTGCTGCAACAGTACGCCGACCGGACACCGGGAGCCTTCGTCGAGGAGAAGAAATTTTCCCTGGTCTGGCATTACAGGAAGGCGAACGACGCCCTGGCCGCTTACCGCGCCCGGGAGCTGAAGGCGGACCTCAGGCCGATGACCTCCGAGCAGGACTTGGAAATTTTGGAAGGGAACAAGCTCCTCGAGGTCCGCAACAGAGGAGTGAACAAGGGGCGGGCCGTCTCCCGCTTCCTGGAAATGGCCGACTGGGATTTCCTCCTCTCGGTCGGAGACGACAGGACGGATGAGGACGTCTTCGCCGTTCTTCCGCCGTCGGCCTTCTCGTTGAAGATCGGGGCCGGGCCGACGTCGGCGCGGTTCACCCTGAAGGGCGTCGAGACCTGCCGCGCGCTTCTCGGGCAACTTGGGAGTTAGGACGTGAGAAAACTTTCCGATTACAGCCGAATCGTCGACGACTCGGAAATCGCCGGGATTTACAGAAAGGCGTCGAATTTCTACGGGCGCCACATCGTCAATTTCAATTCCACGTTTCAAGGCGGCGGGGTGGCTGAAATTCTTTACTCGCTTCTGCCGCTCATGAACGACGCCGGTCTTTACGCCGAATGGCGGACTCTGTACGGTTCGCCGGATTTTTTCATGATCACGAAAAAATTCCACAACGCGCTTCAGGGCGACCGGATCAATCTCACCGAGGTCAAGCGGCGGCTTTACATCCAGGCCAGCGAGACGTTCTCGGTGTTCAATCATCTCAATCATGACTGCGTGATCGTCCATGACCCCCAGCCCCTGCCGCTCGTTTTCTTTTACCGCAAGAAACAACCCTGGATCTGGCGGTGCCACATCGACCTGTCCAGCCCCCGGCCCGAGCTGTGGGAGTTCCTGAAGAAATTCATCCTCCGCTACGATCAGGTCGTGATTTCCCACGAGCAATACCGGAAGGCGGACCTTCCGGTCCCGCAGCGCGTCATCCCTCCGGCCATCGACCCTCTGACGCCCAAGAACATGGACCTGGGCGAGGACGATGTCCAGAAATATCTCCGCAAGTACGGCGTCCCCACCGACAAGCCGCTTCTGGCCCAGATCTCGCGCTTCGACCGTCACAAGGACCCCGAGGGCGTGCTCCGGGTCTTCAACAAGGTCAGGGAATGCGCCGACTGCCGTCTCGTCCTGTGCGGCAGCATGGCTTCGGACGACCCGGAGGGGATCAAAGTCTATGAACAGATCGAGCGGAAAGCCGGCCGGCTGATCGAGGACAAGAAAGTCATCCTTCTGACGGTGGAGAACAACATCCTGGTCAACGCCCTTCAAAGAACCGCAAGCGTCATCATCCAGAAATCATTGAAGGAGGGGTTCGGTCTGACCGTGACCGAGGCGCTCTGGAAGGCCAAGCCCGTCGTGGCCTCGAACGCCGGGGGCATCCCCCTCCAAATCCAGGACGGCGTCAGCGGGTTCCTTCTCGACGCGAAAGACGAGGACGGATTCGCCGACCGCATCGTTCGGATCCTCGAGAACAAGGATCTGGGCCGGAGGCTCGGGGCCGCGGGTCGGGAGATCGTCAGGAAGAATTACCTCATCACCCGGCTTCTGTCCGATTACATGGATCTTCTGGCCGACGTCATGAAGAAAGTCTGATCCGGTCCGGAGAAAGTCCGTTCAACAAAAGGGCGTTCTTCTGTTTTTGTGCGGAAGACGGGCTTTTTTCCAAGCGCGGCAGCCCGCCGTGTCGCTAAGGCAGTAGACGAGACCGGGGGGGCGGCTCTATGCCGAATTGTGTGGTGAAATCCAGTCTGAGGCCCGATGCTTGCGCTAAGGGACCGCACAAAACGTCATGGAGCCGCCAGGGCTTGATTTTCACAAGGTGATCCCGTAGAATGTTATTGCGAAAAATTCTCATTTGGAAAGTTGCGAGTGATTCAAGATAAAAAAAAGCACATCGGAGCCGTAAATCTGTCCCGTGCGCCCGCGGGCGTTCCCCTGCGGATCGTGTCCATCGACGGGGGGGTCGGCGTGAGGCAGAGGCTGTTTTCCCTGGGCTTGCACATCGAAGACACGATCGAGCTGCAGTCCCAGGCGATTCTGCGCGGCCCCGTCCTGGTCCGCAACCTGGCCTCGGACACCTGTGTCGCCCTGGGACGGGGCGTCGCCCAGAGGATCGTCGTCGAGCGCCTTGATGAGCGCTGAAACGCCGGTCCTGGTTTTCGTCGGCCAGCCCAACTGCGGGAAGAGCACGCTCTTTAACGCGATCGCCGGGCTGAAAGCGGAAACCTCGAACTTCCCCGGGACGACCGTCAAGCACACGCACAGCCGGGTGAATGTCGAAGGACGGATGCTGAGCGTTGTGGACCTGCCGGGAACGTATTCGCTGAATCCCCAGGACCCCGCTGAAAGAGCCGCCTTGACCCATCTCTTTCAGGAAAAGCCCGACGTCATCGTGAATGTCGTCGATGCCTCGATCCTGGGGCGAAGCCTGGCGTTGACTCTGGATCTCATGGAGCTCAGACGGCCCATGATCATCGCCCTGAACATGACCGACCTGGCCGAGAAAAAGGGCATTCATGTGGACGTCAGGGAGCTCGAAGCCCATCTCGGCCTGTCCGTCGTGCCCACTGTCGCCCTTCACGGACGAGGCGTCAAGGAACTTTTAACCAAAGTCTTCGAAGTGCTTGGCCGGGGAGGGAGCGTGCCGGAGGCGACGCCTTGGTCCAAGGATGTCGAGTCGCGGATCCTCCATCTGGAAGAGGCCTTGTCCCACGGATTCCCCCTTACGGTCAACAAGCGGTTCACCGCCGTCAAAATGATCGAAGCCGAGGATCTCAGCTTCAACCGCCTCCTGTCCGAAACCCAACCCCGGCTGAAAGCCGTCCTCGATCGGGTCCGGAAAGAGATCGGGGAGGCGCGAGGCAGGCCCGCCTACGAGGTCATCGCCGCCGAGCGCCATCACCTGGCTCTCAAGATTTTCGAAGAAAGCGCCCAAGTCCGTCATGAGCATAAGCCGCCCCCCCTGGAGAGGCTGGACGACGTCATCATGCATCCCATCTTGGGGTATCTTGTTCTCCTGGCCGTTTTCCTGGGATTTTTTTTCATGATCTTTCTGGCGGGCAATTTTCTGGAGAATCTTCTTCTTGGGCCTTTTCAGAGTCTGAGAGGCTCTCTGTCCCGGATCCTGGGCGACGGGTTGGGCTTCTCTTTGGCCGACGGCCTCATCCAGGGAGTGGCCGGCGGCGTGGCCATCGTTCTTCCCTATTTCCTGCCGCTTCTTTTTCTCATGGCTCTCCTGGAAGACGTCGGCTACCTGGCCCGGGCCGGTTTTTTGCTTGACACTTTCATGCACAGGATCGGTCTTCACGGAAAGTCCGTTTCCCCTTTTCTCATCGGTTTCGGCTGCAATGTTCCGGCCGTCATGGCCACCCGGATCCTGGAATCCCAGCGGGACAGGATCATCACCGGGCTTCTCATTCCCTTCATTCCCTGCTCGGCGCGGACGATGATCATTCTCGCTCTCGTGGCCGCGTTTCTCGGGCCGTGGTGGGCCCTGGGTTTTTACGTCGTCAATATGATCGTCATCGCCGTTCTCGGTCGGGTGATCACGGCATTCTACCGGGAGCCTTCGCCGGGATTGATTCTGGAGATTCCCTCCCTGAAGGCCCCGTCCCTGAAGAACATGGCCCGCAAGACCTGGATCCAGCTTCTGGCCTTCATCAAATTCGCCTGGCCCCTGCTTGTCGCCGGCAGCGTGGTCCTCAGCCTGCTGCAACATTTCGGGGCCGACGCCGTTCTGAACGCCGTTCTCTCTCCGTTTGTCGTTCACGGTCTGGGACTGCCCAGCGATCTGGGAGTGACCCTGGTTTTCGGCTTCCTGCGCAAGGAGCTGTCGCTGGTGATGATGCTCCAGGCCCTGGGCGTCGACTACGGCGAGCTCTTGGGATTCCTCACCCGCCAGCAGATCCTCGTCTTCGTCGTGTTCGTCAATTTTTTCATTCCCTGCCTGTCCACTTTCGGCATTCTGTGGAAGGAACTGGGCCGCAAGGTGGCCTTCCTGTCCGTGGCGATCAGCATCACCGTGGCCATCCTGCTGAGCCTTCTCGTCCGCCTGATTTTTTAAACGACGCACGAGCTGGACAGGACGGGCGCCTTTCCTATGATCCCCCGGATCGAAGACGCGCGGCTCGAAGAGATCTTCGCTCGTGAGGCAGGGGTCAGGTTATGGACCGTTGCTACGGCCTGTACGGCTAGACCTTTTTCGACCTGACCGACCGCCACAACGCCCCGGCCGCCAGGAAGGAGAGCGCCAGCCCGGCGACGATCGCTCCCCATATCCCCATGAGCACCAGGGTGGTGATGATGGTCCCGGCGATCAAGACGCCCAGAAAGATGGCCCCCAAAGCCGGCCAGAAGCGGATGCCGAAAAGAAAGGCGGCCACCGCCCCGGTCCAGGCGCCGGTGACGGGAAGCGGCACGGATACGAAAAGCATGAGCCCTATCAGCTCGTATTTCCGGATGACGTCGCTCTTGCTCCGGGTCCGGGCGAAGAGCCATTCGAAAAATTTCCTGAAGGGTTTCCAACGGGAGAGACCTTTCGACACCGGGCCCAGGAGCAGCAGGATGGGAACAATGGGCAGCATGTTGCCGATGACCGACAGCGTCACGGCCTGGGACAGCGGCAGGCCGAGCACCTGATTTCCGACCGGGATGGCCCCCCGGAGCTCGAAGATGGGCATCATGGCCAGGAGAAGAGTGGCCAGCCAGGGTGGGATGCCGGCGTTCTGAAGGAATTCAACGATCATCAGCGGGGGAGTATAAAGTCGCCCCGCGTCCCTGTCAATAGGGGGTCGGGCATCAGTAATGTTACTGTATTCAATAAATTAAAGTCCTGGAATATTATTTCTCCAGGACGACCGCGGCCTGGGCGTAGGCTTTCAGGTGGCTGAGGGAGACGTGAGCCTTCAAGAATCCCAGGCCCTCCGCGTTCTTGACTTCCAGCACGGGCCGGCCGGAATCCAGGTTGACGACGCCCACGTCGGTCCAGGGGATCCGTCTGCCCAGGGCCTTGAAGAAAGCCTCCTTGGCCGCGAAGCGAGCGGCCAGATGCTGGGCGGTGTTCTTCTTGCCCGAGCTGTAGCGGACTTCTTCAGGAGTGAAAACACGGTCGGAGAAGCGGGGATGTTCATCCAGGGCCTTCTTCACCCGCTCCACTTCGATGAGGTCAATGCCGACGCCGACGATCATTTTCCGCCTCCTGGGACCGAAATTTTTCCAGCAGCGCCCGGGCCGCGCGGATGCCCACGCGCCGGGCGAGCTCCGCTTCCGTCAGCTTCTTTATCCGTTCCGGATTTCTGAATTCTTCCAGCAGAACGTTCTTTTTCTTGGGTCCGAGGCCCGGCACGCCGTCCAGGAACGACCCGAGACTGGCGCGGCCTCTGCGCCGGCGGTGGAACGAGACGGCGAAGCGGTGGGCTTCGTCTCGGACGCGCTGGAGAAGTTTCAGCGCCGCCGAGCTCCGGGGCAGAGTCAGCCCTTCTTTGAGACGGTCCGTGAACACGATCTCGTTTTTCTTGGCCAGGGCGGCGGCAGGCAGTCCGGCCAGCTTGAGCTCGAAGAGCGCCTGCCGGGCGGCTCGGAGCTGCCCCGGCCCGCCGTCGACCAGGATGAGGTCCGGCAGCCATCCGACTTCCGGGCCTTCGGCTTTCAGGCGAGCGAGGCGGCGGCCGACGATTTCTTTCAGCCCGGCGACGTCGTTGGGGCCCTGAACGGTCTTGATCTTGTACCGGCGATAGCCGTTCTTGTCGGGTTCGCCGTCCGTGAACGAGACCGAGGAGCCGACGATCTCCGTTCCTCCCGTATTGGAGACATCGAATCCTTCGATGCGCCGCGGCAGCAGGGGAAGTTCCAGGGCCTCCTGAAGCTCGGCCAGAACGGACGGCGCCTGGGCCGGAGGCCGGGCCGAAAGCATTTTTTCCGCGTTCCGCCCCGCAAGCTCCAAAAGCCTCCGGTTGGCTCCTTTCCCCGGCGTCAGGACGCGGACAGTCCTGCCCCTCCGCCGCGACAGCCCGCGAGCGAAGGCATTCAAACCCGGCGGCTTGAAGGGAAGGAGGATGATGTCCGGCATCGGACGGCTCGAGTGGTAGAATCCGCGGAGGAAACGGCCCAAGAGCGCCTTTTCGGAGACTCCCGGCGGAGCCTCGAGACGGACTTCCTCGGATTCGCTGACCTTTCCTCTTCTCATGAAGAAAACGTGCACCGCCGCCCGGTTCTCCCTTCGGCTGAATCCGATGATGTCCTTGTCCTCTCCTCCCGCGGAGATGAAGCGGGGCTTGTGGCTCAATTCCTCGACGGCGCGGATGAAATCCCGCCACCGGGCGGCCATCTCGAACTCCTGCCTTTCGGCCGCCAGGTTCATCTTCTCCCTGAGGGCGGGCAGAAGCTCGCGCTTCCGGCCTTCGAGGAAGAGCAGCGCCTGCCGAACGCTCGCCGCGTATTCTTTCTCGCTCGTCCGCCCCACGCACGGCGCCGAGCAGAACCCGAGCTCGTGCTCCAGGCAGGGGCGCTTCCTGTTTCGGAACACGGCTTCTTCGCAGCTCCTGAGGCCGAAAAAACGGTTCACGAGGCGGACGGCCTGCCGCGCCCGCCGGGCCGGAGCATAGGGCCCGAAATAACGGCTTCCGTCCTTCTCGACGCGGCGGCTGAAATAGACGCCGGGGTAGCGTTCGGCCAGAGTGACCTTGATGTAGGGGAAGCTCTTGTCGTCCTTGAGCCTCAAATTGTGCTTGGGCTGGTAGCGGCGGATGGTGTTGCTCTCCAGGAACGCCGCTTCGACCTCGGAGCCGGTGAGCAGGAAATCGAAGTCCGACGTCTCGGAGATGATGGCCCGCACCTTGCGGTCGGCGTCGGCTTGGAAGTAGGAGGCGACCCGGTCGCGGAGCGATCCGGCCTTGCCGATGTAGATGACCTCGTTCGCGGCGTTCTTGAAGAAATAAATCCCCGGCTTGTCGGGCAGCTCTCCCAGGCGGCGCTTCAGTTCGCTCCCGGCCATGCCCTCAGGCCCCCCATTCCACTTCCCGTTGCTTCAAACGGCGGATCTCGTCCCTCAGGCGGGCGGCATCCTCGAACTCGAGACGCCGGACCGCGGCGGCCATCTTTTTTTCCAGGCTCTCGACCCGGGCCTTTCTTTTTTCGGGCGAGAGATAAATGTCTTTATCCTCCTCCACGCGCGTGAAGTCCAAGTAATCGCGCTCGGAGACGCTCGACAACACCTCGTCGATGTTCTTGCGGATGGACCGGGGCGTGATGTCGTGGCGGCGGTTGAATTCCTTCTGAATCGCCCTCCGGCGGTCGGTCTCGGCCATGGCCCGGCGCATGGAATCGGTGACCGTGTCGGCGTAGAGAAGGACTCGGCCCGAGACGTTCCGGGCCGCCCGGCCGAAGGTCTGGATGAGGGAAGTCGCCGAGCGGAGGAACCCCTCCTTATCCGCGTCAAGAACGGCCACGAGCGACACCTCCGGCAGGTCGAGACCCTCGCGCAGCAGGTTCACGCCCACGAGCACGTCGAAGTCGCCCTTGCGCAGACACTTGAGGATATCCACCCGCTCGAAGGCGTCGAGCTCGGAGTGCAGATAACGGCACTTGAGCCCCTGATCCGTG
>JAFGAV010000058.1 GCA_016933515.1 Candidatus Aminicenantota bacterium
GCCCGACTCGGCGCCGCGAACGAAAAAAGTCTAGGGCAGTTTCGACGGCATGTCAAACCGTTTGGAAGCGGATGTGGACGAGTTGAATTTCAGAAAACAATGGTCATAAAATAGCGTCTTATGCACTTCGGTTCTTCACGGAAGGAGCCCCCCATGATCAAGAACCGTTTCTTTTGCCTGGCCGCCGTCCTGACGGCGCTTCTTGTCGCCCCGCTGGCGGCCCAACAGCCCTACAAAACGCCGCCTCAGGAGATCATCGACATTCTCGATGCCCCGCCTCCTCCCTTCGTCCTCGTCAGCCCGGACGGAAACTGGCTGCTCCTGGCCGAACGTTCGAGCATGCCGTCGATCGCCGACCTGTCTCTGCCCGTCCTCAGGCTGGGCGGCCTGAGAATCGCGCCCGACCGCAACGCCCGCCAGATGCTGTCCTTCATCACGGGGCTGACTCTCAAGAATCTCGCCGACGGCTCATCCCGCAGAGTCGAACTTCCCGAGGGATTCCGGATGGATTTCCCCCGCTGGTCGCCCGACAGCCGGCGGCTCGCTTTTTGCCGCGTCACGGACTCCGGCCTGGAGCTTTGGGCGGCTGATGTCTCAACGGGCCAGGCCTCGTCCTTGAGCCCCGCCGCGCTCAACACAATCTTCGCCGGGCCCGTCTGGACGCCCGACAGCCGTCGCGTCCTTGCCGGTTTGGCCGTCGAGGAACGGGGAGAACCGCCTCGGAAACCCGCAGTCCCCGTCGGCCCCAACATTCAGGAAGCCGAGGGCAAATTCGTCAAAGCGGCCACCTACCAGGACCTGCTCAAGACTTCCTACGACGAGGAGCTTTTCGAGCATTTCGCCCTCGCCCAACTTGTCGAATTCGATGTTTCCTCCGGCTCAAGCCGGAAACTGGGCGCGCCGACACTCCTGACCGGCTTCGATCCCTCGCCTGACGGGCGGTTTCTCCTCATCACCCGCCTGAAAAGGCCCTTCTCCTACAGTGTGCCCGCTTACTCCTTCGCCCGGGCTTACGAGATCTGGAATCAGGAAGGCCAAGCCGTCTTTGTCCTGGCCGACCTGCCGCCGGCCGAGGAAGTCCCGATCAACGGCGTCCCCACCGGCCCCCGTTCACCGCAATGGCAGACGGGCCGGCCGGCCGCGCTTGTCTGGGCTGAAGCGCTGGACGGCGGAGACCCCGAGAAAGAGGCGGATTTCCGCGACCGGCTGATGAGCGCCGCCGCGCCCTTCCAAGGCCCCCCCCTGGAGATTGCAAAAACTCAAGAACGCTTCTTCGGGATCACGTGGCTGGGAACGGAAGGCATGGCGCTCGTCAACGATTACAACTGGAAAAAAAGCCGGCGAAGAACCAGCCTGGTGGACACCCGCCGACCCTCCCGCCCGCCGAAGGTTTTGGTCGACATCAACATCCGGGACCGCTACAACGACCCCGGCCGGCCGGTGACGGCTTCGACCCCAACCGGCCATGACTACGCCCTCCTGGAAAACAACCGGATGTATCTGGCCGGCGAGGGCGCCTCCCCGCAGGGGACCCGACCCTTCCTGGACAGGATCGACATCCGGACCTTGGAAAAGAAAAGGATTTTCCGGTCCGCCGCCGGCCGCTACGAATCTTTTCAAGGCTTCCTGGGAAATTCCCGCCGTCTGATCCTCATCAGCTCCGAATCCCCGACCGAGCCGCCCAACATCGTGCGTCTCGACCTCAAGAGCGGCCGGAGGCGGACACTGACGGACTTCCGCGACCCCGCCCCGCAGCTCACGGGCATCAAAAAACAGCTCATCAAATACAAGAGAGCCGACGGAATCAACCTGTCGGGCACGCTCTACCTGCCGCCCGGAGCCGAGAAAGGCGCGAAACTCCCGGCCGTCGTGTGGGCTTATCCCCTCGAATACACCGATCCCGCAGTGGCAGGACAGGTCCGCGCCTCTCCCCATCGCTTCACCTATTTCCGGGGCGCCTCCCATTTGTTTTTTCTCCTCCAAGGATACGCCGTGTTCGACGGGGCGGAGATGCCGATCGTCGGCGATCCCAAGACGGTCAACGACACCTTCGTCGAACAGCTCGCCGCCGACGCCCGGGCGGCGATCGACGCCCTCGACGGCCTGGGAGTCGTGGACACCTCCCGCGTCGGAGTGGGCGGCCACAGCTACGGCGCGTTCATGACGGCCAATCTTCTGGCGCACACCGATGTCTTCGCCGCGGGCATCGCCCGCAGCGGAGCCTACAACCGGACGCTGACGCCATTCGGTTTCCAGAGCGAGCGGCGCACCCTCTGGGAAGCGCGGGAAAGCTACATCAACATGTCGCCCTTCATGCACGCCCACAAGATCAACGAGCCGATCCTGCTCATCCACGGCGAGGCGGACAACAACTCCGGGACGTTCCCGATCCAGTCCGAGCGCCTGTTCGCCGCCCTGAAGGGCTTCGGCGCCACCGCGCGGTTGGTCATGCTCCCCCTGGAAAGTCACGGCTACGCGGCCCGCGAATCCGTGCTGCACGTCGTGACCGAGATGCTGGAATGGTTCGACCGGCACGTGAAAAACAGAAAATGATTCACGGGACGCCGCGCCGCGGAGCGGATTTCGAGCACGGACCGATCCGGCCGCGGGCCGAACATTTTCAAAACAAACATTCGATCAAGGAGTTTTTCCCCATGCATCACTCTTATCATCGTAAAGGAAATTCGGCGTTTTCGGCGGCCGCACCGGTCGCGGCCCTCTTCCTAGGGATTCTCTTCCTTTGCTCTTCTCTGCCCGCCGGAACGGAGGAGCCGGCCAAACCAGCGGAAATCCCCGTCCGCTCCTGGCTCGCGGCCGGACCTCTGCCCGCGCCGCTGCCCGCTTTCGCCGCTGAAGGAAAGCCGGCCTTCGGCCTGGCCGACCTTCTCAAATTCGAGCCCTGGGATCCCGCATCTCCCCAGCCGCGCGAAGGACAGCCCCTCGGCTTCGCCGGAGGAGGATCGACGACCTGGGTCAAGCGCGAAGCGGGAGAACAAGGAGTGGAGTTTCCGGTTTCCGGGACGAACCCCCAAACGGCCTATCTCGCCGCCCACATCGGCGTTCGGGATTGGGCCGCGGCCACGTTGAGCGTTTCGAGCGCCCACCTTCTCCAGGTTTTTCTCGACGGCCGCCCCGTGGCATCAAAAACGGCGTCCGACAAGAAGACCGACGACAAGGCGGCGAACGGAAAGGCTTCGGCCGACCTCAAGCTCGAAGCCGGGCGCCATCTTCTGGTGGTCAAAGCCTTGCGCGACCCGGAGAACGCCTCTCCTTGGACGATCGAGGCCCTCCTGACTCCCGGCGGCGAAGATCCTCCGAACGCTTTCGAAGTCTCCGCTTGGGCCGAGGACAAAATGTCCCTCCGCCACTTGTTGGACGCGGCGCGCGTCACGGACGTTTCGATCTCGGACGACGGCTCTCTGGCCGGCGTCTCGCTCAGCCGGACGAAAGCTTCGGGAGAAGAAAGCGAGTCCTGGCTCGAATTGTACGACATTCCCGAAGGCCGGCTTCTGGGGACCTATCGGGGCGGCCTGTCCATTACCAACATCGACTGGGTGCCCGGCCGCAGGAGCTTTTCCTACGTCGCCCGGGAAAAATCCCTGGCCACGCTCTGGCTCGTGGACTTGGAGCAAGGCACGTCCGAGCCGCTCCTCCGGGACGTCAAGGGACTCGGCCGCATCTCCTGGTCGCCGGACGGCTCCGCCGTCTTTTATTCCATAAGCGAGGAGCCCGAGAAAGACCCGGAGGGAACGAGGACATTCCGGAACCTTCCCGACCGCCAGCCTTACTGGCGCCGCCTGAGTCACCTCTACAAGCTCTCCGTCCCGGAGGGGACGAAACAACGGCTCACGGCCGGCAAGCTGTCCGCCGGCCTGATTGCCGTGAGGCCGGACGGGCGAAGCCTAATCCTCGGCCGGCAGCTGATCGACACCAGCCGCCGCCCCTACAGCCTGACCGAGCTCTCTCTTCTCGACCTCGCCACGCTCGAGACGCAGCCCCTCTGGAAAGGCCCCTGGTTTTCGGGGGCGGAATGGAGCCCCGACGGCCGGACGCTTCTTTTCCTCGGCGGGCCGTCCCTTTTCGGCGCCCTGGGGACGAAACTCCCCAAAGGCAGAATTCCCAACGACTACGACACCCAGGCCTATTTTTTTGACCCCGCGACCGGCAAGGCTTCCGCCCTGACAAGGGATTTCGATCCTTCGGTCAACGACGCCTTCTGGGCTCCCGAAGGGAAAAGCCTTTATTTCACTGTTACGGAGGCCTCCTACATCCGGCTTTACCGTTGCGACCCGGAGTCCAAGGCGTTCCGACGAGTGGAGTGCGGACGGGACATCGTCGGCCGCGTCCGCGCGGCTAAAAATTCCCACTGGGCGGTCTTCATCGGATCCGGACCCAACGATCCGCCCAAAGCCTATCTCCTCAATTTGGAGGACGATTCCGTCCGTCTCTTGAGGGATCCGGCGGCCGTTGATTACGCCGATGTCCGCTTCGGCCGGACAGAAGCCTGGTCCTTCCGGAACAAGAGGGGGCGCGAAATCGAGGGGCTCGTCTACCTGCCGCCCGGTTTCGATCCGGAACGCCGCTACCCCTGCATCGTGAATTACTACGGGGGGACGTCTCCCATCTCTCGCGATTTCGGGGGCCGCTATCCTCACGAGCACTACGCCGCCCTGGGCTACGTGGTCTACGTCCTCCAGCCCAGCGGCGCCGTCGGATACGGCCAGGAGTTCTCCGCCCTGCACGTCAACGACTGGGGCGCCATCGTCGCCGACGAGATCATCGACGGCGTCAAGAAGTTTCTGGCGGCCCACTCCTACGTGGACCCCAAGCAGGTGGGCTGCATCGGCGCCTCCTACGGAGGCTTCATGACCATGCTCCTCGTCACCAAGACGGACCTCTTCGCCTGCGCCGTTTCGCACGCGGGCATCAGTTCGATCTCAAGCTACTGGGGCGAGGGGTATTGGGGCTATGCCTACAACGCCGTGGCCGCGGCGGAAAGCTTCCCCTGGAACCGACCCGACATTTACATCGGCCAGAGCCCTCTGTTCCGCGCCGACAAGGTCCGGACGCCGCTGCTCCTTCTTCACGGAGCTGCGGACACGAACGTTCCGTCCGGGGAAAGCACCCAGATGTTCACGGCGTTGAAACTCCTCGGTCGGGAGGCGGAATACATCCAGATCCTGGATCAGGATCATCACATCCTGGACCGCAGCAAGCGTTTGACCTGGACGCGCACGATCATGGCCTGGTTCGACCGCTGGTTGAAAAACCGTCCCTCATGGTGGAACAACTTGTATCCGTCGCCCTGAGGGCCGCGGCGGACGGAAAAACCGGAGCCTGGATCTTTCGGTTCCGTCTCCCGCGGAAGGGATTTCCACACTTTGTGTGAATATCCCTGTGGAAAACAACGGCGGAAATTTTCCATGATGCTCAGAGCAAACGACTTTTGGGTCTTTGCACACGATATCGTCAACCGGGATTCCCCGAAACGTTTGGAGGTCCCTCGGGCGTCTTCAGAAAAACGGGCGAATCCGCTATAATGGGCCGAAAGAAATTTTCTGTCGGTCGAGGGAGGATATCATGAAAACAGCCGTGATGGGAGCCGTTCTCGCCGTCTTGGCGATGGGAGGCGTGGCCGGGTGGGCCGGAGGGGCCGTCCCGGCGGCGGAAGAATTCACGGTCAAGGACGTCGCGCCCTTCCTGTACTGCAGCCTGCCCTGCAAGGGTCCGTTCACGAGCATGCAGCAAAACATCGAGCTTCTGTTCTATTCCATGACCTCTCAAAGCCTCGCCCCCTTGGGCCCCATGCTGGGCGTGTATTACAACGACCCGGAAACGACAAAGGCCGAAAACCTGAAGTGGGAAATCGGATTCCCGGTGTCGGAAACGAACGTTCTCGAGCCCCTCGTGTTGAAGCAGTGGACGTTCACCACGGTGGTGGAAGCGCTGCATATCGGGCCTTACGAAACCTCGAGCGCCAAGTACGCCGAGATCATGGCCTGGATCGAGGCCAACGGCTACTCCGTGGCGGGGCCGATCATGGAAAAATATCTCTCCGACCCCAACTCCACGCGGCCCGAGGACCTGAAAACCGAGATCTGGGTGCCGGTCACGAAGACAGAGGGCCGCGGCAGGCCTTGACGCACACGCCGCAGATAAGCTGGCCGACCAGGCCGCGGCGGCGGAATTCCTTGAGTTTTTCGTAGCAGGCGCGGTGGTCGAAATCCGCGGCCTCTTCCTTGATCGCGCCCGCGGGACAAACGGGGACACAAAGGCGGCAGTCGCCGCACCCCCTCTCGAGCGGTTTGTCGGGCTCGAGGGGCAGATCGGTCAGCACCGAGACGAGCCGGAAGCGGGCTCCCGCTTCCGGGTTCACCAGGAGATTGTTCCGGCCGATCCATCCCAAACCGGCTAAAACCCCGATTTTCTTGTGGGAGACGTGACCCCGTTGGCGCTCCCAATCGACGATCTGTGAGGCGGCCACGGGGAGCGCTTGCCGCCCCGTTTCCTGGATCCCCAGGGCCACAAGATGGGCGACCCGATCCAACAAATAATTGGCCTGCTTGTAGTGGTGGAAATAGAGCGGCGTCGGTTCGGAGCGGATATCCTCCAAGACGGCGTCCGAAAGGCGGACGCCCATCGAAAGGGCGAAGTCGAACCGTCCGGACGTTCCGGGACCGAGGAGGAATCCGTCCCGAAGGCTCCGGACGTCGGCCACGCCGAACAAGGATATCCCCAGGCTCTCCGCGTATTCCCGGATCTCTTCCCGCGTTTTCAAACTCGAATCCCTCAAAGGCATTTGATCTCGATGCGGCTCCCTGCGGATGATGTTTTTCCCGGGCCGCCTCTTCTCCGAGCGTCGCCGGAGCGTCTCCGACGATGAAAAAAGCTTATCCGGCCGGAGAACAGGTGTCAAGTTGACTCCGACTCTATGACGCCTTGTGCGGCGAATTCGAGTCTGAGGCCCAAGGCTCACGCTCAAGGACCGCCCAAAACGTCATGGAGCCGTTGACTCCGATCGGCGCCTGAGATATAAAGAACGGCATGACAGAAAAAACACTGGCCATCATCAAGCCCGATGCGGTGAAAAAGAAGGTCGCGGGCAGGATCATCCAGCGCATCGAGGACGAAGGTTTCCGGATCGCTCGGATGGAAATGCTCCGGCCCGCCCGGGAACTGGCCGAAGGCTTCTACGCCGTTCATAAGAGCAAGCCGTTCTTCGGTTCCCTGACCGAGTTCATGTCTTCGGGCGAAATCGTGGTCATGCTTCTCGAGCGGGACGACGCCGTCGCCCACTGGCGCGCCGTCATGGGCGCCACGGATCCGGCGCTGGCCGCTCCCGGAACGATCCGGCACGCCTTCGGGTTCTCGATCGAGCGGAATGCCGTGCACGGCTCCGACGGGCCCGATACGGCCGCCTGGGAAATCGATTACTTTTTCAAAAACAAGACATAACCTCGACCGAGCCGGTCGGGAAGGGCGCGCATTGCGCTGTCCCTGAAGCCGATTTGATCGTCCGTGCCGAATCCCGGAGCGGCGAGTCCCGAGGGCCTGCGGCGGGCCGTTTTCCATGTTTGCTCCGCCTTCTCGACTAATTAGACAGGTTCGAGTGGATGCCGGTGGCAAAGCTGCGCATGAGTTTGTCTTTTTTCCCGCCCCCCCGAAGTCCGGCATTCCCGGACCGTTAGAGCATAAGAATACATTATAAGGAGGTTGTCTTATGAAAAAAGCCACACTTCGCACAGTCGCAGTCCTTGTCTGTGCGGCCTTCCTTGTTTCCACGGCTCCCGCTCTGCAGAGCGCCGAGAAACAGTCGGCTCAAACGGGATTCCTGGCGTCGCTCAAGGATTCTTTCCGCGTCCTCGCTTTCCTCATCCCCTTCTTCTCCCCCTTGGCCGACATCTCCAAGGACGATGCCCGGAACAAAGATCTCCAAGACATGGATGCCGGCCTGAACCTTATCCCCCAACCGACATCCGACTCTCCCAGCATTCAGGGACCCCGAACAAAGGATTGACGTCCCGAACAGAAAAACCGCGCTTTCCTTAAGAACGAACGATTGTCTGAAGGAGGGCTGCGAACCGATCGGTCCGCTTTTTCTTAGGATTCCCCTGTCGATTCGATTATAATCTTTTCGTGCGCGCGGAAAGGACCGCTCCCTGTGTTCTCTTTCTGATCGTGTTCTTGATGTCCGCCCCCCCTTTCGGGACGGGCAAAAACCTCTTTCGATTCCACCTCGAAAAGGCCGAGTCCTTCCAAGCGGCCGGTGATTTCGAGGCCTCCGTGCGCCATTGCCGAAGCGCCCTGGCCCTGGCTGAAACCGCCGGCGACAAAATCTCGCTTCTTTCCAGACTGGGGCTGCTCCACTGGAATCTCGGAAACATCGACAATTCTCTCGGCTTCTATCTCCGCGCCCGGGCCCTGGCTGTGGAAACGGATCGGCAAGAGGACTCGGCCCGTCTGGGGGACATCCTGGATATTTACCGGGCGTATCAGCGGGCGAAAGAGGCGCGCGACGCAGGGAAATTCGAGGAATCCCTTACCCGTTTCGGAGAGGCCGTGGAGTTCGCCGGAAAAGCCCGCAGCCCGGAGCACGAGGTGAAGTGTCTGCGGCAGCTCAGCGCTTCGCACTACGCACTGAATCAAATGTCGGCGTTTTTCGATCTCAACGCGCGGGCCGTGAAGCTGGCCGCCCGGACGCGTCTCAGGCGCGAGGAAGGCTACGGCCATTTCAACCTGGGTCTCTATCACCAATTCCTGGGCCATTACGCCGCCGCGCTGGACAGCTACATCCGCTCTTATGAGATCGCCGTCGAGCTGGGCGACGAGCCGGAACAATCCGCCTGCCTACTGAACCTGAGCGCCGTCCATCTCGAAATCGGGAATTTCGAGCGGGCGATCGAGAAGCTGGAAGACGCCCTCGAAATCGACAGGAAACTCGGAAACGCCGCCCGCGTCGCCCAGGACCTCAACAACCTCGGCATTGTCTACAGAAAAAAGGGTTACGCCTCCGGCGAAGCCGCGGATTACGAACGGGCTCTGAGCATCTACCGTCGGGCCCTCCTCCACGCCGAGCGATCGGGGAACCGGAAGGACGCGCCGAGGATCCTGAACAACATCGGGTCCGTGCTCACGGACCTTGACCGCGATCTCGAGGCGCTCGAACATTTCAAACACGCTCTCTCCGAAGCGGAAACGCACTCCGTCAACGACCTCGTCGTCGTCTGCCTCACCAACCTGGGCATCGTCAACTCCAAGCTGGGCAACCATGATATGTCCATCCGGTATTACCAGCGCTCGATCGACATGGCCGTCCGCTACAACAAGGTCTTTCTCTGGGACGCCTACTTGGAAATCGCCAACACCTACAAGAAGCAGGGCAAGCACAACCGGGCGCTCGCCAATTACAAAACGGCCATCGCCGTCATCGAGGACCTGCGCTCGAAAATCGATCTGGAGGAGTATCGGGCCGCCTACCTGGGCTCGGACAAGCGACTGGAAGCCTACCGGAACCTCATCGACCTGCTTGTGGTCCTCCATGAATCCCGGCCCGAGGACGGCTACGACCACATGGCCTTTCATTACCTGGAAAGGGCCAAGGCGCGGGCGTTTTTGGACAGTCTGGAGATCTCGAACTTCGAAATCGGCGAAGGGCTTCCGGCCCGCCTCGTCAGCCGGGAAAATGAGATTCTCGCCGACATCTCCCGTCTGCACACCGAACTCCTGGCCGCGGAGCACTCCCCGGAGAGGACGTCCTCGATCGAAGCCGAGCTGTTGAAGCGCGAAGAGGCCCACGAGGCCCTGAAGAGGGAGATCCGCCGGACGAGCCCGACGGTCGCCGCCTTGAGATATCCGGAGATCATCGATGTCCCAAGCGCCAGGAATCTCCTTCCGGACCAGCGGACGGCCGTCATCGCCTACGGCATCGGCCGGGAGCGCTCTTACGGATTCTCCCTGACCAAGAAAAGGCTGAAGATCTTTCCCCTGCCCGACGCGCGGCGGCTCCAGGCGAGCCTATCGGCCTATCTCGGCGAGTTGACGGACCGGACTCTCCCGCCTTCTTCGCGGGGCCGGGAGCTCGCGAGGATGCTCGTGACCCCCGCCCTGGAGCCCGGCATCCGCAATCTCATCTTCGTCACGGACGACATCCTCAACTACCTGCCCTTCGAGTCCCTTCCCGTGTCGGACGGACCGGAAGGCCTCCTCATCGCCCGCTTCGGCGTTTCCTACGCGCCGTCGGTATCGTCTCTCCGGGAACTCACGCAGCGGAGTCGGGAATGGGGCGCGGCCGGACGAGGGCGAAAAATCCTCCTCGTCGGCGATCCGAACACCGGAGGGCGCAAGGAAAACTCTTCGGCCGCGGCTTCGGAAAACGGCTCCGGGAAGGGACCGGACACCGGCTTCCCCGCTCTCAGGTTCAGCGGCCGCGAAATCGAGGACATCGCCTCGCTTTACGGGCGCCGGAGGGCGGATGTTTTCCTGGGAAAAGACGCGACCGAAGCTCTCATCAAAAACCGCGAACTCGGCGGATATCGGATCATCCATATCTCCGCCCACGGCCTGGTCAACGACCGCAACCCCGCCCGCTCGGCCGTCGTCCTCTCGCGGACGAACGGCGACAGGGAGGACGGGTTTCTCCAAATGCGCGAGATCTTCAACTTGAGGATGAAGGCCGGCCTGGTCGTCCTCTCGGCCTGCGACACCGGGCTCGGGCCGCATATCCACGGCGAAGGGCTTCAGGGTTTGAACCGGGCGTTTTTCTCTGCGGGCGCCGGCGCGGTTCTGATGAGCCTGTGGGCCGTTCATGACGAAGCGAGCGCCCAACTCATGGCCCGTTTTCATTTTCACCTCCGGCGCGGCGAGCGCATCGCCGAGGCTCTGCGCCGGGCCAAGATGGAGCTGGCCCGTTCGGCCGAGCTCTCCCATCCCTACTATTGGGCGGGATTCGTCGTCACCGGGCGCGCCGACCGGGTTCTTTTCCCTCGGTTTTCGGGCTTCGGTCTCCTCGCGGCGGCCGGACTCCTGCTCATCCTGGTTCTGGCCGGGATCAAGCTCTTGAGAGACAGGACGCGCCCCGCCGCCTGACTATTTGGTCAGCCAGGAGCGGTTCTTCATCGTCAACGCCGCGTAAGGCGTGATCCACCACAGCAGGAAGGCCGTGATCATGCCGTAGGGAATGCCGTAGATGAAGGTCAGGCTTTTGTTCGTCTTGAGGTAATACATCGACAGAAGAAACGAAATCATGACCAGAAAAGCCATCTGCCGCAGGAGGAAAAGGGGGTTGATGAAAAAGGCGTAGGCCAGCAGCATCAGGGAGACGACCTGGAAGGGATAGAGGATGTTGAGGAAGAGGAAGTCGAAGACGGGCAGGAACCTGTTCGTTTCGCGGTAGGGGCCGAACATGAACTGGGCGAAGAGAATGGACTCCCGGATCATGCTCCGCGACCAGCGCAGGTACATCCGGTTCATGCTGTGGATCGTCGTCGGGACCTTGGTGTAGACGACGGCGTTGGACTGGTATCGGGTCTGGTAGCCGAGGCGGAGGACGTTCGTCGTCAGGGCCCGGTCCTCGCCGTAGGTGCACGGCACGCCGAGGAACGTCTGGTTCGCCCAGTCCCGCATGAACTTCCTGAGCACCGAGCGGCGGTAGGCCGTCAGCGCTCCGGGGCAGGTGAAGACCGTCCCGTAAACGCTCTGGTAGGCCCGTCCGAAATCGAAGGAAATGCCGTATCGGATGGTCATCATCCGCGTCAGGAAGTTGTCCTTCTCGTTCAGCACCCCGACCCGCCCCGCCACGGCTCCGACCTCCGGGTCGCGGATGAGCGGCAGGAGGACGTTCCGCAGGGCGTTGCGTCCGATTTTGCTGTCGGAGTCTACCGAGACGACGTAACGGCCGCGGGCCGATTTGAATCCCGAGTAGAGCGCCCGGCGCTTGCCCTGGTTCTTGACGAAGTTGATGACCCGGACGGATCCGGCGTATTTGTCGCGGGCGCGCCGCATGTGGTCGAGGGTCCGATCGATCGAGCCGTCGTTGATGCAGATGACTTCGATGCGGTCCCGGGGGTAGTTCGATTCCATGACAGAGTCGACGGTCTGGCCGACGGTCTCCTCCTCGTTGAAGGCGGGGATGACGACCGACACCAGGGGCCAGTCCAACTCCTCCCCCTCTTCAAGCGTCTCCGGCTTGTACTGGAACCAAAGGTAGGTCCGGAACAGCAGCCCGAACAGGATGAACAGCCCGGAGGCGATGAGAGGGTAGGTCATGTACTTCAGAAGCATCGTCGAGTTCAGGAAGTCCGACCACAGCTGGAAAATCCGCATCTTTGAAGCCGCCACGACGATGAGGAAGCTGCTGATGATGGTGAAGGCGATGAGGTAGGGATCGACGGCCTCCTTGCCGGCCTTGAAGGCGGCCAAAAGCCCGTGCGGGTGGGCCTCGGCCTCGGCGTCTTTGAGAGAACGTTCTAGCATACGGCGACTGTCCCTTATCGGTGAATTATTAGAAAAGTCCCGCCAGGGGAGTAATTATCCTAGTCCATTTTATCCGGATTGTCAAGGAAAATCAGGCTTTTCCGACTAATATCATCCGGAAAAAAGCCGGGGCCTTTCTTATGAGAAAAAAACGCCCGCATAAGCATCTATTATCTTGATCGGCCGCCGCGACGCCGCCGTCAACGAAATGAACGACAGGGAAGCCGAGCTCGACCGCATCCTGCGGCAATTCGCCGGCTTCATCCGCCTCCACCTCCACAAGTTCGCTCCCCAGCGCTTCGGCCTGGACTCAGAGGATTTGTACCAGGAGGTCCGGATCAAGATCTGGAAAGTGCTGCGGAGTGAGAAGGAAATAAAATGCCTAACGTCCTATATAAGGAAAATCGTCGATTCGACCGTGATCGACCAGCTCCGGAAGCTCCGGCGGGAGGAAAACGTTTACAATTATGAGCTCGAAAGAAAAACAGCGGAATTGAAATCGATTTACGCGAACTCCTTCTCCCGGGGAAAGGAGTTCAAGGACCTTGTCGCCCGCGCGGCCGAAAGCCTCATCGACACCCGAAAAAAAGTCGTCAAGCTCTTTCTGTTGAACATGTCGATCGAAGAGATCGCCGACGTCTTTCAGTGGTCCCGGGACAAGACAAGGAATCTGTTGTACCGCGGCTTGTCCGACCTGAGAAAGATCCTCAACGATTGGACGAAGGCCGATGCCGATTAGACTCCGAGAGATCAAACGCGCCTTTCAGGAAGCCGTCGCCTCCCGCGCCCCTTCCTCCCGTAAACGATGTCCGTCCGTGGAAGAAATCTATGCCTCTCTCGCGCCCGGGGCTTCCAATCGGTCCAAGGCCGCCGTCGCGGACCATATCAGCCGTTGCCGCTTCTGCTTTGAGGAATTCGAGATGCTGCTCCCCCTCTTCCGGCAGAAAGAAAAAACGGTGGGCGAGATCTGCCGCCTGATCGCGCCGCCTCCTCAAGACCGTCGCTCCCGTCCCGGGAGGAACGCCTGGCTCTTCGCCGCTCCCGCTTTGCTCGCCGCCTCTCTGACCCTGGTTCTGGTCATCGGCCATCGCCCCTCGAACACCGAAACACGGAGCCGGAGAGAGCGCGGCGTTCCGGCCCGCACCGCGACTCTTCTTTCTCCCAAAGCGGGATCGAATTGCGCCCCCTCGGATCTGACCTTCACCTGGGCGCCTCAGAGGGAAGCGGACTATTACCTCTTCGAGCTGTTCGACGACTCTCTGTCGCTCCTCTGGCAGAGTCCGTTCCTGTTCGAGCCGTCGATCGTTCCCCCGCCGGGGGTGGTTCAACGCCTGCGTGCCGGCGGGAGCTATTTCTGGATGGTCACCTCTTGGAATTCCGACGGCGAAAAAACGGAATCACCGATCGGACATTTTACGCTCAGGCAGCATCAGAATGTTTCCTCCACCGCGACCCGGATCCCCTGACCCGGGATGAGGAGCGACGTGAGGCGGCCCTCCTCGTCGGCGGCGAGGGCGATCTCGACGCCGCCCAGGGTGAGAACGAGCGCACAGGGGGAGCCGGCCTTGGGCTCGACGCGGCCGGCGACCTCGACCTGGGGGATGATGTAGGCGGCGATCTCGGCGGGCGCCTGGAGCCCGCAGCCGAACTTCTTGGCAACGACGAGGTAGGGCGAGAAAATGGGGTTGGGCAGGAGGAGGGCGTCGCGACGGACCGAGGCGGTGGAGTCCATGACCTGGCCCGCAACCTTGATTCTGTTGGTCACGGCTCCCTCCCGGAGCGTGCTCTCGATCTCCTGGGGGACGCCGTTCACCGTCCCCTTGAAAAAGAACGTGCGGGCGATGAAGTCCCGGTCCATACGGAGGCGCAAACGCTCTATCTCGAGCGTCATCGGACCGCTCATCCGGCCCGTGACCGAAAGCTCGTACCCCTCGGCATCCTCGGTCCAGACGTATTCCTCGTAGCCGATTTTCGCCTCGCGGAAATATATGGCCAGGGTGCCGCGCTCGGACATCCGGGCGTCGGACGGCACGAACAGCCCCAAGCCGAGCAGCAAGGCCGACATCACTCTCAACGGGCATCCTTTCCGCATCGTTCCGGTCTCCTAGAGTCGACAATCAAATGTGGGGCTTCATCATAGAAAATCGCGGGCGGAAAGGCAACCGTCCTTGACCGCGGACGGCGGAGAGATTAATCAGAGGAAAAAACAAACGTCGTCTGAGGCTTGTCTTAAGCGGCCTCGTGCGGCCGCACTCCAAATAAGAACCGCGCGCGTCAGCGCCGCGCGGCGCGCTGGCGGACGACCTCGTAGAGGAAGACGGCCGCCGCGGCGCCGACGTTGAGCGACGTGACCCGGCCCCGCTGGGGGATGGACAGCACGTGGTCGCAGGATTTGCGGACGAGGGGCCGCAGGCCCCGGCCTTCGGAGCCGAGCACGATCCCCACCGGCTGGGTGTAGTCGAAGTCGTGCCACTCGCCCTGGCCCTCTTTGTCCGCACCCACGAGCCAGACGCCCCGCGTCTTCAGGTCCTCCATGGCCCGGACCAGGTTGACCACGCGGGCGATGCGCACGTGCTCGGCCGCGCCCGCGGACACGGTCAGGACCGTGTCCGTCAAACCCGCCGAGCGGCGCTCGGGGAGGACGACACCGTCCACGCCCGCGCCCTCGGCGCTGCGCAGGATGGCGCCCAGGTTCTGGGGATCCTCGATTTCGTCGAGGAGAAGGAGGAACGGCCGCTCCCCGGCTCGGGCCAGGATGTCTTCGACGCTCTCGTAGGCCTTGGGCGCCAGGGCAGCCACGAACCCCTGGTGGCGGGGCATGACCCGGTCGAGAGTCGCCCGGGGGACGTACTGCACGAGAACCCGGCTCTTGCGCGCCAGGGCCAGGGCCTCGCCCAGCCTCCCGCCGCGGAACTCCCTGTCCACGAGGATCTTCTCCACCCGTCCGGGCGACGAGCGCAGGACTTCAAGCAAGGGATTCAAGCGTCCGATTTTTTCGGTCATGGCTGGGGATATCTTACCAAAATATGAACGTGGCGGACACGATGCCGTCATTCTCCCTCATGGGAGAAAGGAGCTTTCTCTCAAGCCGAAGCCGGGGAGAGAGAAGGGCAAAGGCGCCGGAGACGGACGTCCTCTTGAATCCGGGAGTGCCCTCCACTAGAATGTGAAAGAGAATAAGCATGTTTGGGGACGTCTTCCGCCGATACCTTCACTGGGCGGATAAAGTCGGAACGGAGGATGGGCTCTCGGGAGCGCAAACCCTGTCCCTTATCGAGAAATGTGTCCGGAGCCCGGACCTGGACCCCGAGGAAATAGCGGCCTTGCTGAGCGCCGCCTCCGAGGAGGAGAATCGGAAGGTCATTCTGGACTTTGCGGCTCGATACAAGCGCCCCCACAACCGGGAAATCCTGCTGCTCCCCCCTCTCTATTTTTCCAGCATCTGCGAGAACCGCTGTCAGTATTGTGATTTCTCGGCCTCGGGAAAACGTCTTTCCCTCGAGGAATTTCGGCGGGAATTCCGCGCGCTCTTGAAACGGGGATACCGGAGCATCGAGCTCGTGAGCGGCCAGGACCCCGGCCTTTTCGTCCACCGGAAACCCTTCGACCTCTCCCGCCAGGCTTACGACATCGAGGGCGCCGCGGCTTATTTCCGAATCGCGAGGGAGGAACTCGATCAGAACGGAGGCGGGATGGTCACCAGCAACATCCCGCCTGTCGACGGGGAGAGTCTCGGACGGCTCCGCGACAACGGCCTGGACTGCTACCTGAGCTGGGTGGAAACGTTCGACCCGGCGCAGTACGCGAGACTCCACAATCCCCGCGGCCCAAAAATCAATCAAGCCTTCCGCTTGAACGCCTATGAGCGCGCCCGGGAAGCCGGAATCCCCCATGTCGCCGGCGCCTTCCTCAAGGGGCTCTCCGACTGGAAAAAAGAAGAGTTCCTCCTTTATTTCCTGGACAGTCATCTCCGGAGGAAGACGGGCCGGGGATTTTCGATCATCGGGACGCCGCGCATCAAAGGATCCTTCTGTTCCTCCCCCTTGATCTCCGGCACCGCCATGTCCGACGACGACTATGAGCTCAACATCGCCCTGGATCGGATCCTGTTCGACGGCATCCTCTGGCTCCAGACGAGAGAGACCCCGTCGCTCAACCGGTCGCTCATCAACAGATACGGCGGAGGGATCATTCTCACTCCCGACTGCTCGACGGCTCCCGGAGGATACAGCCGACCCACTTCCGCAACTCCCCAATTCCCGGTTTACCGGCAGAATGTGAAGACGGCCGTCGGGCGGCTGGAGGCCGACGGCTTCGAGGTCCGGTATGCCTGGGACGCCGGGACTCTCGCGTCGTTCCGGCGGGACCGGCCGGCTAAAAAGGATTTCGAATCCTGATGCCGTCGACGCCCGCAGAAAGCGATTTCCCGGCGGCGGACGGCGAAGAACAATGAAGGCCGTTCATCTTTTCGAGCTCTTGCGGCTGTGCCGGAACCCGTGGAAAAGCGGCGAGAAGCTCGAAGCCCTCCGGTTCGGCAAACTCAAGAAACTTCTCCGCTACGCCTATCTTCATGTGCCTTATTACCGAAGACTCTTCGATTCCGTCGGCCTCAAACCGGAAGACATCCGAAACCCGGAGGATTTCCGCCTCCTCCCCACGACCTCAAAGGAAACGCTCATGAGCCTCCCCCTCGGGGAAAAAACTTCCGAGGAAATCGATCTGCGCCGCTGCAAAGCCATCATCACGAGCGGCACGAGCGGCGTCCCGCTCAAAATCTCCTACCGTCCCGGGGACTGGACATT
Organism: Candidatus Aminicenantota bacterium; assembly: GCA_016933515.1. Classification (GTDB taxonomy): domain Bacteria; phylum Acidobacteriota; class Aminicenantia; order Aminicenantales; family JAFGAV01; genus JAFGAV01. The sequence continues at coordinate 17,274 of JAFGAV010000058.1, forward strand.
CATGAACCTGGGACTCATCCGCGCCTATCTTTCCTTCGGCATCAAACCCTGGTGGAAAATCATGTCCTTTACCGGGAAGGAAAACCCGGAGAAGAAAAGAGCCTGGTACGAGCATTTCGGAATATGGAGGGGGAAAGACGCCTCGTCCTGGAGCGCGCCGTCCGTCTGGCTCGAAACGCTCCAAGCCTGGAAACCGCGGGCCCTTGTCGGATACGTCATGACCTTAAAGCTCCTGGCCGAACATCTCCGGGACCGGGGCGTCCGGGATGTTTCCCCGCGCGTCGTCGTCAGCGGATCGGGCATTCTCGACGACTTCACGCGGCGGCTTCTCGCATCGACGTTTCAGGCAGAAGTGTTCGACCTCTACGGAACATTCGAGGCCGGGTGCATCGCTTGGGAGTGCAAAACCTGTTCCGGCTATCATCTCAATATGGATACGGCTTACGTTGAAATCCTGACCGGGGATCAGCCTTCCCGAGCGGGAGAAGAAGGGGACGTCGTGGTCACGAATCTCTATTCTTACGCCATGCCGATCATCCGCTACCGCCAAGAAGACATCGTCGTTCTCTCGGAAAAACCCCCCGCCTGCGGAAGGAATCTGCCGCTCCTTCGAAGCATCCAGGGGCGGGCCGACGACGTCATCCGCCTTCCGGACGGAAGACGGATCCCCTCTCAGCCTTTCTATTATTCCATCGAGTCCGTTCCGGGCATCCGCCGGTGGAAAATCGTCCAGGAAGCCCTCGACCGCATCCGGATCGAAATCGTCCCCGGCCCTTCCTTCGGCCCGCATTCCCCCGGAGACATCGAAAGGAACATGCGGAAATTCCTGAGCCGCGAGGTCGCCGTCGAGTTCCGCTTGGTCGATTCCTTCCCCCGGGATCCCTCCCGCAAATTTCGTCAGGTCATCTCGAAAGTCTCCTCCCCGCGCTCTTTTTCGCCGGGAAAAGAATGAGGGAACAAGGCTCCGCCGGAGGGGGGCGGAGAGGCGCGGATCACGCGCCGGGGTCGGAAACGGAGCGGCTCAAGCGCCTTCAGCCGAAAAGAAAAAACCTGACATCCATGACATTGACCCCGGTCGGACCGGTTTTGATCAGACCGCCGGCCTTTTCGAAAAATCCGTAGGAATCGTTGTTCCGAAGAAAGGCGCGGGGGTCGAGCCTCAGGCGCTCCGCCCGGCGGATGAGGGAAGGGGCCACCCAGGCGCCGGCCGCGTCCGTCGGTCCGTCGCGGCCGTCCGTGCCGAGGCTCATAACCAGCCACCGTCCCGGCCGGCCTCGCCATTCCTCGAGAAAAGCCAGGCAGAACTCCATGTTGCGCCCGCCCCGTCCTTTTCCCCGGACCGTGACCGTGAGCTCCCCGCCGGCGAGGAAGCAAAGAGGCCGGCCGCCGCGCCGCCGGGCGACTCTCTTCTCCAGAATCCGCGCGTAGCGCGCCGCCGCGTCGCGGGCTTCCCCCGAGTCGGACGCTCCGAGAATGCGCGTTTCGAACCCGAGCGCTGAGGCGCGCGCCGCAGCCGCCCGGAGCGCGGTCCTGTTGTCGCCCAGGATGCGGGTCCGGACGCGGCGGAAGACGGGATCGCTTCGCCGCAAAGTCTCCGGCCGCATTCCCGCCAGACCCTCTTCGATCACATCCCGGACCCGTTCCGGGGCCCGGTCCCAAAGATGGTATTTTTCAAGAACGCGCCGCGCGCGGCGGAACGTGCTCCCGTCCCAGTGCGTCGGCCCCGAAGCGATGACGCCCGGATCGTTGCCGATGACGTCCGAGACGACGACGTTCAGGACCGAAGCCGGAAAAGCGGCCGCGGCCATGCGGCCGCCCTTGATGCCCGAGAGATGTTTGCGCACGGCGTTGAGCTCGCGGATATCCGCCCCGGCTCTGAGAAGCGCGTCCGTGACGGATTTCTTGTCCCGGAGCCTCAAGCCCTCGGCCGGAAGGCAGGCCATGGCCGAGCCGCCGCCCGAGAGGAGGACGACGAGAAGGTCGCCTTCGCCGGCGGGGCGGGCGAGCCGAAGGAGCGCGCGCGCCGCCCGGACGCTTCTTCGATCGGGCAGGGGATGGGGCGCGGCCAGACACTCGATGCGCGGAAGCGGGACTTCCTTTCCGGGAGGGCAGACGACGACGCCGGATTCGAGCCTCCGGCCGAGGAGATCCGCCGCGCGACGGGCCATCTCGGCGGCCGACTTGCCGAGGCCGGCGAGATAAACGCGCCGGAATCGCGAGAGGTCGTACGATCTCCGCCCGACGACGAGCCGGGCGCCGGACCGCCGAAGGGTTTTCCTGAAGAGCTCCCCGGCGCGCACGGCCGCCAGCGCGGACCGCGCGACCGACATCGCCGCGCCGCGGAGCGATCTTTCCAATGCCATGGTTTCTATGATAAAAATACCCTGAAACCGAGGCCGAAGGAAAGAGCGGCGGCGAGATCATCGGAACGCGGACGGCGCGGCCGGGATTTCCTGACGGGCGCATGGAGAGAGGATTTGAGATGAACGAGGTTTCGAAAAAGCCCCGCGCCATCTGGGGATCAAAAATCGCTTTCATCCTGGCCGCGACGGGATCGGCCATCGGGCTGGGCAACATCTGGCGCTTCCCGATGATGGTCGGACGCTACGGCGGAGCGGTTTTCGTCCTGGTCTATGTCCTGGCCGTAGCCCTCATCGGGTTCACGGTCATGCTGGCCGAGTTGACGATCGGCCGCCACACGCAGAAAAACCCCGTGGGCGCCTTCGAGCGCATCAAGCCCGGCACGGCCTGGAAGGCCATCGGCTATCTGGGGGTGGTCACCGCCGTGGCCATCCTGTCTTACTACGCCGTCATCGCCGGCTGGGCGATCGGCTACGTATTCAAGACGGCCGGCGGCGCTTTCCGCGACCTGGGCGGCGCGGAGGCGGCGGCCGCTTCCGCCAGCCGCGCCTTCGACTCCTTCGTGGCCGACCCGCTGCTCGTCCTCGTCCTCCTTATGGGCATGATCGGCATGACGGCCCACATCGTCTCCCGCGGCGTCAGGGAAGGAATCGAGCGCTGGTCGAAGATCCTCATGCCCCTGCTCTTCGTCATCGTCGTCATTCTGGCCGTCCGCGCCCTCACGCTTCCCGGCGCCCGCGCCGGAGTGTCCTTTTACCTCAAGCCGGATTTCTCCAAACTCAGCGGCACCGTCATTCTCTTCGCCGTCGGGCAGGCGTTCTTCTCGCTCAGCCTCGGGCTGGGAACGATGCTCACCTACGGAAGCTACATCCGCAAGTCGGACAATCTCGTGTCCTCGGCCGCCTGGGTTTCCTTTTCCGACTTCCTCATCGCCTTTCTGGCCGGCATCATCATTTTTCCCACCCTCTTCGCCATCCCCGGCATCGCGCCCGAGGAAGGCCCGGCTCTCGTCTTCAAGGTCCTGCCCCTGATTTTTTCCAAAATCCCCCTGGGGCAGATGTTCGGCCTCCTCTTTTTTCTCCTCTTGATCCTGGCCGCCCTGACCTCGACGATTTCGATTCTCGAGGTCCCGGTGGCCTACCTGGTCGACGAAAAAAAGTGGAGCCGGCGCCGGGCGGCTTGGCTCGTGGGCGGTCTGGCCTTCCTGCTGGGCGTGCCTTCGGCCCTGTCTTCGGGCGGGAGCGCCCTGTTCACCCGGCTCAAGATTCAGGACCGCATGGACTTCGCCTTCGGCAGCGTCTCCCTTGCGGTCGGCGCGCTTCTCATCGCCGTCTTCACCGGTTACATATGGAAAGCGAAGAACGCCGCTCAAGAAATCCGCCTCGGGGCGCCGCGTTTCAGACTCGAAAAGGCCTGGTCCCTGGCCATTAAATTCCTCGCCCCGGCCGTCATCCTGATCATCCTCATCTTCAAGATCCTCAAGGGATAGGGGCGCGCCGGAGCCATGACCCGGAAACAACTCGGCTGGCTGGTCGTGAAGATCATCGTCAGTCTGTCCCTGCTCGTCTATATCCTGGCGTTCAGGGCGTCGCCGGCCGATGTCGTCCGCAGGCTGGCCGGAATCAATCCCCTGTGGCTGGGCGTGGCCGTGTCCCTTCATGTCGTCGGCCTGGTGGTCAGCGCCTACCGCTGGCAGATCCTCGCCCGGGCCCAAGGTGACGACCTGTCCCTCGGCTATCTCGTCCGCTCCTATCTGGTCGGCACATTCTTCAACAATTTTCTCCCGACGCGTTTCGGCGGCGACGTAATCCGCATCTGGGACGGATCGAAGCCCTCGCGGTCGCTGGTCAAATCTTCGGCCGTGGTCGTCGTGGAGCGCGTGACGGGACTGATCATCCTCTTTCTCTTCGCGCTGACAGCTTCCCTCTTCCGATTGGACATGGCCCGCCGCATCCCCGTCATCTGGGTGTCGCTTCTGGCCGGCCTGGCGGGCCTTCTGGCCGCCGCCTTTTTCCTGTCGCCGTTCGCGGGGCGTCTCCTCGGCCGCCTCTCTTCCGCGAGCCGCTTCGGCCGGATCGCTTCCAAAGTTCTGGGCTTCAGAGACGTCATCGTCTCCTTCCGCCGCAAACGCGGCCCCTTCCTCCTGGCCCTGGCCTGGGCGCTTGTTCTCCAGGTCAACGTCATCCTGTATTATTTCCTCATCGGCCGGGCCCTGGGGATGCGGGTGCCGCTCGTCGATTATTTCGTCTTCATCCCCGTCGTCCTGCTCCTGCAGACCATTCCCGTGACCCTCGGCGGGCTCGGGCTCAGGGAAAGCGCCTACGTGGCCGTTTTCCGCTTCTACGGCGTCTCGGCCGAGACGGCGGTCTCGTTTTCTCTCGTGGGCGACGTCGCCGTCGGACTGGCCGTGGGACTCGTGGGCGGGATCATTTACGTCACCCGCAAGTGATGGTCATGCGCTTCCTCCGAACGGCGCTCCTTCTGGCCGCGGCGGCGGCCGCCGCCGGTCCGGTCTGCGGGCAGGACACGTCCGGATTCGACCAGCGGCTGGCTCAAATCCGGCGCCAGATCCAGGAAGTCCGGGACCGGATCGCCACGGAGGAAAGCCGAAAGCTGACGACGCTCTCTTCCCTGGAGCGCGTCATTCTTCAGAAATCCCTCATCAGGAAAGAGCTCAGTCTGTTCACCGTCCGGATGGCCAAAACGTCCCAGGAGCTGGCCGTCCTCCGCCGCACGATCCCCTCCCTCCGAGCGCGGTTGGAGCGGGAAAAGGCCTCCATGGAGAAAACGCTCGTCACGCTTTACAAGCACGGCCGCCTGAGCACGCTCCAGCTTTTTTTCCGGACGGAGGACATCACCGCCCTCGTCTCCGAGAGCAAGAATCTGAGCGTCCTGGCCGGCTACCAGGAGGAGATCCTCGGACGCTACAAAGCCACGCTCGACGAGCTCACCGCGGCGGAGAAGGATCTCGAGGCCAAATCCTCGTCTCTCGAAAAGCTGATCGGGGAGGCCCGCTCGAAGCGCCGCGAGCTCGAGGAGCAGGAGGTCCGCCACAAGCGCCTGATCGGCCGGATACAAAAAAACAAGTCGGCGTACGAAGAAACCATCCGGGAGCTTGAAGACAGGGCGCGGCAGCTGAAGCAGCTCATGGAAAAGCTCCTCCGCCAGGAAGTCGTCCTTCCCGTCCCCTTCATCCCGCTCTATGAGCGGAAAGGCCGTCTGCCCTGGCCGGTCGAAGGGCGGGTCGTGTCCCGTTTCGGCCTGGAGAGGCATCCCCAGTTCCGGACCGCGACGCGGAACAACGGCATCGACATCGCCCCCGCCGGCGAGGACGCCGTCGTCAAAGCCGTCCACGGCGGGCGGGTGGTCTTCGCCGGCGCCTTCCAGGGATACGGCAACCTGCTCATCCTGGATCACGGGCTGAACTACTATTCGCTTTACGGCCATTGCTCGGAATTCCTGGCCTCAAACGGCGACCTCGTCGAAGCCGAGCAGCCCGTCGGCGTCGCGGGAGACATCGGCTCCCTGCTGGGCGTGACGCTTTACCTCGAGATCCGTCACAAGACGAAGCCTCAGGATCCCTTGAAATGGCTCCTCGCGCGATGATAAAATCCTACGTCTCGAGTTGATCCCATGACGTCTCAACGAATCCGCGCCCTGGCCCTGGCCTCCCTGTCCCTCTTCCTGCTGTTCCTCCTTCTGGCCAGAAGCTTCATGCCCGGACTGTCCGCCGGCCGCTCCTCTCAGGATCTGGGACTCATCGAAAGCATCATCCGGCTGGTGCGCAACGATTATCTCGAACGCGTCGATCCGGACAAAACCATGGAGGGCGCCTTCCGGGGTCTCGTTCAAGGCCTGGATCCCCTGTCGAGCTATCTCAACCGGAGCGAGCTGGCCGCCTACCGGGAGGCCGGTTCCGTTCCGCTCTACGACGCCGGAATCGTCCTGATCAAAGAGCCGGGCGGCATGCCGCGCGTCATCGACGTGGAGAAGGGGCGCCCGGCGGCGAAGTCCGGAGTGAAGATCGGGGATTTCCTCAGCGCCATAGACGGCCAACCGACGTTCGGACTCAGCCTGACCGAACTCCGTCTCCTGCTCCGGAGCCGGGAGAACCGCCCGGCGGTACTCCGGGTCGTCCGCCAGACGTCCACTGTGGAGATCACGGTCGAGCGCACTCTTCGTCCGGCCGCCGACTGCTCCTACGCCCCCGAAACAAGCACGGCCGGCGTCCTGACCGTGCGCCGCATGTCGCCCGCGCTGGCCGGCCAGGCGGCAAACGCCCTTCCGGTGGGAGTGAAATCCTCGTCCGCGCCGCTCGTTCTCGACCTGAGGACCTGTTGGGAGGGCGACGCCGACTCGGCGCGGGCGTTCATCAACCTTTTTCTCAAAGCGGAAAGGGCCGGCGTGTTCCTTTCCCGGGACGGAAGCCGGAAGGCTTTGTCCTGCCCCGGCGATCCGGAGTGGGGCAAGACTCCTCTCGTCGTCTGGACGGGGACGGGCACCCACGGCGCCGCGGAGATCGCCGCCGGCGTCCTCAAGTTCTTCAAGCGGGCCTCGGTCGTCGGGCATCGGACGCCCGGGCTGGCGGCCGAGCAAACGCTCTTTCCCCTCGACGACGGAAGCGCCTTGCTCCTCACCACCGGGATCTTCGTCCTCCCCTCAGGCGTGAAACTCTGGGAAGAGGGCGTCGTCCCCGATATCGATCTCGGCCCTCCTCAAGCCGAGCGATCCCTGTATCTCAAGAAAACCCTCGAGACGGCCGCCGGCCGCTGAGCCATGGGCAGACGAAGACGATCGCCCGGCGGGCGCGGCTCGGTTTTGCGCCGGCCCTGGATCGTGGCTGCCGCGATCGTCGTGTTCGTTCTCGGCCTGGATTTTCTGGGCTGGCTCACGGACACCGAGTCCTTTGTCTTCACCCGGATTTTCGGGAAACGGGGGGCCGCAACAGGCGCCGAATCCGTCGCCCTGTTGATCGAAGAAACGCTGGCTTCCGAGCGGATCGGCTCTCCCGTCAGCCGGTTCACGGACGAGGCGGGAACGCTGCACCTCAAAGTCAGCCTGGCTCCCGGGCAGTTCCTCCGGTTGGCGCCGGCACTGAAAAAGCGGCTCCAAGCGGAAGGCGCGGTCCTGAGCGAGGAGCAGGAAGAAACGGACGGAGAACGGACCTACCATCTCTGGGAGGTCCGGACTCCCGCGGGGGGAAGACCGGCCCGCGTCCTTTTTTCATCCCGAAAAGCCGGCGCCGCCTCCGAACCGGCCGCTCCGAAAGCCCGGCGCCCGGTCCAGGCGGCCGTCATCATGGACGACCTCGGCTACAATCTGGAGGCCGCCAGGACCGCCTGCCGTCTCGGCCTGACCCTGACCCTGTCCGTCCTGCCCTTCAGCCCTCAGGCCGTCGCCTCGGCCCAGATCGGTCACGAGCACGGGCTGGAGATCATTCTCCATCTGCCCATGGAATCCCGGGAGGGTCATGAAACGGAAAAGCGCACTCCGGGCTTGCTCGAAGCCCGCATGAGCGACGAGGAAATCCGCCGCAGGGTTCGGGAACAGATCTACGGAGTGCCTTACATCCGGGGAGCGAACAACCACATGGGCTCGCTCCTGACCGA
>JAFGAV010000059.1 GCA_016933515.1 Candidatus Aminicenantota bacterium
ATACCACGCCAGCCGCCCTCACTTCAGAGGGGACATTTTTGCTTGGCAGTTGAGGGGACATCTTGACAAAGCTTAGACAGAGAAAAAAAGAGGATTTTAGCCTGAAATCCGGAATATGACGGGACGCCGGGCACGAAAGACTGAGGGTGCAGACCCCTATTCGGCGCGAAGCGATTCCGCGGGGCGAGCGGCGGCGGCTTTTGCCGCCTTGGCCGCGACCGTGAGGAGGGCGATCGCCAGGACCAGCCCGGCCGACATCGCCAGGGTCCCGAGACCGACCCTCGTCCGGTAGGCGAAGCCGGAAAGCCAGCGGTTCATCGCGATCCATACGGCCGGCCAGGCGATCAGGTTCGCGGGAAGGATCCAGGAGACGAACTCCTGCGACAATTTGCCCGTCAGCCCGGGGACCGTCGCCCCGAAGACCTTGCGGATGCCGATCTCCCGCGTCCTGCGCTCGGCCGCGAAGGAGGCGAGGCCCGAAAGCCCGAGACAGGCGATGATGATAGCCAGGACGGAAGCCAATCCGAAAAGGCGCCCGAACCTCTCGTCGGCGTCGTATTGATCCCGGAAGTCGTCGTCCAGGAAGAACGAGGTGAACGGCAGGCCGGGGAAAAAGTCGCTCCATCCCGACCGAATTTGGGACAGCGCTTCCCCCATCGCAGTTCCGCGGATTTTCAGGGAAAGATACGTCGTTCCGGGGAACCGGGAATAGGGATGGGGGAAGAAGACGACGGGCTCGATCTTTTCCCGCAGGGATTTGTGGTGGTAATTCGCGGTCACGCCGACGATCCGGAGCCGATCCCCGAAGGCGGTGATTTCGCCGAGGATCGCCTTTTCGGGGCTTTCGAAGCCAAGCATCCCCGCCGCTTCCTCGTTCAGGATGACCGTGTCCTCGTCCGACTCCAATCCGGGCGAGAAGTTCCGGCCGGCCAGAAGGGGGATCCCGAAGGCCGGGAAGTACTTCTCGTCGACGTCGATGACCGAGAGGGACTGGGCCTCCTCCTCCGAAGCGCCGGACCGGAGAACTCCGGAGATCGAGTTGGAGTAAGGCCGGCCCGGGATGCTGGAGGCGGCCGCGGCGGAATCGATCGCGGCCAGGCCGGCCATTTTATCCCTGGCGGTGAGGACCCGGGCGGCCGTATCGGGACTCCGCGGGATCATCAGGGCCAGGGTCCGATCGATATCCGCGCCCAGACTCCGGTTGCGGACGAAGGCCAATTGTCTTTCCACGACCAGCGTCGAGGCGATGAGAAAGACGGCCATGGCGAATTGGACGAGGACGAGGCCTTTCCGCAGGCCTTGTCCCTTCGGTCCGCTCAGGGCCCTTCCCCGAAGGACGAACGCCGGTTTGAACGAGGACAGAAGGAGAGCCGGTCCGATCCCCGAGAGCGCGGCCCCGGCCAGGAAGGCTACGGCCATCCAGATCCAGGAGGATCCGGACTGGGTCAAGGAAAGCGGTTTCCCGATCAACCGGCTGAAGGCCGGCAGGACCTGGATCACGATTCCGAGGGCCAGGACGAAAGCCAGGAAGTTCTGGAAGGCCGCCTCCAGGAGGAATTGTCCGACCAATTGGCCGCGCTCGGCCCCGATGGTTTTCCGGATGCCGACCTCCTTGCCCCGGGCCAGGGACCGAGCCGTGGTCAGATTGATGAAATTGAGCCAGGCGATCAGGAGGATGAACAGCCCGACGATCTGGAGAAACACGACGGTCTTGAGGTCCCCGTTAACGTCCGCTTCCAGACGTAGCCGGGACGTCAGGTGAATGCTCCGCAGGGACTGAAGCCGGAATTCCCTGGTGAAGGAGGCCGACTGCAGCGGATGGCTTTGGATCAGGGCCGGAAATTTTTCTTCGACCGCGCCCGGGTCGGTCGACGGGGAAAGGAGGAGATAGGTCAAAAATCCGTTGCTGTTCCACATCTGCTGTCCCAGGCTCGGCCAGGCGGCCTCCAGCGCGGCGAACGGGAGGAGGAGGTCAAACCGGAGATGAGAGTTGGGCGGGACGTCGCGGCAGACGGCCGCGACCCGGTAGTCGAAGCGCCCGAACCGCGTCGTCACCGAGACGGTCTTCTGAAGGGGATCCTCGTCGCCGAAATATTTCCGGGAGGTCGATTCGGTCAGGACGACGGCGTCCGGCCCGGCCAGGGCCGTGGAGGCGTCCCCTCGAAGCAGGGGAAAAGAGAAAATCCGGAAAAAAGACGTATCGGCATAGAAGATCCTCTTTTCATATCCCGAGACCGGGAGGGGCGCATCCCCGGCGCCGCCGGCGACCCGCGAGACGATATTGGAGTCGGAGGCGACGTTCAACAGCCGGACAGAATCCTCGACTCCGGGAATGTCGGTCTCAATTACGGGACCGAGGGCGGGGGGGCAGGCCGCGCTCCGGTCGACTGACCCCCCCCGAATCCTGGCGTTTTCGACGCGGAAGATCCGGTCGCCGAACCGGTGGAAATCGTCGTAGCTGCGTTCGAAGCCGCTGTAAAGGACGATCAGGAAAAAAGCCGCCATTCCGACGGCCAAGCCCGCGATCGTCAGAAACGAGGAGGCCTTGTGTCTTTTCAGCCGCCGGGAGGCGATCTTGAGATAATTGCCGACGAACGCCGGCATGAACCGCATCGGGCTCGCGGGCGAGCGGAGGTTTCGGCCGTAGACCCGGTTTTTCCCGTATTCAGCGGCGATCGCCTCGACCGAACCGACCTGGGCCTCGGCTTTCCGAAAAGCCTCCTCGTCGGAGAGGCCTTCGTTTTTGGCCGTTTCGAAAACATCTCGGAGATGAAGCTCGAATTCGGCGGCGAGGCCGTCCTCGAACGACTCCTGCTTTTTCAGGTTCTTTTTCCAGCGGTTGATTTCTTTTTCGAGTTCAAACATGGTCGGGGCTCCTCAATCACCGGCCGGAAGAGCTTCGCCCAGGCGGGCCAGGGCGGCCCAGAGATCACGCCAGCCTTCCAACTCGGTCAGCCGCTCCCGGCGTCCTTTCTCTGTGATCCGGTAGTACCGCCTCGAACGACGGTCCGGGGCATTTTTCCATTGGGAGGAAATCAGGCCGTCCATTTCCATCCGTTGGAGGACCGGGTAAAGCATGCCATCCGTCCAGGCCAGACTTCCCGAGGATGCCTCCTTCACTTTCTGGATGATATTGTAGCCGTAATCCTCCTGCCGGGCGAGAATGGTCAGAATGATCGTCCGGGTCGAGGCGGCCATGAGCGGTTTGGAAATCACAGCGGCTCTCCTGTCGATTTATACATGCGCAATCTATGTATGCAAGTCGCATGCCAATTGACGCCGCGCCCGATCAGGGGAGGACCTCGATTACAGCCGGGATTATTGCGGAATCTCCGTCCGTTTCCGAAGCGCCCGGTGTCCGGGAGCGAACAGCCGGCTCCCGTCAGATTGTGTTCATCGAATCGAGTTTTTCGATCAGCTTGTACAGGTCCGGATCGCGCTCCAGGAGTTCTTTTCGGGTGTGGCCGTAGGCGATTTTCTG
>JAFGAV010000060.1 GCA_016933515.1 Candidatus Aminicenantota bacterium
GGCAACAGCTCCGGGGCATGGACATCGCCGCCGAAGCCCTTGTGATCTTCTCCGGCCGCTACGCCGCCCTGGCCGCGGAGAAGTCGGTCGCGGAAACGGATGTGAAGAGGAAGGCCGAACTTCTCAGGATCGCGGAAATCTGCCGGCGTGTGCCGCTTCATCCCCCGCGAGATTTCTGGGAGGCGCTTCAGTATTACTGGTTCGTCCACCTGGGCGTGATCAGCGAGCTCAACACCTGGGATTCGTTCAATCCCGGCCGCCTGGATCAGCACCTGTTGCCCTTCTACCGTCGCGGGCTCGAGGACGGCTCCCTGACCCGGGAGCGGGCCAGGGAATTGCTGGAGGCTTTCTGGGTCAAATTCAACAACCAGCCGGCGCCCCCCAAGGTGGGCGTCACGGCCGAGGAAAGCGCCACCTATACGGATTTCTGCCTGATTAATCTAGGCGGCCTCGACCGCAACGGCGACGACGCGGCGAACGAGCTCAGTTTTTTGCTGCTGGACGTCATCGAAGACATGCGTCTCCTGCAGCCCAGCTCGGCCGTTCAGGTCAGCCGGAAGACCCCCGACAGCCTGCTCAAACGCGCGGCCAGGATCATCCGCACGGGATACGGCCAACCGTCGCTGTTCAATACGGACACGATCATTCTGGAGATGCTCCGCCAGGGAAAAAGCCTGGAGGACGCCCGCTCGGGCGGGGCCAGCGGCTGCGTCGAAGCCGGCATTTTCGGAAAAGAGAACTACAACCTGACCGGCTATTTCAACCTGGCCAAGATTCTGGAAATCACCCTCCACAACGGCCGGGACCCCCGGACGGGAAAGCGCCTCGGTCCGGAAACGGGCGATCCGTCAGGGTTCCGTTCCTTCGAGGAGCTCGTTCGGTCTTTCGGCCGTCACGTTCGGCATTTCGCGGACATCAAAATCCGCGGCAACGCGATCATCGAGAGGCTGTACGCCGATGCGATGCCCGCGCCGTTTCTTTCGCTTCTTATCGACGACTGCCTCTCCCGGGGCCGGGACTATCATGACGGCGGCGCGCGGTACAACACGTCCTACATCCAGGGAGTGGGATTGGGGACGACGACCGATTCCTTGGTCTCTCTCAAGCACAACGTCTTCGACGCCGGCGTTGTGTCCATGAGCGACGCCCTCGCGGCGCTGGACGCCGATTTCCAGGGCCAAGAAATCCTTCGTCAGCGCTTTTTGAACAAGACGCCCAAGTACGGCAACGACGACGAAGAGGCGGACTCCGTGATGCGCCGGGTTTTCGAAGCGGTTTTCCAGGCCGTGGACGGCCGTCCCAACGCCAAGGGGGGGACTTACCGCATTAATCTTTTGCCGACGACCGTCCACATCTATTTCGGCCGCGTCACGGGAGCCATGCCCGACGGCCGCCGCGCCGGAGAACCGCTCTCCGAAGGCATTTCCCCCGTCCAGGGAGCAGACCGGCGCGGACCGACGGCCGTTCTCAGGTCCGCGGCCAAGATGGACCATGTCCGGACGGGGGGAACGCTCCTCAACCAGAAATTCACGCCCCATCTTCTCGATTCGGAGGAGGGCTTGGACAACCTCGTTCATCTTGTCCGGGCGTATTTTCAGCTGGGCGGCCATCACATCCAGTTCAACGTCGTGACCGCCGAGACGCTGCGCCGGGCGCAGGAGCGCCCTGAGCTGTTCCGGGACCTCATCGTCCGCGTGGCCGGCTACAGCGACTATTTCGTCGATCTCAACCCGACGCTCCAAAATGAGATCATTCGCCGCACGGAGCATGATTCGTTCTGAGCGCTGTTGAATTCCGGCCGCCGATTTGTTATACCGAAAGGAGGAAACACACCGTCGACAAAGGAGTCCAATATGTTCGAGGCTCACGTTTACCGTCAACGCCGCCGCCGCCTGCGAAAACTGTTGAAAACCGGGCTGATCGTCCTTCCGGGAAACGGCGAACTGCCGATGAATTATGCGGCCAACGCCTATCCCTTCCGCCAGGACAGCACGTTTCTCTACTTTTTCGGACTGGACACTCCGGGCTTGAACGCGATCTTGGACGCGGATGAAGGCCGGGACGTCGTTTACGGAGACGACATCGGCCTGGAGGACATCATCTGGATGGGCCATTTGCCCCGGCTCAAGGAGCGCGCCCGCGCGGCGGGCGTCACGGAAACGGCGCCGGCGGCCCGCTACGAGGACGCGGTCAAGCGCGCTCTGTCCCGCGGCCGGAAAGTGCACTTTCTCCCTCCCTATCATCCCGAAGTTCGGGACTCTCTTTCCCGCCTCTTGGGCCTGCCTCCCGAAGAGCTTAAGGCCGGAGCGTCCGAGGATCTGATCAAGGCCGTCGTCGGACTGAGGATCATCAAGAGCCCTGCGGAGGTCAGGGAAATCGAAGCCGCCCTGGGCGTAACGGCCCGGATGTATCGGGAAGCTATGAAGACGACCCGGCCGGGCGTTCCGGAGAGCGAAGTGGCCGGCAGGCTGGCCGGCCTGGCCATAGGCGGCGGAAGAGGAACGGCTTTTCCCACGATCCTGACGGTCAACGGACAGATCCTTCATAATCACGACCACAGCCACGTCATGCGCCGGGGCCGCATGGTGGTCATTGACTCCGGGGCGGAATCAAAGTCCCATTACGCCGCGGACATCACCCGCACTTTGCCCGTGAGCGGCACGTTCACGACCCGACAGCGGGAGATCTACGAAATCGTCCTCGACGCCCAGAAAACGGCCATCGCTTCCATGAAGCCGGGCGTTCTCTACCGGGACGTGCATCTCAAGGCCTCCAGGGTCATCGCTTCGGGCTTGAAGGAGATGGGGCTGATGAAGGGGGATGTCGATGAGGCCGTCGCGGCCGGTGCCCATGCCCTTTTCTTTCCCCACGGCCTGGGGCACCAGCTCGGTCTCGACGTCCACGACATGGAGAACCTGGGGGAGAATTTCGTGGGCTACGACGATCAGGTCAAGAGAAGCACGCAGTTCGGGCTGGCGTATCTGCGCTTCGCCCGCGAGCTTCGGCCGGGTCACATCCTGACCGTGGAGCCCGGGATCTACTTCATTCCCGCCTTGGCGGCTAAGTGGAAGAAAGAAAAACAACACCCGTCGTTCATCAACTTCCTCAAGGTCCGAAACTATCTGGATTTCGGCGGGATCCGCATCGAGGACGACGTCCTCATCACCGCTTCCGGCCGTCGTGTTTTGGGGCCCCCCATTCCCAAGACAGTGAGAGATGTCGAGAAAACCATGGCCCGCTGAGGCGCGGGAATCGCTTCGGGCAGCGAAGCTCGCCCTGGAGCGCAGGGGATGAGGTTCGGCCGGAGTCAGCGGCGCATATCGACCCGGCCGTGGCCGAACTGATTGTCCCGGCCGGGAGAGCCGAGATCCACGACGCGGGCGATGAGCATTTCCATGGCGTCTTCCCGGTCATAGGGCGTTTTCCCCAAAAGGATGCCGAACGCGCCGGCCATGTGCGGGGCCGAAGCGGACGTGCCGTAAAAATTCCGTCCGCCGTATGTCCGGGTGCTGACTCCCGAAGGAGCGCAAAAGAGCGGTCGGATGCGGCCGTCCTGGGTCGGTCCCCGGGAGCTGTAGGCATGGTAGGAATCGTCCGACCAGTCGGTCGCGCCCACGGAGACATGAGAAGCGGCATCGCAGGGAATGATGAGACTTCCCTCGGGGACGTTGTATTCGCAGGGCGTATTGCTCCCCCGTGAGAGGAACAGCTCAAGGCTCGCGTTTCGTGTGGCGGAAGACCTGCGGATGGCCACCGCCCAGTTCGTTTTCTCCGGGTGGGAATAACCGTCCACGGCTTCGGTCGGCCACTGGAGCCCTGTTTGGGGATCGGTCGACTCGGCCACGAGAGCATAGGCGACGCCGTTCCATCGATAAAGATAGAGGTCGTAATCCTGGTCCGAGCCGGAGTAATTCAAGCCGTTCCATACCCCCCAGTCGTCCCAGTTGAGGTAGGCGCCCACGAGATCGTGGGCCGGGGCTTCGAATTCCAGGAGCTCGTCCGTAGCCGAAAAATTGTGCCACTCGTCGCCGTCCGTGTCATTGAACACGCCTTGCCAGTGGTCGAGGGCGTAATTCCCGGACGATCCGACCCACAGGATTCCGCCGTTCGCGGCCCGCTCCACGTCGTCGCAGATCGGGCCGGTCCCGTCTCCGGCCCCGGCGTTGAACCAGCCGATGGAATTGGAGATGATCTTGACCTCCTGGCTGATCAGCCATCTGACGGCGGAGGCCTGCTCCAGGCTTGAGGAGTAATTGACCAGGTAGAGATGGGCGTCGGGAGCCATGTCATGCACGATCTCGGCGCAGGCCGTGCCGTGGGACTCGCCGGCCTCGAGGTTGTTGTCGTACCGGAATGAGCGCGTCGTGACCCTGTCCTCGGGGGGAAGCTCCTTCCCCAGAAGGTCTTTGTAGCCCTCGAATCCGCCGTCCAGGACGCAGATTTTCACCGGGTCGGAACCGTGAAAAGAGGGCAGGCCGTACCACTGGTCCGCGCCGGTTCGAGCCACGCCCTCACTGGTTGTCTGAAGACGGGGACGGAGCGGGGGCGCGAGGGAGGCGAACGTCGGGGAGGAAAGAAACGCTTCGAGACGGGAATAGGGAAGGACGGCCTGAACCCAGGAGCGGTCCGCGGCTTCCACGCGGCCGCCGAACGTTTCCACGTCGGCTTTCAGCGCCTCCACGGCCAGGCGGACGGCCTGCGAGGACGTTTCCCAGCCGGCTGAGGATCGGGCCGAGTCCGCCTCGGCCACGAGGCGCAGGGCGTCCGATCCGGCGTCCAGGCCCCGGCGGCCCGCAAGATCTCTGGCGGCTTCGAGACCCTGTCGCTGATACGTCTCGGCTACGAGCAGAAGATACGAACTCAGACGGGGATCTTTATTCCGCGGAGGATCGGCACAGGGAAGAAGATCAACCTGCCGGAAAAACGAGGCGTCCTGAAGTCTCAGGGAGTCCGGGACAAAGAGCAAGAGCCCGGCCAAAGAAAGGCAAACGGCCGTTTTGAGAATCGAAACTCGCGTCATGGGAATCCTCTCTTTCTAAAAGAAAAACCGGAGGCCGGCCGTGACCTGAATCGCATCGAGTCTGACATCTTCGGCCGTCCCGCTGAGCGTGTTGCCTGTCACTTGGTCGGAGATGCTCCAGCGGCTTGATGTCCTGCTGAACCGGTAAAGTCCCCGGATGTCGATCGTGATTTTCGAAGACAGGATGACTTCCACTCCCGCTCCGCCTGCGGCCGCAAGCGCGCTCCGGCAGGTCTCTTCGACTTCGAAGCCCAAAGCGCGGTAAGTTTCCACCGCGCTCTCATCCAGAGAAAAGGCGTTGTAGGCGTATCCCGCGGCGACGGAAAAATAGGGCGACAGAGGAAGAGCCCTCAGAGGAAAACGAACTCGGAGGCCGAGCAGGCCGGGAATGTGGGTTAGGCGTCCCTGGCTCAATCCTTCCGCCTGGGAACGGACGGGAATGCGCATGTAATCCGCCCCGAACTCCAAATGAAACCTCGGGGACAGGGGAATCAGGAAAGCCGCGCCGGCCGCGGCATGGGTGTCCTGGAAAGCGTCCGAGGGAAAAACGGCGCCTCCCTGGAACGCCATCCCCAGCGAGGATTTGAAGGCCGTCCCCTGGGCCGTTGCCGGGGAGGAGAGGAGGGAAAAAAACGCTGAAACCGAAACGAGGAACGCAAAAAGGTTCATTCGACGTGACATGGGTCCTCCTGAAGGGCGAAAGGCCGACGGCCGTATGGCGCGCGTCCGCTCGGCGCCGCGGGCGCTGCCGCGGTGGCCGTCAGCGGCAAGTGCTGCATGATTTGGAGGTGCAGGTTCCGCAGGAACTCGAGGATGTGGTCAAACGGCTGCGGCCGCCGCCGATGCCGAACGAGGACAACAGTTTCTCCACGTCCTCGCTTTGGCACGAGCGGCAGCGGACGTTTTTCTCCTCCCCCAAACGGACCAGCGACTCGAAGCGGCAACCGCACCGGCGGCAGGAAAATTCGTAGAGGGGCATGGCCGGGATCCTTAGCCCTTCACCGCGGCGACGGCTTCGATCTCCACTTTGACGTCGCGCGGCAGCCGGGCGACCTGGACGGCGGCCCGGGCCGGATAGGGCGCGGGGAAAAATTCCTGATATACGGCGTTCATGCGGCCGAAATCGTTCATGTCCTGAAGAAACACCGTGACCTTGACCGCGTCCGCCAAGGAGCTTGAGGCCGCTTCGAGCACGGCGCTGAGATTGAGAAGGACGCGCCGCGTCTGCTCCTCGATGCCGCCGGGGACGATCTCCCCGCCGGCCGGATCGAGGGGGATTTGTCCCGAAGCGAACACGAACCCGCCGGCCGCAACGGCCTGGGAATAGGGACCGATGGCCTGGGGGGCCTTGTCGGTTTTGATTTCTTTCTTCATGAGCGGACTCCTTTTTTGAATGTGCGTTCCCGCCGACGACAGCAGGACCGTTGCGCCGAGGACGGTCAACGCCTCGCGTCTTTTCATCACCGCGCCTCCTCGGGTCCGACCCCGCTTCGTTCTTCCCGCCTCGCGTGAGGCGGCGAGCGCGAGGCATGCCGTTAAGGCAGGACAACGATCCTGACCTCCCGGCTTTCCCGTTTCCCGCCGGCCGTCGAGGCCATCGCTTTTATTATATAGGAACCGGGGCGGAGCGGCCAGGGGAGAACGAACGGCTTGGCGCTTCTTCCGGCCAGGCGCCCGTTGATCCACCACTCCACGGCCGTCGCCTCGTTGCCGCCGACGACGCGGGCGCGCAGGCGGAGGGTTTGAAACTCGGGGCGAAGAACCGGGTCGATCTTGAATACGTCCCCGTCGCAGGGAAAGACGATTTGGACTCCGCCGGGGCCGGCGCGGCCCCGGGCTTCGCGGAGATCGAATCCCGGCGAAGCGTTCGCCTTGTGGGAAAGCAGGCAATAATCCTTCGGCTCGGTTCCTTCGATGAACACTTCCTCGATGAAGCCGGGGCAATGTTCGCCTGGCAAAAGCCCGCTTTGGGGACAAATGTGTTTCCGGACGATTCCCGGCGGTTCCGGAAATTCAAGGCCGTCTCCGTTTCCGGACAAAAGAAGCATGACGTCGTGGAACAGCGGCCCGCAGCCGGTGATCCCCGAAACGCCCTGCATCGGTCGTCCGTCGAAATTGCCCACCCACACGGCGACCGTGTGGCGCGGCGTGTATCCGACCGTCCAGTTGTCCCGGTAATCCTTGGACGTTCCGGTCTTGGCCGCCGCGGGGAAGGGAAGGGTGAGGGGGGTCAGGTAGCCGAAGGCGGGAACGCGGGCGTCCCGGTCGGAGAGGATATGGGTGATGAGAAAGGCGATCCGCTCCGAGAAAACCCTCCGGGAGGGAGGGGCGTCTCCCGCGGCGGACAGGGGCGCGCCGTCACGGTCCTCCAGGCGGAGAAAGATTTTTTCCCGACGATAAATCCCTCCCCGCGCCAAAGCGGCGTATCCCCTGGCGAGCTCCAGAAGAGACACCTCGCCGTTCCCCAGAGTGAGGCCCAGACCGTAGTGGGAGGCCTCCCGGCTCAAGCTGTCGAATTCCAGGTCCTTGAGACGGCGGAAAAGCCTGTCTTCTCCCAGGCTGGACATAAGGGCGACGGCGGGCACATTGTAGGAACAGGCCAAGGCGACGCGGAGACGCACGAGGCCGTGATATGTCCGGTCGTAATTGCGCGGGCGGTAGGTCCCGGTCGGCGTGGGAAAGCCCTCGGGGGAGTCGTCGATCAGGGTGGCGGCCGTGAATTTCTGTTCGAGCGCCAGAGCGTAGGTAAAGGGCTTGAGGGCCGATCCGGGCTGGCGGAGAGCCAAGGCGCCGTTGACTTGACCTTGATTCGAATCGTCGAAAAAATTCCGGGATCCGACCAGGCTCAGGATTTCGTCCGTCTCGTTGTCCAGAACCACGACGGCGGCATGGGTGATCGCCTTCGAGGACAGCCTGGCCAATTGGTTTTCGACCTGAGTCTCCACCTTGGACTGGAGCGCATAGTCCAGGGTCGTCCGAACCCGGTGCGCCCGGGCCCGCGAGCGGCGGTCAAGGCGGGAGAGAACGAAGTCGCAGAAGTGCGGTGCCCGGAAGCGGAGGGATGACGGGACAAGGACGAGTTTTTCGTTGAGGGCCCGTTCCGCCTCCTCGGGTGAGACGAGACGCATGCTCTCCATGGCCCGAAGAATCTCCCGTTGGCGCTTGACGGCCTCGTCCGGGCGGCGGTAGGGGTTGAGATGGGTCGGCGCACGCGGGATGCCGGCCAGAAAGGCCGATTCCGCGAGGCTGAGATGCTCGGCCGGCTTGTCGAAGTACAGCCGGGAAGCGGCCTCGATGCCGAACGCCTGATTGCCGTAGGGGATCCGGTTGAGATATTGCACCAGGATCTCCTCTTTGGAGAGCGTGTGCTCCAGCCGCACCGCCATCCAGGCTTCGAAGAGCTTGCGCGCCAGCGTTCTTCGGCCGCCGTAGATATTGCGCACGAGCTGCTGGGTGACGGTCGAGGCTCCGGAAACCGTCCGGCGGGCGCGCAGATTTTGAGCGAGGGCCCGGAGGATGGCCAGAGGGTCGATGCCCGAATGGCTGAAAAAGGCCTTGTCTTCGGAAGCGAGTGTGGCTTTGAGAAGCAGGGGGGAGACTTCCTCGAGGCCGATCCAGCGGCACCGTCCGCCCTCGTCGGAAAGGACTTCCCGCAGCAGGGCGCCGTTCCGGTCCAGGATTTCAAAGGACAAAATCGGCGCCGGGTTGAGGCGGCTTTTCGGGAAAGGCAGATAGAGCGAACCCCAGGCGGCCAGAACCGTCACCGCCGGGATGAGGATGAGAAGGCGTCTGGTCCTTTTCCTCACTTGACGATTTTGACCACCCGTTCGGGACTCCGTCCGAACACTTCCGGCGCGTACATCTGTTCCGCCTGCGCGCCCGGGCTGAGATATTCGCCGGTGTTCAGAGCCCGGACGAGGTAGCGATAGGAATGGATCCCCGGGGGCAGGGAATCGGCGAAAAGGAGGACGCGGTCGTCGTGCATTTCCACGCGGTTGAATTTTTCGAACCACCAGGGCCGGTCGTCCTCTTCAAGTTCCTCCATACGGAGCCGGTCTTCCTCGCTTTCCGTCCGGAGCGAGATGTTGACGGCCTCGAATCCCGCGGGCAACGGGTCATGGACGACGACGAAGGGGCTTTCCTGAGTGACGACGATCTCGAGCGTGACGACGGCCATCATCCCGGCCTTCACGTCGGTCAGCGGCTTGCCGTCCAGTGTTGAGAACGTCTTGAGGACGGCCAAGCCCTCGTCGCGGGCGGGCTGGGTAGTCAGGGGCGCATACGTCATCCGGGCGCCGTAATAGACGAGTCCAGCGCCCGACTTGTCCACTTTCAAGGGCAATTCCCGTCCGGTCTTGAAACCGGTGAGGGGCGTTTTGGCCGTCGCCGGCCGGGCCCTCCAGCCGCGGAAGGTTTCTTCCAGGAGAGTTTTTCGCGCCAGGGAGATCTTGACCTTGAAGTCGGGCCTGACCGATTCCTGCCGGCGGAAGTATTCGTTCAAGGCGTAAAAGACAAAGAAGTTTTCCTGGGTCGAACTCCAGCGGCCGGATGCTCTCTTGTCCAGGATCCAGCGGACGATGTCGGGCAGCAGGGGGTGCTGGGATTCGATTTCCAGAAGCGCCTGGAGGATGAACGCCGTGGTTCTGAGGTTGGAGTGGTAAACCGCGGCCAGGGTGCGGTCCGATTCGTCTTCGAAGTGCGCCTGGGAAGGCGTGACCTTGACGGTGTTCAGCATTTCCTGAATCAACGTGGCCCGGGCGGCCAGGGAGCCTTTTCCGTGGTGCAGGGCCTTGAGAAGCATGGCTCGGGCGAAGAGGGGCAGCGACTGTCTTTCGTTGAAGAGGTTTTCGGCGTAGGCGGGGAGAGGAGTCCCGAACAGGGCCAGGTCATAAAGGGCGAAGGCCGCAGTCGTTTTCCAGGCGGCCGGTGTGTAATGATGCTTTTTGGCCGCGTCTTTGTCCTTCAGGATGTGCTCCAGGTGCTGGACCGCGCGGTTGAGGACGGAGACGTTGATCTCATGGCCGGCGGATCGGGCATTGATCATGGCGAACACGGCGTAGGCCGTCAGGAAGGGCGAACTGCGACGGGATTCCGGCCAAAGCTTGAACCCTCCGTCGGCGGCCTGATAGTCGCTTAGGGCGCCCAGGTGGGATTGGATATGGCTTTTGATTTCGGCAGGATTGAGCTTGCTGAGCTCGAATTCCTCGATCACGCCTGGAGCCACGAGATAGGGCAGTATCGAGGACAGCCTCTGTTCCAGGCACAGGTAGGGATAGTCGGTCAGGTAATCCACGCAGCCCTTGAGTCCGGCCATAGCCGAAGAGGACGCCAGGACTTCGAACGTGCTCTCCTCCAGGAAGGCGCCGTCGGGAACGACGACCTTTTCTTCGGCCGAAGCCTCGGTCTGACTGAAGACGGCGACGGTTTCCTTGGGCCGGGAAAGGAGGACCGGCAGCTTGAGCTCCAGTCCGTCGCTTTCGCCGTTCATGCGGGCGCGAAAGGCGAACGTCGCCGAGCCCAGGGTGTCGGCCTCGAGCGCGAACAGGACTTCCTGGCTGCGCCCGGCGGGAATGGAGAGCCGTCGGGTGGGATTTTTATCGCGGAGGAGAATTCCTTTGGATTCGAGATTCAGGGTGACGTCCCCGGTTTTTTCCGTGAAATTGTGCACGACGACGCCGGCTTCGAATTTGTCGCCCAGGCGGGCGAAGCGCGGCAGGCTGGAAAGGATCTGCAGGGGCTTGGACACGCGGAACGAGGTTTCTCCGTTGCCGAACAGGGAGTTCCGAGTGAACGCCACGGCCATGACGCGGAAGGACGTCAGGTTGTCGGGCAGGTCGAACGTGACCGATGCCGAGCCCTGTTCGTCCGTCACCAGGGAGGGATTCCAGTAGGCGGTGGTCCGAAAATCCCCCCTGAGCTCGACCTCGGAGAGAGGGATTCCTCCGACTCCCCCCTCATCGCCGCCTCCGCCGGTGTCCTCGCCTTTTTCCCCGAATTCGCGCTGGCCGACGATGTACTGGCGCAATTCCGCGGTCTGAACGGCCAGCGGCTTCTGGCTGTAAAAACGGGTGAAGGGGTCGGGCGTCCGGTAGCCGATCAGGTTGAGGACGCCGATATCGACGACGGCCAGGGACAGGGCGGCCCGGACGCCCCGATTCCCGGAATCCCGGACTCGGAGACGGACCGTGATCTTGTCCCGCGGCTTGTACTGCGGCTTCTCGACGGCGACATCGACGCGAAGGCGTTTCTCGGACGGATTCACGCCGAGCTTGACGTAGCCGATTTTGAAGGATGGTTTGCCGATGTCCTCGTTGCCGCCGGGACGGGACGCCTCGTCTCGTCCCTGAACGAGGAGCACGGAAACGAAAACGTTCGGCAGATAATCGGATGTGATGGGAATCGATATTCGTCCCAGGCTGCCCTTGATGTCGACGACCTTGTGCTCCAGGATCGACTCGCGTTCCACGGTCACGAGGGCTTTAGCCGATTCGTAGGGGGACTTGACGAGGATTTCCGCTGTGTCCCCCGGGGCATAGTTCTCGGCGTCGGCGACGAGTTCGATGATGTCGCGGTCGGAACGCTCCCAGGGAACGTAATCCGGCCCGGTGACATAGAGGTACGTCGAGGACGTGACCGCGTTCCCGCGTTTGTCCTCGGCCTCGGCGGCCAGGACGTAGAAGCCCGCCTTTTCGGGGACGAAGACGGCTTCCGCGGCTTCGGCCTTGGTTTTCACCGTTTTGCGGGACGCTTCCGTGTCCACGCGCTCCGAGACCCACTCGAACCGGCCTCCCACGCCGGTTTTGCGCACCGAATTCCATTCCCGGCGGATTAGGCGGAGCGTGACTTTCTGCGATGTCCGCTTGCCGTCGGGCTGGACGGCGACGACGGCGACTGTGAGCTTATCTCCGCTTTTGAGAAACGTCGTGTTCGGTTTGAAACCGATCGAAAATTCTCCGCGATGGACGACGGCTTGAATGCGGTTGGACACCGACCGCCGGCTGGGGCTTTGGACGGTGGCCTCCAGGACGGCCATGACCGAGCCCTTCTCCTTCTCGGCGACGAGCGGCGCCTGGACGCGGGTTTTCCCCTCCGCGTCGAGGACCGTGTCCGCCGATGCGATCAGCCGGCTGGAGTCCACGTCCTCCTCCGCTTCCCACCAACTGAGCCGGTTGCCGAAAACATAGCCCCGATGTCCGGGCGGCTCGAACTCCGTCGGATTGAGGCGGAGATGCCATTTGACCTTCTGGCCGGCCATGGCTCCGCCGAAGAGATAGCTGGCCCGCACGTCGGCCGTGAATTCCTCGCCGAAGACAAAGTGGGGCTTCCGGGCGCGAAGATGAACTTCGAATTCTGCGGGACGGTAGGCTTCGATGCGGAAACTCTCGCTGAAAGCGAACGGTTCCCGATCCTTGCTTTCCGAAGGAAGCGAGGCCGTGATCTGGTAATAACCGAGGGCGGCCTCCGGTCGGGAGGAATAGTCGAAAGCGAAAGCGCCGAAATCGTCGAGAGGCACGTTCTTTTTAAAGACTTCGGAGCCGATCGAATCCCAGATCGAGCAGGAAACGGTTTCCGCCGCCGAGAGTTTCCACTGGCCCTTGACGCGGCGGCGAACGATCCCTTTGACGTGGACGGTCTCTCCCGCACGGTAGATTCCCCGCTCGGTGAAAAGGGCGCCTTCATGGGATTCGGGCTCCGAGGAGTAATCGTAGTCGATTCCGAATTCGTAGGGCTCGAGTCCGGTGCCCCATTCCGACGACAGGACCGCCAGATCGCTCCCCCGGGAAGCGAACACCCATTGACGGGGCTTGTCGTACGAGCCGCGGCCCTTGAGGCCGAGCGATTTCCATCCGGGAGTCACGGCGCGCCCTTGGGCGTCCGTCTCGCCCTTCCACAACACCTGATTGGCGTCCCCGCGCAGTTCGATTTGAACCGCGGCCGCAGGAACGCCGGTGCGCAAATCGGTCACCCAAACGAGATTGTTCTCGGACGAAAATTTGGCCGACAGGCCCAGGGAGGTGACCTGCAGACAGGCCTTGAGATAGCGGTCCCATTTGTCCTCGGCGCGGGTGTTGAGCTGGACAAAAACGATCCCCTGCTCGGCGGCGAGGAATTCTTTCAAGTCGATGGGCACCGTTTGCCGGACGTTGCGCGGCGCCTTGATGGCGATCGTCTTCTCGAATCGGTAGAAATCGGGCCGGGGCTGGAACCGTTCGCTTGACCAGAACACCTTGTCCTGGCTCAAGACGGGAACGATGTCGCTGCGGCCGAGAAGAGCGGCCTGCAGGTCCACCGAGTCGCGGTTGACGGACCGGAAGGAATAGCGCTTGTTCCCATAGGACTCGACGAGTCCGTGGCCCGTGGTCATGCGGACTTCAGGCCTGAGGGAACCCGTGGTGAATCGGATCCGGACCTCCTCCCCCAGGGCGTTGCCGAAGACATCGCTCAGT
Organism: Candidatus Aminicenantota bacterium; assembly: GCA_016933515.1. Lineage (GTDB taxonomy): Bacteria > Acidobacteriota > Aminicenantia > Aminicenantales > JAFGAV01 > JAFGAV01. Next base: position 13,468 of record JAFGAV010000060.1, read on the forward strand.
CCTGCGGGCAGCCGAAGCGAGTAGGCCGTTTCGGGCTTGAAGGGCAGGTTGAGCCATAGAGAATCGTTGCCGTAGTCCCATTCCCGGTAGCTGCCGGGAATTTCGACTTCCGGCTCGAATCGTGCCTTGTCCGCGAATTCCTTGTAGGAAACTTCGTTGCTGAATTGAACGCGCAGGGATTCTCTGGGGTTCAGATTCTCGGACGGCGAGACGCCGAGAACGGCGAAGGTTTTGAAGGTTTCGAAGGAAAAATTCGCCTCATCCGCCGTTCCGAGCGCTCCTTCCTCTCCCCGAAGACCTTTCCGGACCTTGACGACGTAAGCATGGTCCGGCTGGAAGCGTTCGCGCGGCGTGAGAACGAGAACGCGTCCGGGATCGTCCTTCAGCCCCATGTCTTCGAGAATTTCAGCCGAGGGACGCTCGAGGGAAACATCGATTTCCCGGACCGTTTCGTTCGGGGCGACCTCGGTCAGGGAAATGAAGGAATCGGCCTGAGCCCTGTCCACGGCCTGGTTGAAGATCAGGAGGATTTTTTCTTCCAGGCGCACCCCCGTCTGTCCGGAGCGCGGAAAATGCCGGACCAGAGAGGGGCGGACGGTTTCGAAACTCCAGGAAACGTCCTTCTTAAGGGCGTAGCCGTTCAGGGAGACCGTCCCGGACGGGATCGTGACCCGGATTTCAGAGCCGTAAGGAAACCTCCTTTCGGGGGTGAACGTCAGGGCGCGCGTTCCTTTCCAACGGAATGTGCCGGCCGCCGCAGGTTCCAGGCGGAGGAACGAAGACCCCTTTCCCTCGGGAACGGCCTCCAAGGGGACCATCGGCTGATCGAAGATGACGACCACGGTTTCGGCCTCATGGGGCGCCGCCGTGGGACCGGAGGGGCTTTGATGAACGATTTGCAGATCGCCCACGATTTTGGCCGAAGCGGCGAAGGGCGACCCCGGCCCGCTCTTTTTCTTGCAGCCCATAGGCAAGGCGACGAGCGCTAAGATCAGTCCGAAAAGGAGGAAATTCCGCGGCGGCCGGAAGATCATGGGGGATCTCCTTTCAATTTTGGGAATCGAAACTCCGTGTCGTGGCGTCCCGTCGCCGGACCGACCTTCAGCTCATAGAGCGAAGCGACTCGGTAAGAAACGTCCAGAAGTCCTCGACGGTTTTGACGGATACCCGCTCCTCGGGCGAGTGAGGATGCTGGATGGTCGGGCCGAAGGAAATCATGTCCATGCCCGGGAATTTTTCCCCGATCAGTCCGCACTCCAGACCGGCGTGGATGGCGACGACGGATGCCGGCTTGCCGAAAACCCGTTGATGGGTGGCTTGCAAAGATTTAAGAAGCGAGGAATTCATGTTGGGCATCCATCCCGGATACCCCTCCGGCTGACGAGCCGCGGCGCCCGCCATTCGGGCTGTGTGCCGGATGGTCAGGCGGACGGCGCGCAGGGCCGAGTCGATCGAACTGCGGCTGCTGCACATGATCTGCGCCCGGACGGGTTTCAGCCTGACGATGGCCAGGTTGTTCGACGTTTCGACAAGACCGGCGATCTCGGGGTGCATGGCCAGGACGCCGTGGGGCAGAGCCAGGAGCAGGCCGAGAAGGGCATTTTGGGAGGCGGAGGAAAGCGGATCCCGACCCCGTGATTTCATTTTGGAGAAGGACCAGCCGGCGTCCTTTTCCACGACTTGGTATTCGACTTTGATTTTGCCGAACGCCTCCATGAGGAAGGCCTGCGCCTCGGCGACACGATTTCCGGGGATCAGGATTTCCGCCCAGGCTTCCCGGGGAATGGCATTGTGCTTGTTTCCGCCCTCGAAATCCGCCAGGCGGAAGGGGGTCTGCTCCTCGAGCTCGGCGAGAAGCCGGGCCAGGAGCTTCACGGCGTTTCCGCGGCCGAGGTGGATGTCGATCCCGGAATGGCCTCCCCGGAAGCCGAAAATCTTCAGGAGGAAGCGTTCCTGTTTTCCGGCCTTCCGGCGGCGCAGGGGAAGGGTGATCTCCGAATCCGCCCCTCCGGCGCAGCCGATCGTGAACGTGCCCATCTCTTCGCTGTCCAGATTCATCAGCTTGGTTCCTTTGAGGAATCCGGGCTGGATTTTTCTGGCGCCCGTCAATCCCGTTTCCTCGTCCACGGTGAAAAGAAATTCCAGCGGGCCGTGAGAGAGCGAGTTGTCCTCCATGACGGCCAGGGCGGCGGCCAGACCGATGCCGTTGTCGGAACCCAGCGTCGTGCCCCGGGCCTGAATCCAGTCGCCCTTCCTCTCGGCGACAATGGGATCGCGGCTGAAATTGTGTTGGACATCGGAATTCTTTTCGCAGACCATGTCCAGATGGCCTTGGAGAATGACCGTTTCCGCCTTTTCCTTCCTCGGAGAACCGGGTTTCGAGACCACGATGTTGCCCGCATCGTCCCGTTTCCAGGCGAGGCCGAGGCCTTTGGCCTTACCGATGACGTAATCCCCCAGGGGTTTCTCCCGGCCGGAACAATGGGGGATTTCGAGAATGCGGCTGAAATGCTTCCAAAGGGTTTCGGGCTTCAGCCCGGCGAATGCTCCTGACATGGCGGACCTCCTGTGGAATTGTCGTTTTCGAATTTCACTATGACATAAAAAATCGCGCCGTTCAAGATAAGCCCGATCGGGGGCAGGTTTTTGGGTTTTCAAAGAAATCGGCCGGGAATAAGAAGCGTCCCGGGAAGCCGCGGAACGTGCTGTCCGTCCTGTGTTCTCGGGCATTGCCGGCCCGGCGGAGGCGTTTTTACGCGGTTGCGGGGATTCTTATGGCTCGCCCGCGAGCGCGCTCTGCTCCGTTCTGCTTTTCGGGCTCATCCCGATGAGGTGCCGGATCGGGTGGGGATTGACACTCGGTCCTTCGAGGATGTGGAAGGCGCTCAAGAAGGAGAAGAGGGAGAGATCAGCTGCGGCGGAGCCCCTTGTCCATGACCCTGCGGAGGTCGGCGCCAAGCTTGACAGCCCTGTTTTTCAGCGCCTTGGCTTTCCGGCCGATCCGGGACCGGGCGTCCTCGTTTTTCAGTGACGGGAGATTGATGCGGACGTTGTAGTAGGCGCCTTCGGCGGCGGCAAGGGCCGTCAAGCCGGCAACACCGGCGTCGCTCAAGGAATTTTTATTTCCGATCCGGGCGATTTTTTTCGCCAGTTTCAAAAGGTCGATGCTTTTCTCCAAGACGCCCAGGGGGACGAGTGTGGCTTCCAGAAACGCCTCCTCCACGGCACGGTCGCGCTCGGAGGACTGGGCCTCGGTCTTTTTGGGCAGCCGGAAGGCGTCCATGACGCGATTGAACGCTCGGGTGTCGCGGTCGACGTCATCGAGGAGAGAATCCTTGAGAGCCTGGGCATCGACGGCCAGACGTTTGACCTCGCGCTGTGCGCTTTCGTAGCCCTTCTTGCCCACGGTCAGGTGGGCGACCATGGAGCTCAGCGACGCCGACAACGCGCCGCACAGCGCGGAAACGCTCCCTCCGCCGGGCGCGGGAGATTCCATGGACAGTTCGTCCGTGAAACGGCGAAGATCCATTTTCAGCAGAGAGCTTTCGTCCCCTCCGAGCTGGTATTCGATGATTTTTTTCTTTGGGTCGAAAGGGGCGACGTCGTTCAATCCCAGAGACAGGACGGCGGTGCGGATCAGCTCCTCTTCGGGGACGCCGGGGCTGCGACCCTGTTTCTCCAGGTAGTGTCGTCCCGCCATGATCAGCGCCTCCTTGGGGATGAGGCCCACCAATTCGCTTCCTGTCACCCTCAGGCCGAGCTTGGACGCCAGGCGCACGGCTTCGTCAAAAACCAGATGGGGCGGGCTGACTTTGTAATTCGTGAAGTTGATGGAGATCTGGGCCTGGCCGTAGTCGTCGATGTACCAGCCCACGGCCTTGACGCAAGGAAAGAGCCCGGGAACGCGCTGCGGCTGGCCCCGCTCATCGAGGACTGTGTTGCCCCGTGCGTCCTTTTTCACCCGTCCCGTTTCCCTGAGGCTGAAGGCGATTTCGTTGGCCAGTTTTCGGTCCCGCGTGTTGAGGTTGATGTTGTAGGCGATCAAAAATTCCCTGGCGCCGATGATCGTCGCTCCCGCCCGGGGATGGAATTCCGCCGGTCCGAAATCCGGCGCCCAAGTCGGATCTTTGAGCTTTGCGGCCAAGCCCTCGTATTCCCCGGCGCGAATGACCGCCAGATTCCTGCGCTCCGGAACGCGGGCCGCCTCCTCATAGGCGTACACGGGAATGGAGAGCTCCTGTCCCACTCGCCGGCCCAGGTCATGGGCCAGACGGACGCAATCCTCCATGGTCGTCCCGGAGAGGGGAACGAAAGGACAGACATCCGTGGCGCCGATGCGGCTGTGCGCTCCCTTGTGCTGGCGCATGTCGATGACGTCCGCCGCCCGGCGGATGGCGCGGAAGGCCGCTTCGGCCGCGGCCTCGGGCGGCCCGACAAACGTCACCACCGTGCGGTTGGTCGTCTCGCCGGGGTCGACATCCAGAAGCTTGACTCCCTCGACTCCCTGAATCTCCCGGGTGATGGCTTCGATCTTGGACCGGTCGCGCCCCTCGCTGAAGTTGGGGACGCATTCCACAAGCTTCATCTTCACTTCTCCTTGACCAGCGTGTATTGAAGCTCGCCTCTTTTATCATAGACTTCGATTCTCTCAAAACGCCTGAGGTGTTCGAGCAGAAGAGATCGATCCCCGGCCACGACCACCAGGGGCGTGTTCAAGGAAAGCTTTTTGGCGGTGGCGTGAACCGTTTCGGCGGAGACAAGCATGATGTTCTCCAAGTAACGGTCCCAATGGCGGCTTCCCAGACGGTAAGCCTGGACGGCGGCCACCCGCAGGGCCAGCTGTTCCAGCGATTCGAGAGAGAGGGGGAAGTGGCCGATGAGATGCGACTTGGCCTGCTCGATTTCGGCCGGCAGGATGCGCTCGGACGTGGCGCGCCGGATTTCTTTCAGGATCTCCGTGACGGCTTCCGCCGCGGCTTCGGGCTTCACGCGGGCGCGGACCAGGAAGACGCCGTGCGAGCCCAGAAACATGTTTTCGCTGAAGGCATAATAGGCGTAAGCCTTGGACTCCCGGAGGTTGAGAAAGAGACGGCTATGGGGCGTTCCGCCCAAAACTTGATTGAACACCAGGAGCGGAAAATATTCCGGCCCGGAAATCGGGGGAATGATGTTGCCCAGGCAGATCGTCGCCTCCGTGGCGCGGGGCATGTCGACGAAACAGATCCGCAAGGCGGCGTTGGGCTCAGGCAAGGGGGAAGCGGCGGCGGGCAGGGGGCCGGGCGTCCACGTGTTCAGGTAATGGCTGATTTTTCGGGTGGCCGTCCGGAAACTGACGTTGCCCGCCAGGATGACGAGCACGTTGTTGGGGCGGTAATGTCTGTCCGCGAAATCCGCGATGTTTCTGGCGCGAACGGCGCGGAAATCCCAGGAACCGAGAAGGGGCGTGTGAACGGAGCTTCCGTGATAGAGACGCTGCAGAAGGAGGCGTCGGGAGATGTAGGCCGGATCGTCTTCCTGGCGCTGAAGGGAATAGGACAGGTCCCGCCGCACTTCGATCCAGTCCGGCTCGCTGAACACCGGCTGGAGCAGCCGTTCCGAGACAAGGAGCAGAGCGTCGTCCAGATGCTCCTCGAGAAAGGTCAAGGAGATGATCGTCAACTCCTGTTGGACGGTCGCGCTGAGGGTCCCGCCCATGGCGTCGATGAGCCTCTCGATGTCCGCGGCGGACCGACGAAGCGTGCTTCGGTCGAACATGCGCGCCGCGGCCGTGGCCGTTCCCGGAAGGTCCGGTGGGGAGGCGTTTTCTCCGGAAAAAACGACAAGCTGAAGGCTGATGAGCGGCAGGCCTTCGCGGAAAACGACGGCCACTCTCAGGCCGTTGGACAGCGTGGCGTGTTCGATGTTCGGCAACCGAAGAGACGGAAGGGGTTCGGGCGGCGGGGGCGTCCTTCGAAAGCGCTCTTGGGCGACAATTCCGGAAATCATCAGAAAAAACGCCATCGGAGCGGCGGCGAGCGTTCGGATCGGCACAGGCTTCATTTGAGGATATAAAGAACCAGGCAGTTGTCCCTGGTGAAATATCGGTTCATGAGACCGGCAATCTCCAGGGGAGTCACGTCCATGACTCGGCTCATCTCCACGGAGGGATTCCTCGGCTGCCCGGAATCCAGGAGCTGCTCGCTCAGATAGAGAGCCCGCTCCGCAAGAGAGGACAGGCGGTCCAATCTGTCTTTCCTCCAAAGATTTTTGGCTCTGTTGAGTTCCTCCTCGGATACGAAATAGGATCTCAGCCTGGCCAGCTCGCCGTGAACGGCGTCCGCGCATTGACGCGCCAGGGCCGCGTTGTTGTTGGTGGCGAAAATCCGGTAAGCGGTCAGGCCGCTTCGTTTCTCCAGGCTGCCGCTGAGCTGGTTGGCCAGGCGCTCGCGTTTGACGGCTTTCTGCACCAGGCGGCTCGTGTTCCCGCGGCAGAGGAGGTAGTCGATGAGCGCCAGGCCGTACTCATCGTCTTGTCGGACGGAGGGAAATCGGAAACCGAGAAAGACCGCCGGAGACGGAACTCCGGCCGCGGGAACGGTCTCCGTCCCGGAGCTTTTTTCGTAGACGGGGGGAACGGGGGAGGGGCGCGAATCTCCGTTGCGGGGGATGGTCTCGAAATAACGGCTCACAAGCTCCCGAAGATAGAGGGCGTTGAAGTTTCCGGTGATGCTCAGCACAGCGTTCTGAGGTCCGTAATGCTGGCGGTGAAAGGCCGCGACGTCCTCAAAAGTGATGGCCCGGATGTTTTCCTCGAAGCCGATGATGGGACGGTTCCCCGCCTCGTCGGGAAACAGCATCTGGTCGAAGTGGAAAAAGGCCTTCAGGAAAGGCGATTCCGTGTGGCGGCGACGCAGTTCGGCCGTCAATTCCTTCTTGGCGGATTCCACCTTGGTCGGGGTGATTTGGAGAGAGTTCATGCGGTCCGACTCGAGCCACAGGACGAGGGCCAGCTGATTGGAGGGGACGGTCTGATAAAAGAACGTCCGATCCTGCATCGTGGCGGCGTTCAACGTTCCTCCCGTTCGGGTGACGTACCCGATGTGCTGCATCTGGCCCACATTGTGCGAGCCGAGAAACATCAGGTTTTCGAGAAGGTAGGCCAAGCCCGCCTTACCCGGAGGGTCATGGAGGGATCCGGCCTTGTAAGTGACGGCGACGCTGACCAAAGGCAGGGTGAAATCTTCGGACAGGATGACCTGGAGGCCGTTCGGGAGCTGATAATGAGAAACCGAAATGTTCAGCGAGGCCTGCGCCGGCAGAGGGCCGAGGGAGCGGAAGAGCAGCCCGAAGCTCACGCCCAGGCGAAAGATCGTTTTTAACGACGTCGGCATCCTCAAGGAAGTGTCCAAGTCTTTCATTCATAGCACATCTGAATTCTGGAAAGCAAACGCGCGGCCGCGGCGAAGGAAGTTGCATTCGCCGGGGGGATGTGGTATGAGACTGGATTCTTGGGGTTGCGGCGAATGGAAAATCCGTCGATGGCCCCTCGAGGGGAGAGTTTCATGAATCATGACGTCAAAGACCTGAGCCTTGCGCCCCGCGGCCGCCTGAAAATGGAATGGGCGGCCCGATCCATGCCGGTCCTGGAATCGATCAAGAACCGGTTCGCCAGGGAAAAGCCTTTTAAGGGAATCCGCATCGCCGCCTGTCTTCATGTGACCAGTGAGACCGGCAACCTGATGAAAGTCCTGCAGGCCGGGGGGGCGCTCGTATCGCTTACCGCTTCAAACCCCCTAAGCACCCAGGACGAGGTGGCCGCCGCTTTGGCCCGCTATGAGCGCCTTCGGGTGTTCTCCATCAAAGGAGAGGACAACGCCACGTATTACCGGCACATCAACCAGGCGCTTGACATCCGGCCGCACATCACCATGGACGACGGCGCCGATCTCGTGAGCACGCTCCATTCCCGCCGCCGTCGGCTCCTCGAGGAAGTCATCGGCGGCACGGAGGAGACGACCACGGGGGTCATCAGGCTGAGAAGCATGGCCGGCAAGAACGTTCTCCGCTATCCCATCATCGCCGTCAATGACGCCAAGACCAAGCACTTTTTCGACAACCGCTACGGAACGGGCCAGAGCACGCTGGACGGTGTTCTCAGGGCGACGAACATTCTCCTGGCCGGAATGAACGTCGCCGTCGCCGGCTACGGCTGGTGCGGCCGGGGCATCGCCTTCCGGGCCAAGGGCGCGGGTTCGAGAGTGATCGTCTGCGAGATCGATCCCTTGAAAGCCATTGAGGCCGTCATGGACGGGTTTGAAGTCATGACCATGAAGGACGCCGCCCCGAAGGCGGACGTTTTCATCACCGTCACCGGCAACAAGAACGTCATCCGCCGCGAGCATTTCCTGCGCATGAAGGACGGGGCCATCGTCGCCAACGCCGGCCATTTCAACGTCGAGATCGACATTCCCGGCTTGAAGGCGTCCTCCCGAAAGAGGAGGGAAGTCCGGCCGTTCGTCGAGGAGTACACCCTCCGAAACGGCCGCCGCATTCACCTTCTCGGCGAGGGGCGGCTGATCAACCTCGCCGCCGCCGAGGGGCATCCGGCCATGGTCATGGACATGAGCTTCGCCAATCAGGCCTTAAGCGTCGCCCACCTCGTCCGCTTCGGAAAGACGCTCGAGAAAAAGGTTTATCCCGTTCCGGAAAAAATCGACGAGCAGATCGCCGCTCTGAAGCTCAAAACGATGGGCCTGGCCATCGATGTCCTGACGGCCGAACAGAAACGCTACCTGGCCGAATGGCAGGAAGGAACCTGACCGCGGCGCGGCGGGCGGCCGCCTACGGCTTTTTGAGCGAAGCGAGCGCCTCGGAGGCCTTTTTCCTCAGTTCGGGATCGTCGGATTTTTCCAGTACGGTGGTCAGAATGTCCCTGGCCCGTTCCGGTCTCCCGGTTTTTGCGCACAGGCGTCCCGCATTGAAGAGCAGGTTCATGTCGTCCGGAACGAGACGCGCCGCTTTTTCATAGCTGATCAAGGCTCCCTCATTGTCTTCGAGTTTTTCCAGAATCATGCCCTTGAGGTTGTGTCCCATGGCCATGCGGGGATCGTAGCGCAGGGCCCTGTCCAGGTAGTCCGAAGCCTCTTTTGTCTTGTCCTGCCGGAACGCCATCCGGGCGAGGTTATACAGGGGCAGTTGGCGGGAGACGTAGTTCTCGTCGGCCAGGGCTTTCTTGTATTCCGCTTCGGCCCGGTCCAGGAAGCCCTGAGCTTCGTAAATGCTGCCCAGGTTGTTCCGGGCCTCGGTGAACGACGGATTGATCTCCAGGCACTTTTGGAACGCCTCCGCCGCCTGGCCCAAGTCGCCTTTCATGGAATGGGCCAAGCCCAGCGCGTTGAGGGCCAGGAAATGCTTCGGGTCGAGAGCCAGGGCCTTCCGGAAATGAACGATGGCCTTGTTGAGGGCGGTCTCGTCCGCCGCCAGGTTGTTGAGGTAGATCAGGCCGAGATTGTACTGGTGGCGCGGATCCTTCTCGACGTTTTTTTTGGCTCCCGGGCCAGAGGCGCAGGATGCCGTCAAGCCCAGGATGAGAACCAGCGCGATTCCTCCGGCCGGGAAGGAACGATTGCCTTTTTCCATTTTATTCCTCCTTCAGGCTCCGAGACATGAGCTCACGGAGCGCGTCTTGAGGGTTGAGGCCTTTATAGAGGACACGGAAGACCGTCTCGCCGATCGGCATCTCCGTTCCGAGACGTCGGGCCAACGCGATCGCCGACAAGCTGTTGGGCAGGCCCTCGGCCACCATGGGCGTGCCCGACGTGATCTCTTCGAGCGTCCGGCCGCGGCCGAGCTCCAGACCCAGTTTCCGGTTGCGGCTCAAGTCCCCCGTGCAGGTCAGCATGAGGTCTCCGAGCCCGGCCAGTCCGGAAAACGTCTCCGGCCGCGCGCCGCAGCGTATGCCCAGACGGGCGGTTTCGGACAACCCCCGGGTGAGCAGCGCCGCGCGCGCGTTGTTTCCGTACCCCAAGGAATCGGATATGCCGGCGGCGACGGCGATGATGTTCTTGACCGCTCCGGCGATTTCCACGCCGATAAGATCCGGGCAGGTGTACACCCGGAACGTCGGGCCGGAGACCAGGCGCTGCACCGCGGCCGCCGTTTCCGGCAGGACGCCGGCCGCGACCACGGCTGTCGGAAGGCCGGAAGCCACCTCCCGGGCGAAGCTGGGCCCCGAAAGGGCGGCGATCGCCGGCCTGTCCCGAGGATCGAACACATCTTCCATCACCTGGCTCATCCGTTTGAGCGAACCCTCCTCGATCCCTTTCGTCAGGCTGACGACCGTATGACGCCGGCGGATTCGGGGCTTGAGCTCAAGGTAGAGAGACCGGCAGTAAGGAGAGGGGACGGCGATGAAGACGAAATCACAGCCGCGGAGCGCGTCGTCCATGTCATGGTGGAAGGACACGTCCTCCGGCAGAGGGAAGCCCGGCAGGAACGTCTCGTTGACCCGACGGCTTTCCAGGTTCCGAAGGACGGCGCTCTCCCGCACCCAGAGCCGGACGGCATGCCCCTGCCGGGCCATCAGCAGGGAAAACGCCGTGCCCCAGCTTCCTCCGCCGATCACCGAGAGATTCATCGTCCGGTTCCTTCCGTTCTCCGGCCGAATTTGCGCTCCGTTCCGGAAAGGAGCCTCAGGATGTTCTCCCGATGACGGAAGACGACGACGGCCAGAATCGCTCCCCACCAGATCCAAGTCAGAGCCCCGTCCCGGAGGCCGAGAGCGAGACGGAACAAGGGGATGAGCGACAGGGAGGCAAGGGAACCGAGGGACACGAAGCGGGTGGCGGCGATGACGACCACAAAAACCGAGAGACCGAACAGGAAAGAAATCCATCCCATTCCTGCGGCGGCGCCCAGTGAGGCCGCCACTCCTTTCCCGCCCCGGAAACGGAGAAAGACGGGGAAACAGTGACCCGCGACCGCGGCCCACGAGGCGGCCAATGCCGCAACGGGCTGTTCCGGGAACCAATGGAGCCCCAGGACCACGGGCAGAAAGCCCTTGGAAAAATCGATCAACAGGACCGGAAGGGCCGCCGCCCAACCCGCGGCGCGCCAGACATTCGTCGCACCCGTGCTCCGGCTTCCCAGAGTGCGGATGTCCTTTCTCTTCCTCCATCGGACAAAGAGATATCCGGTCGGCAGAGAGCCGAAGAGATAGCCGGCCAGGCAAAACAGAACGATCATGGAAACGAAAAGACCTCAAGGGCGGTGTGGACGGCCCCTCCGGATTGAAGCCGGCTTTCAAAGAAAGTGATTCCGCCGGCCGTCATGCGGCCGAACGACGCGGCCTTGCTCTCCGCCAAACGATCGGGAAGATCCTTGATGTTCGAACCGCCTTTCGCGCGCCCCAGCGTAAGATGGGGGTGAAAGGGCCGGGATTCCTCGGGGAAGCCCGCGTTTTTCAGTTCTCGTTCGACGTCCTTATGGAGAGCGGCGAGCTCCGGTCCGGCCTCCACTCCCGCCCAGATCACCCTCGGTCTTCGGGCGTGCTCCGGAAACCAGCCCACACCGGAGACCGCAAAGGTTAGAGGCTCGTGACGTGCGGCCACCCGCCGCAGAGCTTCGGCAACCGTTTCCGCCCGTTCCGCGGGGATTTCGCCCAGGAATTTCAGAGTCAGATGCGTGCTCTCGGTTCTCACCCAGCGGATGTCCCGGCTCAAGGCAGAGAGGCTCCGGACCAGGCGGTCGAGAGCGGATTTGATTTCCGAGCTGAGTTCCAGGGCGATGAAGGCTCTCATGGACGCCTCACGAGAAGGCGGCGGCGCAGCATGTCCAGAGCTTTTTGACTCGACTGGAACTTGATCTGGTCTCTGTCGCCGAGGAAGAGGTTCCGTGACGATTCGACGCCGTTTTCCTCCGCCAGGGCGGTGTAAACAAGACCCACGGGCTTTTCCGGCGTGCCGCCTCCGGGACCGGCGATCCCCGTGACGGCCAAACCGAAATCCGCTCCAGACTCCCGGCGGACGCCCGCGGCCATGGCCTCGGCGGCTTGGGCGCTCACGGAGCCGGATGCGATCAGGACATCCCGCCCCACCCCGAGCCAGTCCGTCTTGGCCCGATTGGAGTAGGCGATCATCCCTCCCAGGTAGCCTCGGGAAATGCCCGGAACATTGGTCAGGCGGTGGCTGATGAGACCGCCGGTGCAGGATTCGGCGCAGGCCAGCGTGGCGTTTAGGGAACAGAGAAGGCTCCCGACGACTTCTTCCAGGCTTTTTCCATCGACGGAAAAGACGTTCTCCCCGATTCGGGAGAGCAGCGCGTTTTCGAAAGGTTTCAGGCGCGCCTCGGCTTCCTCCGGGCTCGAGGGCGAGAGGCTCTTGAGATGAATCTCGATCTGGCCGGGTTGGGCCAGGATGCTGATTCCCAGCGACGGATCGTCGGGGGTGAGACCTGTCATGAGGTCTTCCACGGCCGATTCGGTTATCCCTGTTAATTTCAATGTTTTACGAAAAAAATGGCCGAGGCGGAAACACTCAAAACGGGGAAGGACATGCGCGTCGAACATGGGCTTGAGCTCGTGAGGCGGGCCGGGAAGAAGGACGATGATTTTTCCGTTCCGATCGATCCACTGGCCCGGTGCTGTTCCGAAGTCGTTCCGCAACACTTCGGCCCCCTCAAGGATCAGGCTCTGTTTCCGATTGCAGTCCGGCATGGACAGGCCGCGCCGCCTGAACCTGTCCTGAATCCGCTCCATGACCTCGGGACAGGGGATAAGCTTTCTGCCGAATACCCGGGCCGCCGCTTCGCGCGTTCTGTCGTCCGCGGTGGGGCCCAGCCCCCCCATGACCAGGATGAGGTCGGACAGGCGGACGGCGTCCTCCAGGCCGAGGACGAGGTCCTCCTCTTCGTCTCCGACGATCATTTTGAACGAGACATCGAGACCGAGAGAGTTCAGCCTCTCGGTGAGAAAGAGGGAATTCGTGTCCTGGAAAAAAGGCGTGAGAAGTTCGGAGCCGACGGCCAGGATCTCCACGCGCTTCATTCGGATCAGAGCCCCCGGGCCAGAAGAACGACCTGCAGGACGAGCCGGGCGTAAAACGCCGCGCCGAGGTCGTCGGCCATGATGCCCCATCCGGCCCGAAGACGTTCGATCCTTCGGATGGGGAAAGGCTTCAAAATGTCGAAGACACGGAAGAGAAGGAAAGCGCTTCCCACGGAAATCCAGTCCGGCGGCACAAGAATCAATGTCGCCAGCTGGCCCGCGGCCTCATCGATAACGACCCGGCGGGGATCTTTTTGGCCCAGCTCCCGGGAATAAAAAGAGGCGGCCGGGACGCCGCCCAAGGCCAGAGCGAACACAAGAAGAAACAGAACCGGCCACGCCAGCTTGAAGAGAAAGAGCTTGTAGAGCAGCGCCGCCGCCAGGCTGGCGGCCGTGCCGGGCGCCAGAGGAACGAAGCCCAGCCCGAAAAACGTCGCGCAGACACGGGCGATGAATTTCATTCCCTCAGTCGTCCCCGCAAATCATACACGCCGGCATGCGTGATTTCAACTTGACGAACGCGATGAAGGACCCGGGTCGCGTCCGGCGGAGCGGCCACGCGGATGATCCCGTCCGCCTCGGGCGCCTGGAAGCGGCCTCGGCCGATGAGCGTCCGTGTCGCGTTCGCGGCCGCGCTTTCCAAAAGCGTTTCCATGCGTCGGCCGACGCGGCGGCGGTTTTTTTCCAGGGAGATGGCCTGCTGGAGAGCCATGATCTCCCCGCGCCGCGATATTTTTTCGGCTTCGGAGACCGTGTCGCCCAGGGAGAAGGCCGGCGTCCCTTTTTCCGGAGAATACGTGAAGACGCCCAGATGATCGAAGCGCGCCCGGAGAACGAAGGACTTCAGAATTTCGAATTCGCGGCGTCTCTCCCCGGGAAAACCGACGATGAGCGACGTCCTGATCGCCGCCTCGGGGATTGCGTCCCGGATCCGGTCGAGGAGCCGGAGCGCCCTTTCGCCGTCCAAACCCCGGCCCATGGCTTTTACGATGTTCGGGGAGGCGTGTTGAAACGGAAGATCGAAATAGGCGCACACCTTGGGCGCTTTCATGGCTTCCAGAAGTTCGCGGCCGACTTCGCCCGGATAGAGATAGAGCACCCGGATCCATTCCGGACCCGGCAGGGCCGAAAGCGCGTCCAGCAGGCCGGCCAGGCCGTGTTTGAGGCCGAGGTCCCGGCCGTAAAACGAAGAATCCTGGGAGATGAGATTGATTTCGCGCACGCCCGAGTCGGAGAGGCGGCGCGCCTCCCGGACGATCGAGGACGGAAGGCGGGAACGATACGGCCCCTTGATGCCCGGTATGGCGCAGAAGGTGCAGCGGTGAGAGCACCCCTCGGAAATCTTGACGTACGCCCAGCCCGAAGGCGTGGAGAGGAGACGCGGGCTGTTGTGGGAGCAAAGAAAGGTCCTCGGCCCGGGACGGACCGCGCGCCCCTCGACGACGCGGTCGATGCGGTCGAACGACCTCACGCCCAGCCAGGCGTCCACGCCGGCGAAACGTCCCGCCAGTTCGGCCGGCGAACGCTCGACGTAGCATCCCGCAACCACGACCTTGAGACGGGGATTGCGCCGCTTGAGCCCCAGGGCGCGGCGGATCTCTTTTTCGGATTCGTCGCGCGCCGGACGGATGAAGCCGCAGGTGTTGATGATGAGGACGTCGGCATCTTCCGGAGCGGCGCCGGCGCGGTGTCCGGCCCGGCCGAGGACGCCCAGCATGACCTCGCTGTCCACCAGGTTCTTGGCGCAGCCGAGGCTCACCAGGGCTATCGATTTTTTCCCGTGCTCCGACAAGCCGCCTCCGAGAGAACCCGCTTTTTCTTTTCACGAGCCGACGAGGCCGTGAGCGGGGGGTGCGCTTCGCCGTTCCTCATGACAAGAAAGACGCTCCTCCTCTCAGACTCCAGGGAGATAGCTCGCGTATTCTCTTTGGGGGAGCAACGTCCGTGAACCAACGAGACGCACGATTAGGGATAGATCCTGTACAGCAAACGGGGGAAAGGGATGGTTTCGCGGATGTGCCTGATGCCGCACATCCAGGAGACCATGCGCTCCACGCCCAGGCCGAACCCCGAATGGGGCACGGTTCCGAATTTCCGCAGGTCGAGATACCAGGCGTAAGGATCCCGGGGCAGGTTGTGCTCGCGCAGCTTTTCTTCCAGGAGAGCGGGGTCGTGAATCCTCTGCCCGCCGCCGATGATTTCGCCGTATCCCTCCGAGGCCAGGAAATCGACGCCCAGAACGAGGTCGGGCCTCGCCGGGTCGGGCTGCATGTAGAAAGCTTTGATGGACGCCGGGAAATGAGTGACGCACACGGGCAGGTCGAACATCTCGGAGAGCAGGGATTCCTCGGGGGCGCCCAGGTCCTCTCCAGGCTGCATGGACGAGCCCCTCTTCTTGAGTTCGGGCACGGCTTGCTCATATGTCAGCCTGGGGAAAGGTTTGCCGATCTTTTCCAGGGGGGCGGGGTCGCGTTCCAGGATTTCAAGCTCTTTCCGGCGTCGCTCGAGGACTCGGCCGACGATGTCCACGACCAGGTCCGTGCCGAGCTCGATGATGTCTTCGAGCTCGGCAAAGGCCACCTCGGGCTCGACCATCCAGAACTCGATGAGGTGCTTGCGCGTCTTGGAGCGCTCGGCCCGGAACGTCGGGCCGAAGCAGTAGACCTTGCCGAAAGCCATGGCCGTCGCTTCGTTGTACAGCTGGCCGCTCTGGCTGAGATAGGCCTTCTGGTCGAAGTACTGGGTTTCGAACAGCGTCGTCGTCCCCTCGCAGGCGCTGGGCGTGAGGATGGGCGTGTCCATGAGCCGGAATTTCCGGGAGTCGAAAAATCCGCGTATGGCGCGGATGACCTCGGCCCGGACCTCGAGGACGGCGTGCTGTTTCTGGGAGCGGAGCCACAGGTGGCGGTTGGACATCAGGAAGGGCGTCGAGTGTTCTTTGGGAGTGATGGGGTAGTCCCGGGCCACCTGAAGGACGTCGATGTCCTCCAGGACGAGCTCGAACCCGCCCGGAGCGCGCTTGTCCTCGCGGATGAGGCCGCGGACGATGACCGACGACTCCTGGGTCAGGCCGTCGAGCTTGGCGAACAGGGGATCGTCCTTCCGCTCGCTGAAATGCGTGGCCTGGAGGATTCCCGTGCCGTCGCGGATGATGAGGAAACGCACTTTGCCGCTCGAGCGCTTGTTGTACACCCAGCCGCGGATCTCAACGCTTTGCCCGGCCCAAGCGGCGATGTCCTCGATGTAAATCCACTTCATGACGGGGGGATTATAAGTCAGGCCGGGGGGGCGGTCAAATGCCGCGGATCCGCTGCGCCTCTCAGACATTTTCGTGCGACATTGCAGCGCCTTGTTTTTTGAAACGTCTCTGTCCGTTAAATCTTCGTTATCGCTCTATAACCGGAATTTCAGAGAGACGCTCACGGATCGCACTTGCGGCCCCGTTGTTTCTTGAGTGTTCTCTAAGGCCCTGAAATTCCACGGGCAAGAAGGAGCCTTTCCTGCTATCATGATGACGGCATGGCCGTCGTTCATCCCTTCTTGCCCGTCAAACTTATCGCCGGGCTGATATATGCCCAGGAGGAGGCGAGGCGGAAGGCGGAACAAAAGTTGCGGGAGCTCTTCGGAGACATCGACGCGAGAAGCCCGGTCTTTGAGTTCGACCTGACGGATTATTACGCCAGGGAGACGGGTCCCGGTCCGCTGAAGCGCGTTTTCATCGGTTTCAAGACGTTGCGTTCTCCCGAGGAACTGCCGGATATCAAGCATCGGACGAACGCTCTGGAGGAGGAAATCAAGCTGGCCCTGGGCGCTGAATCCAGGCTGGTCAACATCGACCCCGGCTATCTGACGCGGGCCGCTCTGATTATGGCTACGGCCAAGGATTTTTCGCACCGGATTCCGCTTCGAGACGGAATCTACGCTCACCTGGAGCTGCTGTTCGCCAAAACCGGCATCCGCGCCCTGGACTGGACGTATCCGGATTTCAGGCGGCAGGATTATCATGATTTTTTCCGAGGAGTGAGGACGGCCTATCTTGAGGATTTGAAAAAACAGGGAGGTTTGAAATAAGCGAATCCTGCCGACGCGGCAATCCGTTCCGGACGAGGTTTCAAACGCGGTCCGGCTTGGGCGGCGATGATTTTTTTCCGCGCGCGCGTTGAAGAAAGGCGCGCACGGCTCCCTCGCGGCCGAGGAGGGCTTCGGACGAGCTCAGCGCATCCATGAGCTCCCTGTCCAAGGGATCGAGGATGGCCGCGTCCAGCCCGTTCTTCAGGCAAAGGACGAGAAACGTCCTGTTGAGAAGTCTTCGGGAAGGCATGCCGAAAGAAACGTTGCTCAGCCCGGCGATGGTCTTAAAACCGGGCAATCCGGCTTTGATCTTCTCCAGGGCGCTGAGAAATTGACGGACCGATCCGGGATCGATGCCCACCGGACGCACGAGCGGATCGAAGAAGACGTCTTCGGGATTCAGGCCTTGTTCCAAAAGCAGATCGGCCACTCGACGGGCGACGTCCAAGGATTCCTCCGGCGTCGACGGAAGACCGGCGTCGTCCATGCAAAGGGCGATGACCTTGGGCTTGAACTCTCCGATGAGGGGCAGGAGCGCCTTGAGCTTTTTCGGCTCTCCGGACAGGGAATTGAGGAGGGGCCGGCCGCGATGGATCCTCAGCCCGGCTTCGAGAGCCGCGGGGTTGGGTGAATCAAGGGACAGGACGACCTGAAGCCGCTCCTGGAGTTCGGGAATGTGCCTGTTCAAGGCTTCGATTTCCCCGTCCAGAAGAGCCGCGCAGTTCAGGTCGATGAACGCGGAGCCCGCTTCCTTCTGTTTCTGCGCCTGGCCGACCAGCCATTCGCCGTCCCTCCGGCGAAGCGCGTCCAGGACTTCGGCCCGCGTCGAATTCAGACGCTCTCCGACGATGATCATGTCCGGGCGGTCTTTCTCCGGTCCTCAACGAGACCGGCCAGGCGTCGGATCGTTTCGGGCGTCGTTCCGCAGCATCCGCCGATGAGGCGCGCTCCGTTGTCGAGGATGCGGGGGAAGTGGCTCACGTAATCCTCGAGGCCCTGGGAGTAAACGACCTCGCCTCCGGGCCCGACCTGCGGCTGCCCGGCGTTGGGCTGGGCGATGAGGGGGAGAGAGGTCGCGGTGCGCATGATCTCCACGAGGTCGGCCATGTCCGCGCTGTCGAGAGTGCAGTTGGCGCCGACGGCCGCGGCGCCGGCCTTTTCCAAGTCCGCGAGGCCGCGGGCGGGGCTGTCGCCCATCAGGGTGAAAAACCCGCGGCGCGTCCGGTTGAAAGTCAGGGTTGCGAAAACGGGGAGAGGGGAAACCTTCCGGCAGGCCCGCACGGCGCACAACGCTTCGCGGAGGTCGTACATGGTCTCGATGAGGAACATGTCGACTCCCCCCTCGGCCAGCGCCTCGGCCTGCCGTGCGAAGGCGTCTTCGAATTGGGATTCAGCGAACTCTCCCTGGGGCTTGAGGAATTTTCCCGTCGGCCCGATGTCTCCCCCCACGTATCGGCCTTCCGGCCTGACTTCGTTCAGGATCCGGGCTCCGGCCATGTTGATCGCGCGGCATCGCTCCTGGAGTCCGAAGGCGGCCAGTTTAAGCGGCGTTGCGCCGAAGGTGTTGGTCACGGCCAGGTCCGATCCGGCGGCAAAATAGCGCGCATGGACGGCCCGGACCGCTTCGGGATTGTCCAGGTTCCAGGCGTCCGGGCTCCTCCCCGGCTCGAGTCCGGCCCGCATGAGCTCGGTGCCCATGGCGCCGTCAAGAAGCAGCGTCCGCTCCCGGACGGTTTCCAGGATGTTCATTCGTCCTCCCGGTCGGGATCGAAAGCGGAAACCCGGCGCAGTTTGTCCACGATCTCCGGCAGCTCCCGAAGGAGCGATTCGACGTCCTCCTCGGTGGTGAATCGTCCGAGAGAGATCCGGATGCAGGAACGCGCGATTTCCGGCTTCAGGCCGATGGCCGTCAGAACATGAGACACATCCTCGGAATCCTCGCTGCAGGCCGATCCGGTCGAGACGAAGATGCCTTTCGTGGCCAGAGCCAACAGGACGGCTTCGGCCTCGAGTCCGGGAAGGGCGACGTTCAGCGTGTTCTTCGTCCGAAGGACGGGATGGCCGTTGAAGCGGATCTTGGGGATGCGCTCTCGGAGCTCTTCGCGCAGGCGGTCGGACAGGGCGTTGATGCGTTTTTTGTCCTCGCGGACTTTCTCGCTCAGGAGGCGGGACGCCCGTCCGAAGCCGATGATGCCGCCCGTGTTCTCCGTCCCGGCCCGCAGGCCGCGCTCCTGGTGGCCGCCGTGAAGGAAAGGCCGGATGTCCGTCCCCTTGCGGATGAAAAGGGCGCCCACGCCCTTGGGGCCGTAAATCTTGTGCGCCGAGACCGACATCAGATCCGCATCCAGCTCAGAGGCTTTGAAGTCGAGCTTTCCGAAAGACTGCACGGCGTCGGTGTGAAACAACGCTCCGTGCTCATGGGCGATGCGGGCGGCCTCGGCCACGGGCTCAATCGTTCCCAGTTCGTTGTTGACGTGCATGATCGAGACGAGGGCCGTCCGAGAGGTGACCGCGTCCCTCAAAAAATCGAGGTCGATGACGCCCTCGGCGCTTACGGGAACGTAAAGGACACGATGACCTTTCTGTTCGACGTAACGGGCGGCTTCCAGGACGGCGGGATGTTCGATCGCCGAAACGACGAGCTCTTTCCTTTCGGGACGGGCGTCCAGCACCCCCAGGACGGCGAAGTTGTCCGCTTCCGTTCCCGAGCCGGTGAAGACGATTTCCGAGCGCATCGCCCCCAGCGCCGAAGCCACGGCCTGGCGCGCTTCGTTGATCAGTTCCTTGACTTCGCGGCCGATCGGGTAGAGAGAAGACGGATTCCCGAAGTGGCGACGCAGGAAATCGGCCATGGCCTCCGCGACGACGGGATCGAGCGGAGTCGTGGCGTTGTTGTCGAAATAATGGATCCGGTCCCGGGATGTGTTCATGGTGTGTCTCTAGGAGGCGAGTTGTTCCTTGAGAATGCGCACCACCTCCATACCGGCTCTTTTCTGCCCTTCCTCCGCGGCGGCGCCGATGTGGGGTGTGGCGATCACGCTGGGATGGTCCACGAGGGAGAAATCTTCGACCGGCTCTTTCTCGAAAACGTCCACGGCGGCGGCCCGGACCCGCCCCGCGTTCAGGGCGTCGAGAAGCGCCTTCTCGTCCACCACGCCTCCCCGGGCGGCGTTGACCAGGACGACGCCCGGCTTCATTTTGGCGAACGCGGCGGCGCCGAGCATGTGCTTCGACTGCTCGGTCTTGGGCAGGTGAAGGGAAATGATGTCCGCTTGGCCGAGAAGCTCGTCCAGGGGGACTTGTTTGAGGGACAGGTCGCACTTGATGTCGATGATATCGAAGGCGATGACCTTCATGCCGAAGGCGACGGCCCGGCGGGCCACTTCCAGCCCGATCCGTCCGCAGCCGATCAGCCCCAATGTCTTGCCGTAAAGCTCCGTTCCGGAAAAGAGCTTTTTCTCCCACTTGTGCGCCTTCATGGACAGATTGGCCTGGCCGTGCTTCCGGATGGCGGCCAGCATGAGCCCGAAAGTGTGCTCGGCCACGGAGATCGAAGTGGCGGCCGGCGTGTTGGCCACCGCAATGCCCTTGTCCTTCGCCGCGGCGACGTCGATGTTGTCCAGGCCGATCCCCGCCCGGACGATGATCTCCAGGCCTTGGGAAGCCTCAATGACCTTGCGGGTGAGCTTGGTCGCGCTGCGGACGACGACGGCGTTGAAGCCGGGGACGGTTTTGATGAGCTCGGCTTCGTCCAGGCCCGTTTTCTCGACGACCTCGAATCCGGGGACGGCCTTCAGGCTTTCGGTCGCTTCCTTGTCCAGGGAGTCGGCCAGCAGAATTTTTTTCATGTCCAATTCTCCTTTAAGACTTTTTGGGCCGCCCCGCAGGCCTCTCCGGCCCGCAGGGGA
>JAFGAV010000061.1 GCA_016933515.1 Candidatus Aminicenantota bacterium
CCCCCGGCTCAGGAGCCTGACGTAAAACACGCTGATGCCGCCGACGCAGAGGAACACCACCACGGCGAGCGCGGAGCCGTAGCCGAACTGGAGCGTCTGGAAAAGAACCTTGTAGGCGTAGATGGACAGGGTCTCCGTCGTGTTGGCCGGGCCGCCGCCGGTGAGGACATAGACCGCGTCGAAGATCCGGAAGGCGTCCAGGGTCCGGAATATGAGCACCACCAGGATGACCGGCTTCAGGAGAGGCAGGGTGATCCTCCGGAAGATCGCCCAGCTGCCCGCTCCGTCGATCTTCGCCGACTGAGTGAGCTCGCGGGGGATGACCTGGAGGCCGGCCGTGATCAGGATCACGACGAACGGCGTCGTCTTCCAGACGTCCATCAAGATGGCGGCATGGATGGCCCAGAACGGGCTCCCGAGCCAGTTGACCTTCGCCCCCAGAAGGAAGTTCAGCAGGCCGAAATCGGTGTTGTACAGCCATTCCCACATCCGGGCCGAGACGACGGTCGGGACGGCCCAGGGGATGAGGACGATCGCCCTGACCAGGCCCTTGAGCCGAAAGCTCCGGTTGAGGAGCAGGGCGATCGAAATTCCCAGGACGAGCTCCAGTCCGACCGACATGACCGTGAAGTAGGATGTGTTCTTCAAGGCGTTCCAGAACCGGTCGTCCCGGAGGAGATGGAGGTAGTTCCCCAAGCCGACGAATTTCGAGATATCGAAGATCAGGAGTTTCCGCTGGAGGCTCAGATAGAGGACATAGGCGGCGGGGTAGACCGTGACGAAGGCGAGAAGAAGCATCGCCGGAACGACATACCGGGCGCCGCCTTCGCTCCGGTTCATTCCTCGACCTTCAGGATATGTTCGATCTGCCGGCGGGCCGAGCCCAGGGCTTCCGCGGCGGTCTTGATGCCCGAGACGGCGGCGCTGAATTCCGGCTGCATCACCTGGGTGATCATCAAATAGTAGGGCGTCACCGGCCTCGGCCGGGCGGCCATGAAAACGTCGTAGAGGCCGGTGATGAAGGGCTGGGCGGCCCGCAATTCCTCGTCGGCGTAAAGGGAGCGTCGCGTCGGTTTGTAGCCCAGGGTCAAGGCCAGGATTTTCTGGGAACCGGGACGGGTCAGGAAGCGGATCAGCTTCCGGCCCGCATCGGGATTCTTCGCATAGCGGTTCAGCCCCAGCTGCCATCCTCCGAGGGTTGAGGCCGACTCGCCCCCGGGAAATGAAGGCAGCGGGGCGACACCGACTTTGCCTCGGACCGGCGAGCCCTCCTGCTCAAAAATATTCAAGGCGTAAGGCCAGTTCCTCATGAACAGCGCCTTGCCTCCGCCGAAGAGATGGCGCGTCGGCTCTTCTATGGCCGTCAGCACCAGGGGCGGAGTCACCCCATGCTCGGCGATGAGCGCCCTCATGAATTCCAGGGCCGCGATGTTCTCTCGGGATGCGATGACGACCTCGCCCCCCCTGAGGACATCCCCGCCGTTGCTCCAAAAATATTCAAGGACATTGCAGACCAGCCCCTCGTACTGCTTTCCCTGCCAGATGAAGCCGTAAATCCCCGGTTCCCGCCTCCGGATGCTTTGGGCCGTCGATACGAGCTCGCTCCACAGCCGGGGAGGGGAAAATCCGTACTTTTCGAGAAGGTCCTTCCGGTAATAGAGGACGCCGGCGTCGATGTACCATGGGACGGCCCAAATTTTCCCCCCATAGGTCACGGCCTTCATGGGGCCGGGGAAGAAATCTTCTCTCTCCTCGGGACCGACCAGCTCGGTCAGGTCGGCCAGCCATCCGGCCCGGGCGAACTCGGGGACCCAGATGACATCCATGCTCAAGACGTCGAAATCGGAGCTTTTCCCCTCGAGATTGACGACGTAGAACTGGTGCTGCTCGTCGGTCGAGGCGGGGAGGATTTCGTCGCGGACGGCGATCCCCGGATTCCGGGCTTCGAATTCGTCCAGCAAGCGGTTGAACGGGGCCGGGTCCCCGGCGATCTTGCCGTGCTTGAAAACGACGACCTCGCCGTCCCGGACGGCCCCCTGCGGCGGCGCGCAAAAAACC
The DNA here is from genome assembly GCA_016933515.1 of Candidatus Aminicenantota bacterium. GTDB lineage: Bacteria > Acidobacteriota > Aminicenantia > Aminicenantales > JAFGAV01 > JAFGAV01. The sequence goes on from JAFGAV010000061.1 coordinate 2,059, forward strand.
GAGACGATGCAAAAGACCACGACCGCCGGTTTGCCGATAGACATGCTTTCGGTTCTTGACCCCATTTTAGGCAATCCGGCGGGTTGTTTCAACGCCGTGTCCGGCCGGCATCGGACAGAAAGTCTTCCAAGCGGGGCCGGCAGCTCTCATGTTCCGCCAGAAGGCGTTGGAAATGGTGTAACATCAACCCGCAAGGATTGGTTCGTTCCGGATGTCGGGGACGATTACGCCCCGCCCGGGAAAACAAAATGTCTCCGAAAACGGTCTGAACCCTTCTAAAGTCTGAAAAACTATGTTGCAAAAAAATCAGCTATCTGCTGAAAATCCCTAAATCCATCCCTGAAAATTTAAATATTCCTTTTATCTTCCGCCTCCGGCTCTCCAGCGGGAATCAGGATGGACAAATTTCAGCAGGCAGCCGCACTCGGCCGCCGCCCGAAACAGAAAAGTGCAAGAACAAATGAAACGGCGTCCTTAAAAACGCAGAATATCAGTCGGGCAGATACTTGAACGAAACCTTGAGCTTCACCCGATAGGCGGTGATCTTGCCGTTTTCGATATGCACGTCCTGCTCGGCTACCTCGGCCACGCGCAGCTCTTTCAGGGTTTGGGCGGCCATTTCGATGACCGCCGCCGCGGCTTTCTCCCAGGACTCCGTACTCGTCCCGACCAATTCGACGACCTTGTAAACGCTGTCTTTCATGGAATGCTCCTTTCCTTCATGATGGAACGGAAAAGGCCCCGTTTTTTTACTAGTATACCACGGACGCCTCATAATTCATAAAGGCCCCGCTCGGTTTGCTGTTGAATTCTCGCGGAAATGAAATAAAATAGCCTCTGCCAGACCAATCAACATGAGCCACAAAGCCTTCACGAGGGGAGAGCGGAACTTCAAGGGGCGCATTGAAAATCTGAATATGGGACGGGAACATGAGCCATCGCATTGAGAGCCTGGAGCAATTCATAGAGTTGTGGACCGGCATCTACAACAAAGAGGGCAAGCCCGATTGGTCCCACATCCTGCCTTTTTATGACGGCGACATCACCTTCCGCGATTCCATTCAAACGATTCACGGCCTCAAAGATTTTGCCGAAATGACGGAACGACTGACGGATCGCTCCAAAGCTTTGAAGTTCTTGATTCACAACGGCACCATGGACGACAAGACCATTTTCATCGAATGGGAAATGATATTGAGCTTCAAGAAATATCCCCAATCGTCGCTGTACGGCGCCAGCCGGATCACCCTGAATGATGACGGCAGAATCATCGGGCAAAGGGACTATTTCGATCTCTGGGGAGACATTTTCGACAACATTCCCCGGTTCGGGAAACTCTATCGAAAATTCATGAGGAATAAATTCGGATGAGCTCGCTGAGAAAATATCTGAAACAATGGGAATGGCCCGACGTTCACGATATGCGGCGCAACAACAAGGCGGACCCGAAAGAATGCTCGACCGACTTCACGGGGCGATTGGCCGTCATCACCGGAGCGACATCCGGGATCGGCCGCCTCACCGCCTATGAGTATGCCGCCCACGGGGCCGATCTTCTGGTCGTCAACCGCAACGAAGAACAATCCAAAGCATTGGGCGAAGAAATCAGGGACAGATATCGCGTCCGATGCGAATATCGGATCGCGGACTACACCCGCATTTCCAACGTGAAAAAAATCGGACAGGATCTTCTCTCTTTGGACAGACATATCGACGTCCTCATCCACAACGCGGGAGTCTATTCCACCACCAGGCAATTCACCGCCAACAACATGGAACTGGTTTTCCAGGTGAATTACTTGGCGTCCTTTATTCTCAATTACATGCTCAAGGACAAGCTGAAAGAACGGGGGAAAACGAGAATTCTGCTCGTCAATTCCGAAGGCCATCGCTTCGCGCTTTCCGGAATCCACTTGGATGATCTGCGGTGGGACCGCCGTCATTATTCCGGGCTGGTCGGCTACGGCGCGGCGAAAACCGCCCAGATTCTTTCGATGTTCAAATTCACGGAGTGTTTTGAAGGGAGCGCCGTGACGATCAACGCCATGCATCCGGGGAACGTCAAGACGAGCCTGGGCGAAAACAACGGGCGCCTCTATCGGTTCTACAAGCACCATGTCGTCAATGCCAGGGCGCGCAATCCCCAGATCTCCGCCAAGGCTCTCTTTTATCTCGGCGCCTCAGAGGAACTGGAAGGGATCAGCGGCAAATTTTTCAACCTCACCACGGAGGAAAAGCCCGCGCCCCATGCCCGGGACAGGGCCGTGGCGGAGGAGCTCTGGAAAATCAGCATCGAGCTGGGAGGCTTGGCGTGAAAGCGGCGGGGCGGCGGATTGTCGTTGTCGGAGCCGGAATGTCCGGATTGACCGCGGCCGCCTATCTGTCGCGGGAAGGGCAGGAGGTCCTTCTCATCGAGAAGAACAGCGATGTCGGGGGTCTTTTAAACTCCTTCAAGAGGGACGGCTATCTTTTTGACGCCGGCCCGCGGTCATTGATCAACTCAGGAATCGTCAGACCGATGATCCGACAGCTGGGGATCGATCTTGAGCTTCTTCCGAACGTCGTTTCGGTCGGCATCGAAGACGAAGTCATCAGGATCACGTCCAAGGACAGCTTGAAAGATTATGAGCGACTGTTGAAAACAATGTATCCCGAGAGCATTGCGGATATCGACACCATCCTCTCCAAAATAAAAGCGATTCTCAAACACATGGCCGTTCTCTATGGAATCGACAATCCCAATTTCAAAGACTTGAAGAACGACAAGCAATTCCTCGTCGGCGAGCTTCTCCCCTGGTTTCCGAAATTCCTTTTTTCCCTCTATAAAATGAACAGAATGAATGAACCGCTGGAAGATTTTCTGGGCCGATTATCGGCCGATCAATCTCTGATGGATATCATCGCCCAGCATTTCTTCAAGAAAACCCCCAGCTTTTTCGCCCTGGGCTATTTTTACGTCTATCTCGATTATTTGTACCCCCGAAATGGGACAGGCGAACTGCCCCGGGCGATGAAACAGAAAATCCTCGACTGGGGAGGGACAATCCAAGCGGACGCCCGAATCACCGAGGTTGTTCCGTCCGAAAAAACGGCCCTGGACGCCCACGGCCGTTCCTATCGTTATGATCGCCTGGTTTGGTGCGCCGATCTCAAGACGCTCTATCGTTGTCTGAAAACGGACGGCCTGAATCCGAAAGTCAAAGCGAACATCAATAAACAAAAGGACTTGCTGCTGTCCAAACATGGGGCCGAATCCGTATTCACCCTGTTTCTCGGAGTCGAGGAAGACCCGGAAACATTTCGGTCCGTTTGCAGCGAACACTTCTTTTACACCCCCTCCCGGAAGGGCCTCGGCGAAACGCATCGTTCCGATATCAAGAAAATCATTGATGATTTTCCTAACAAAACACAAAAAGAGATCCTGCGGTGGCTGGACGCCTATTGCGAACTCACGACGTACGAAATCTCCATTCCCGCCCTGCGGCAGAAATCATTGGCCCCCGAGGGGAAAACGGGATTGATCATCAGCTTCCTGTTCGAGTATGAGTTGATGAAAAAGATACGGGATGCGGGATGGTATGAAGAATTCAAAACCGAAGTCGAAGACCGGATGGTGAACGTTCTTTCACGATCGATCTATCCCGGATTGAAGGGCAAGGTGAGGCTGCGGTTTTCTTCCACTCCGATAAGCCTATTCAACCGGGTCGGCTCTTCCGAAGGAGCGATCATCGGCTGGTCGTATGAAACGGGCGTCCCTGCGGTCAGCAACCTCCGGAAAATCGCGTCGTCGGTCAAAACGCCCGTTCCCGGCGTGCTGCAGGCGGGTCAGTGGACCTTCAGTCCGGCAGGGATCCCGACGGCGATTCTCACGGGCTCGTTTGCCGCCCACCGCATCTTGAAAAACAAAAGCTGAAGATTTTGGCGCCGGCCGGACCTCAAGAGCCCTGAGCCTTCCTGAGATGAGCCTCGAGCACGACGGCCAGGCGACGAACCCGGGGCGGATAGATGAGCGTCCGGTAATAGCCGCCTATCGTCACGACCCGCAATCCTTTTATCAGCCTGTCCCAGCCGAGTGCGCTTTCGCGTTCGAAGCCGATCGGTTCGCGGGACGGCCGGAGAAGAAGCGCATTGCCGTCGTAGGGCGAGGGACGATGCCCGGATTCAGGGGACCCGCCGAATCCCGCGAGTGTCGAAAACGCTGCCAGCGCGTTTGTCGATTCCCTGAACAATGAAGGCAGGAAGCGGGTCAGCTCCGCCGCGCGGTCTTTGAGCAAAGCGGCCCGCCGGTTCTTCCTGACGGCACGCACATAAGAGAGGAATGCCGCGAATCTTCTCAGTCTGTCGAGGACGGAGAAAAATGATATCGCCGTCCGGCCGACACCCGGCCTTGGCCTCGGATACCCGGGAGCATAGCCGTCCATGAGAGCGAGCAGGCCGACCTCATGTCCCCGCTCCTCAAGCCGCCGGGCCGTTTCCAAGGCGGCCGCCGCGCCCGAGCAGAATCCGGTCAGGAAAAAAGGGCCTTCGGCCTGAAATTCCAGCAATTCGTCGATGCAGTCCGCGGCCAAGCCGGACGGCCGTTCTTCCGGCTTATCTTCCGTCGCGGATCCGGAGTCCTGAAAAGCAAATACGGGCTGATCGGGATCGAGGAAGCGGGCCAGGTTTTTGTAGAGAAATATCTGGCCGTTGTGGGGAGGGAAGCAGTACAAGGGCGGACGCCGGCCTTCAGGCCGGATGGGAACGATTCTCGGCCCGGCCGCCTCTTCACGGCCGGTGAGGATTGCGGCCAAGGCGTCAAACGTCGGCTTGATAAACAGGGACGACATGGGGATCGTTTTTCCGAATTCGGCATGAATGCGTTCCAGGAGCCTTACGGCCGAAAGGGAATCTCCCCCCGACTGGAAAAAATCATCGTCCCTGCCGCCTAACGGATTCTCAAGGACTTCGGACCAGATCCTTTCCAGTTTTTTTTCAAGCACCGTTTCAGGGCGGCGGAGGGCGGCGGGCTTATGGGGCGAGGGAGAGGGTGCTCCATTCAATCCCAGCTTCCCGGCCAGGCCGATGCGCTGCAGCTTGCCCGTGGGACCTTTAGGGATCTCCGGCACCAGGACCACGAGCCGGGGAACCTTGTAATAGGTCAATTTGTTGGCGATAAAAGCCCGCAAATCCTCGACGCCGCAGGCCGCGCCGGGCTTGAGGACGACGGCCGCGGCCACGTCTTCGCCCAGCTTCGAGTCGGGCAGAGCGAACGTCACCGCTTGGGCGACCGCGGGGTGTTCAAGCAGCGCTTCGTCCACCTCGCGGGGAGAAATTTTTTCCCCGCCGCGGTTGATGATTTCCTTTTTGCGGCCGGTCAGGAACAGGTAGCCGTCCTCGTCGCGGGTGCCCAGGTCGCCCGTCCGGAACCAGCCGCCGGTGAAGGATTCGGCGTTGGCTTCCGGATTGTTCTCGTATCCGGCCATGACGCCCGGCCCCCGGACGACGACCTCGCCCGTTTTTCCGGCCGGCAGGAGATTGCCCCCGTCGTCCATGACGGCGATTTCGGCGCCCGCCGGAAGCCCTACCGACCCGGGCTTTCGCGGCCGGGGGGGCATGGGATTGCAGGCCATCTGATGAGAGGCTTCGGTCATGCCGTAGGCCTCAAGGACGGGGACGCCGAACGTCTCCTCGAGCCCGGCCATGAGCGACGGCGGGAGGGCGGCCGAGCACGAGCGGATGAACCGCAGCGGCCGGTTGCGGATGATCTCCGCGTGTTCCGGGGCGCGGGAGAGAATGGCCTGGTGCATGGTGGGCACGGCCGTGTACCAGGAAGGGGAGAATTCCTCAAGCCAGGCGAAAAAATCCGGGACGAGGCAGCCCGGCGAGCAGACGACGCTTCCGCCGGAGGCCAGGGGCGCCAGAAGGCCGGCGACCATTCCATGGACGTGGAAGAGAGGCATGATGTTGAGACAGCGGTCGGAAGGACCGAGGCCGAGGCCCGCCGCGATGTTGAGCGCCGAGGCGGCCAGATTGGACTGGCTCAGGGGGACAAGCTTGGGCCGGGACGTCGTACCCGATGTGTGGAGCAGAAGGGCCGTGTCCTCAGGAGCGGGTCGATCCTCGGAATTCTCTCCGGCGGAAGCCTCGAATTTGAGACGGAAAAGACGGGCAGAATCCGAGGTTTTTGGCGCGGCCTCGAACTTGAAATGCAACAGGCCGGCGGCTTCTTGGGATTCCGGCGAAAGCTCGATGACCTTCAGGTTCAGCCTGCGGGCCGGGCGGAGCACCGGCGACCCGAGTCCTGAAGCGACGAGCACAGCCCCGGCCTTGATGTCGGACAAATAGAAATCGAATTCCGATTCCGAGAACTGCGGATTGAGCGGAGCGCAGGCCGCGGCCGACATCACGGACAGAATGGCCGCCGCCGTCTCCGGCCCATTGGGCATGACCAGGGCGACCCTGTCCTTCCGTCCGATTCCGGCCGCCCGCAGCTCCAGGACGGCCGAGTCCATCCTTCTGAGAAGTTCGGCGTAGGAAAAAGGCGGGCGTCCCGGGGCCGCAAGCGCCGGGGCTTCGGGATTTCTCTCCGCCCGGCCTGAGACAAGCTCTCTGATGGTCATGAAATGTGTCCTTCGCTTTCGATTCATCCGCCTTGACAAGAGCGAAAGACGGAACATGTTTAACACGAAGCGCAGCCGCGGTCAAAGAAAGGGAAAGCCGCGGAAGGGATGCGCTTCCGCGGAGACAATTCGGGGGGATCAGTCCGGCTAGTTCAGGTTGACCCAGTTCGGGAGCGTGCCCTGGTTGAGAAACGTGTCGCCGCTGCAGGTGAGAGGGTCGGCGTCGCGCTCGGCCTTGGAGATGATGAGGTCCGACTTCGAGCCGACGCCGCGTTCCCGGTATTTCTGGAAAACGGCGTCGGTCATGACGTTGAAATAGGACAACAGACGCCTGCCCTCCCGGACCGCGATGTCCGAGTAAGTCTGGGAGCCGACGTGAGTCCCGATCTGCTGGCCGGCGGCTACGGAATCGCCGACTTTGACCGATGAGAAGACGTTCACGTGAAAGATGATGAACGTCCGCGAACCCGCCTCGATTCCGACCTGAGTTCCCGCCCACTCGGCCGTCAGATAGATGATTTTCCCGTTTACCGGCGAAAAGATCTTCACCGGATAGGAGCCGGGGACGAAGTAATGCTTCATGCTCCGGCAGGACTCGTAATCGTCGGAGTAGTCGTGCCCGACGCCGGAACGGAACCTTGAAATCTTCGAGATCCGGCCGAGCTCGATGTAGTCCGCGGTGGCCGTGCCGGAAGAGGAGGGCGGCGTCACTCCCCCGCCGTCATCCTCGGGCTGAACCGGGGATTTGCATCCCGGCGCATAGACAAACAGGCTCAGGGCGAAAACAGCGGCGGCAAATGGCCAAGGATGTCTCGTCATTTCCGGATTGACCTTTCTTTCCCGCGTTGAACAAAATTTTAATGCGAATGCAGATGAGAATGCAAATGAAGAATCCATCTTTTCATCGTGGCCGAAGAGGCCGATGCGCCGGGCCGACATGCGGCCCGGAGACACTATCGAACAGCTGACCTGGAGCTTGAACAACGATAGTGGTAAAATCGAATCGCCAAGTGAAGGAGGGCCAAATGAAGATCCGCAGAGTGAGTTTTATCTTGTTCCTCGCCGTTCTTGTTCCGCTTCTTTTGAGCCTGCCGGCCCGGGCCCAGTTTCGGATCGGTTTCAAGCTTTACGGAGGTTACAACTACCTCGTAGGCGGCGAGGGCAACGACGGCGTTCAGGGATTTCAGGATTTCTGGGTGAGATCGGGGGAATTGGGCGGCTACTCGGCCTCCGGGGATTACAAACCTTTTCACTACGGATTCACCGGCGGCGGAGACCTTATTTTCTACCTCACTCCCAACATTGGAGTGAGCATCGGAGCGGGGTACCTCCAAGCCTCTTCGAGTTCCGTCGTGAACATGACACGGCCGGGAGTATCTCTTGCCATCAGCTCCGATCCCAAAGCGGGCGCCGTCCCCCTGCGGGTTGGACTGCACCTTTCCCTTCCCATAGGAGCTTCGGCCAACTTCGTTGTCAACGGGGGCGCCGGATACTACCTCGGCACGTTCGAAAGCCGCCTCAGGCTCGAGGAAGGAACCGATTGGATGCAGTGGGAATTCGAAGCCCGAGGTCAGGGGATCGGTTTCCACGGCGGCGCCGGTTTTGAGCTGAACTTCGGTCCCAATGTCGGCCTGGTTCTGGAGGCCGCGGGCCGTTATGCCAGAATCGGCGGGTTCGAGGGAGAGGCCAAATATTCCATGCCGGGATTCAGCGATTCGGAATCAGGCAAGCTCTATTTCTACCGAATGAACGTAGCTCTCATAGGCACCTTTCCTATGGTCTTTATCAGCGATACGCCTCCCTCGGGCTCAGGGGTCTCGGACGTTCATGAGGCCAAAATCGATTTTTCCGGCTTCTCCGCCCGGGCGGGATTGATCATCAGGTTCTGACGCGGAAAGATCAGGTCCGAGGGCTTTATGGCTCCGGTCCTGCGACCGCAAAATATTTCTTACGGAACCTCAGGGCGACGTTGACCAAGCTGATGAGGACCGGGACTTCGACGAGCGGCCCGATGACCGTGGCGAAGGCCTCTCCGGAGTTGATGCCGAACACGGCGATGGCCACGGCGATGGCCAGCTCGAAGTTGTTGCTCGCCGCGGTGAAGGAGAGCGTCGTCGTGATCTTGTAGCCCGCGCCCGCCTTCCGGCCCAACCAGAAGCTGACGAAGAACATGATGACGAAATAGAGCAGCAGAGGAACGGCGATCCTCAGCACGTCGAGCGGGATCTTGACGATGAATTCGCCCTTGAGGGAGAACATCACCAGGATGGTGAAGAGAAGAGCGATGAGGGTGACGGGACTGATGCGCGGGATGAATTTCGTCTCATACCAGGCGCGGCCTTTGAGCTTGAGAAGGGTGAAGCGGGTGACGATTCCGGCGAGGAAGGGGATCCCCAGGTAGATGAAGACGCTCTCG